>NZ_CP080648.1 GCF_019599145.1 Streptomyces akebiae | reverse complement strand
GGAGATCCTCGCCGGGTTCGAGATCGACGTCCTGGAGATCCGCGACCCTCCCCCGTCGTCGGGGAGTCCGAGGAAGCCCGGCGCGGCCGGCGTCTGGCGCTCCTGCAGACCGCGCTCCTGGAACACGCGGCGAAGTGGAACCTCAAGACCGTCATGACGTTCCACCAGAAGGTGGAAGAGGCCGCCGCGTTCGCGGAGAAGCTCCCGGCGACGGCTGCCGAGCTGTACATGAACGACGCCACCGACGACGACCTGGCCGCCGCCGACAAGCTGCCGAAGTCCTCCATCAACGCGGAGTTCTACGAACTCGAGGCCGGCCGCCACGTGCCGCCGGACCGGGTGTGGTCGGCGTGGCTGTGCGGGGACCACCTCGTGACCGAGCGGCGCGAGGTCATCAGGCAGTTCGCAGGCGGCATCGACGCAGCCGGGCGCCGAGTCCACCGCGCCTTCCTCGCCAGCGTTCGCGTGCTCGGAGAAGGCGTCGACATCACCGGCGAACGGG
The DNA here is from genome assembly GCF_019599145.1 of Streptomyces akebiae. Taxonomy (NCBI): domain Bacteria; kingdom Bacillati; phylum Actinomycetota; class Actinomycetes; order Kitasatosporales; family Streptomycetaceae; genus Streptomyces; species Streptomyces akebiae. The sequence goes on along the minus strand of NZ_CP080648.1, from coordinate 291,674 downwards.
GCGTCGAAGCCGTCTGCTTCGCCGACACCCGCGGCTCCCAGGTCGAGATCGTGCAGAACATCGGCCGCGCCCTCCGGCTCAACAAAGACGGCAGCACCAAGGTCGCCAGGATCATCGTGCCGGTGTTCCTCGAGCCCGGCGAAGACCCCACCAACATGGTCGCCTCCGCCAGCTTCAAGCCGCTCGTGGCCGTGCTCCAGGGCCTGCGCAGCCACGATGAACGCCTGGTCGAGCAGCTCGCCTCCCGCGCCCTCACCAGCGGCAAGCGCCAGGTCCACCTCCAGCGCGACGAGGACGGGCGGATCATCGGGGCCGGCGGCGCGAGCGACGGCGAGGACCAAGAGCAGAACGAAACCGACGCCGCGGCAGAATCGGCCCTGCTGCACTTCTCCAGCCCGCGCGACGCCGCGACCATCGCGGCGTTCCTGCGCACCCGGGTCTACCGGCCCGAATCCCTGGTATGGCTCGAGGGCTACCAGGCCCTGATCCGCTGGCGGGCGGAGAATCAGATCACCGGCCTCTACGCCGTGCCCTACGACGTCGAGGTCGAAGTCGGCGCGACGAAGGCGTTTCCGCTTGGGCGGTGGGTGCACCAGCAGCGCAAGGCCTTGCGGGCCGGTGAGCTGGAGGAGCGGCGCAAGGTCCTCCTGAACGCGCCAGAGGCCGGGATGGTCTGGGAGCCGGGCGAGGAGGCGTGGGAGAACAAGCTCGCCGCGCTCCGGTCCTACCGGCGGGCCACCGGACACCTCGCCCCGCGCCAGGATCAGTTGTGGGGCGAAGGCGAGGCGATGGTGCCCGTCGGGCAGCACATGGCCAACCTCCGGCGCAAGGGCGCGAAGAACGGCCTGGGCAAGGACCCGGAGCGGGCCGCCGGCGCGCGGCGCAGCTGACCGAGATCGACCCGGACTGGGACTGCCCGTGGCCACTGGACTGGCAACGCCACTACCGCGTCCTCGCCGACCTCGTCGACGCCGACGGCCAACTCCCCGACATCGCACCCGGCGTGCTGATGGACGGCGACGACATCGGCAAGTGGCTCCAGCAGCAGAAGCAGCCGGGCACCTGGGCCCAGCTACCCACCAACCAACAGGAACGGCTCACCACACTGGGCATCGCACCGCTCGTGGCACCGACTGCCGCCCCCGCAGCAGCGGCCGGCCGTACGGCGGCGAAGGGCCCGAGCAAGGCGCAACAGGCGTTCCAGCGAGGCATGGCAGCCCTCGCGCAGTGGATCAAACGGGAGGGCCAGAAGCCGGTGCCCCGCGGCCACAGCGAAGAGATCGCGGTCGCCGGCGAGGCGGAGCCGGTGACCGTGAAGCTGGGCGTATGGGTCTCCAACACCCGGGCCAGGCGGGAGAAGCTCACGGAGGAGCAGCTGGACGCGCTGCGCAAGCTGGGCATCCAGTGGGCGTGAGCGAGCCCGCCTGCAGGTGAGGCGCGGCTCTGGCCCCTCAGGATGGGGACACAGGGGCGCCCGGCCCATGGCCGGATAGTGGGTTTCGGTTGCGGGTCCGTGCAGCAATAACGGGCCCGCAAGCTCGTATTTGAGCCTCGCGAAAAAAGATTTTCAGCTGGTGTGTCACGTTCACCAACTTCGCCTGCACACAACCCCGTACAACAAGCGATCTGCTTCGCAGCTTCATCGCGCGCATTTAAAGCAACCGGTGGAGGTCTGAAGCAGGCCAGGACGAGGGGGTTTATGCCGTGAGCGTAGATGTAGAGATCTTCGAGACCATCGACGCGGTGCTGGGCGGGGAGCACACGGCCCGGATCGGGCAGGACGCCGCGCGGATCGAGGAGCTGGCCAGCTGCGGCTTCGAAGGGCTGGCCTACGAGGTGTTCGAGATCGAGCTGATCCGGGAGGCCGAGCCGCGCCTGCTCGGCATGCTCCGCGAGGGCACGCTTGCCCGGCTTGCCGTGAGGCAGTGCAAGAAGCGGGGCTGGAAGTTCTTCGTCCACGAGGACGACATGAGCCTGCTGCGCAGCAGCCCTCTCGAGCGGGACATCATCATGGTCGACGTCCTCACCGAAGCGACACGTAAGTTCCATCGCGACCTGCAGCGTGGACAGGGCTGGAAGGCCGACCACCACGGACCCCGCGGCGCCTGCAGCCTGATGTCGTACTTCATCGGCCAGTGCGTGTGGGTGTTCCGGCGCGCGTACGTGAGATGGGCCAGGCAGCGGGTCCACTGGGCCCATCTGCATGCCGTGTACGACTTCACCGAGGACGCCGCGAACGAAGCCGGCATCGGCGGACTGCTCGAGGCCGCCAGCTACGAGATCGACTCGGAGGTGTTCAGTACGGACTTCGAGGACATCCTCGATGAGCAGGCGCCGCACACGCAGGCGGTCGTACGTCTGACGGTCATGGGCTTTCCCGACGCTGAGATCGCCGAGCGGTTGAAGCTCTCCCCCGCCGCCGCCCGCCAGCGCAGGTCGCGCTTCCGGACGGTCCTGTACCAGGCGGCCCGGGAGAAGCGGATCTGGATCCCGGAACAGCTGCACACCAAGGCCGTCACCCGTCGGCAGAACCAGCGGGGTGCGGCGTGAGCACGCAGAACCTCCTGACCCTGCTTCTGGCACTGGTCACCCTCGCCGCGGTCTCCGCCATCGCAGGCCTGATCGGATACAACGTCGCCCGCGAGGGAGGAGCACCGGTCTCCACGGCCATCGGCCGCGGCAGCTTCGTGTTCTTCAGTGTCATGACGCTCTTCATCGCGCTGCTGGCCGTCCTGGTCCCGGCCCTGACGTGAGACACGGGGGCGGCGGGCCAGTGGCCTTCGTCCCGGCCCGCCGACGCGTATCCGGCCGTCCAGGCGCATGAGCTGGTGCGCAGCGTGCCCGGAAGCTCCCGCTGTGACCTGCCAGTTCACACTTCGTGCCGCAGCCACGACGTCGTGGTTGGTAGGGGCAGTAGCGGCCCGGTGGCGCTCGGTCGGTGTGGCGGCGTCACCAGAAGATCGATGGAGAAGAACAACGTGACCGAGTCAGTCGCAGGGTCAGGGCGACCGCGTAAGCGGGCGCGAGTGATCCCCGAGCTGTTCCAGAACCGTGCCAAGAAACGCGCCATGACCGCAGAGGAGGCGAAGGAGGCGGTCATGGAGCTCCTCGTCACGCACAGGTCGCACTGGCTCGCGCTCACCAGGCGCATCGTGTCGTACCACCACGGCGAGGACGTCCTGCAGATCGGCATCGAGCAGATCGTCAAAACCCTCCCCACGTACCCGAAGGTCATCACGAACCCCAGCGGGTTCATCGCCACCATTCTCTCCAGGCGGGCCGTGGACGAACTGCGCCGTATTCATGCGGAGGCGCGTGCGCTGGAGAAGCACGGCGCCGTGCCGGAGAAGTGGACGGACCCGGATGTCGTCGAGGCGACGGAGGGGTACCTCCGCGTCCGGGCCGTCCTGAGTGAGGTGCTGCCCGAGCGGCAGCACGAGGCCTACGTGCTGCGTCACGTCGGCAAGTTCGAGAACGCCGAGATCGCCGAGATGCTGGGCATCAAGGTCACCTCGGTACGCAAGGACCTGTCCCTGGCGCAGGCCGCCCTCAAGGACGAAAAGGTGCGTCAGCGCCTGCGTGAGCACCTGCAGGACTAGGGCCTGGGGGTATCCCTTCGCGGGCCAACGGATGGCGCGGATCGGTCCGATCCCCTCCGCGTTCATCGGCTGGCCCGAGTGGGGCTATCGCCGATCGCCCTGAACCCCACGACCAAGAAGGACAGAAGCACGACCAAGAACGTGACCACGGATTACAAGCCCATCGAGAAGGAGACCAACCCCGTGCTCAACCGCATCTTGTTCATCGTCTCGATCGTCGTCACTGCCGTGACGTCGTTCATCGCCAGCATCGTCAGGCGCATTCGGGCCGCCCGCACTCCCGTAGCAGTGTGGGACGACCCGACCCTCAAGGCTCCGCAGTCGGCGGGGCTTACCCCGCGCAGGTCACAGCCCGCCCGTACACCCGTTACGTCGGAGCCCAAGAGGGCTTAGCAGCATGCGACCTGATGCCACGTCGAGAGGAGCGCGCATGGTAGGACGCTTCCGTTAGACGATCGCCGTACGGGCCGGGACCTGCGACTTCACAGTCGGGTCCCGGCCCTTCGTCGTATCGGGCGTAGGACGAAACCGAGCACAGGAGCACCATCATGAGCGCCTCCCCCGCCCACCGGATCGAGGTCATCGAGACCGGCTTCGACATGCGGCTCGCCGCGCTGAAGACGGCCGTCGACACCAAGGAGGACGACGAGGTCACCGACGCCATTGCCGCGCTCCTCGCCACGGTGGACACCGGCCTCGACGCCCACGACGTGACGGAGGCGTTCTCCGCGCTGCTCTCCGCGATGGAGGCCGACCTCGACGTCAAGAAGAACGACGTGCGGGCCGCACGGGGACGCGTACGCCAAGTCGCCCACCTGCGCCGCGCCCACCGCCGCCGCCAGCTGCGGGAGAAGGCCGCCCGGGTCGCGCCGCGCATCGCCTTCTACGTCTTCACCGTGATCGGCACGATCGTTTTCGGCATCGCCGTCGTGTTGATCCTGCTCGGCAACCTCGCCGCGGCCCTCCCGCTGTTCCCCGCCGCCGGCGCCGCCTGGGGCCTCGCCCGCGTCATGACCTGGGCCCTGCGCCGATAACCCTCCTGGGCGATAGGCGGCTTCATGAAGGGACGTGCATCATGGAGCCGGGCAGCGACTGCTGGTTATGGGCCGAGCCGACCGCCCGCCCGGCTCCGGGCCGGGCCGGGCCCCGGCACCCGAAAGGCCCCCATGAACACCAGCGAGATCGCCGCGATCATCAGCGGCACCACGTCCTTGATGGCCGCCCTCATCAACCTCATCACCTCAATCCGAGGCAGGTAACGGTCAGTGCCCCGGGCTCCGGTGGCAGCCCGGGGCACCGCCACGAGGATGGCCAAGTACCTCAACGTCCCCGAAGTCCAGCTGCCGCTCCCGCACCTGAGACGCGGATGTCCGGGCGCCAGGTGGGCCGGGCAAGGGCCCGCCACGGCTGCCCGGGCTTCCAGCCCTCCCCGCGAGGGCGCTCGCGCAGCTTGCCGATACCGTCCTTCACGGTCGCCTTGATCGCCGACACCACGATCGCCAGCTGCGGGTCACGCTGCCGGTAGCCGTCCATCGCCGCGAGGAAGTCGGCCGGCGGCATGTCCGCGTGCACGCCGATGTCGGCCATCGTGGCGAGGTAGGCGTCGCGCAGCCGGTTGTACCAGCCGTCCAGGTAACGGCCGTTGTCGTAGCGCACCCACGCCTCGATCGGCGTGACGTCGTAGCCGAGCTCCACCGCGTACGCCACGGCCGGCGTGGCGTACCAGGCCACCACCGTCGGGCGCTCACCCTTCGGCGTGAACGGGCTAGGCAGCAGGTCAGCGTCCAGGTCCGCCCACTTGTCCTTGGCGACCTTCACCCTCAACAGGTCGACGTGGGAAAGGTCGACCAGCCACGCACCGGGCAACTTCGCGTCGAACACCGGCGCTTTGATGTACGACGGCGCACCGAGGCCGACCAGGAGGCCGTTGGCGCCGGCGGCGAAGGCCATGTTCACGTCGACGCCCACCAGGTGCCGAAGGGTGCATTCGGCGTCGGTGAGCGGCCGTGCCCAGTCGTACGCCTCCTCCACCAGGACCTCGGCCGGGTGCGGCGGTGGAAGCGCGGCAGATCCTTCAGCTGTGGGTGCCCGTCGGGGGCCTCGCACGGCGCGCAGTCCACCGGGTCCTTGCCCAGCGAACCGGGGTTGTGCTCGGAATGCCGCCTACCCGTCGCGTCCGGCTCGGAGGCGCGGGTCGGCCGATGCAGCGCGGTCATCAGCTCCAGGCCCGTGACGGCGGTGGAGCCGCGCGGCGTCATCACCCGGGCCGCATAGGTGCCCAGCATCCGCGCGAGGTCTGCCGGCGGCAGCTGGGCGGCGTCGGCCCAGTGCCGGGTGTCGCTCACCGAACTATGGGCGCACCTCAGTGAAGTTGTCAGGCGTCGCGGTACTGGTTCCGGGCAACACGGACGACGCGGCCGGCCTTAAGCAGACCGTCTATGTAGACGGAGACGCCGTTGCGGTTGGCTTGCTTGCCCCCGGCGGTCAAAGCATCCGCAATATCACCGAGAGACATGGGCTGAGGCGACGCCCTGAGGATCTTGACGATGGCATCCGCCTTGGTGAGGTCTTGGACCGCCGACCCCGGCTCGGACACCGCTGCACTCAGCTTCTTGAAGGCGTCCCGCTTGGCCTTGAGCCCCTCGATATGAGCTCCGAGTCGGTCACGCTCGAGTTCGGCTTCACGGAGTTCACGCTCGACGCTGGCGAGGTCCTCGCTGTAGGAGTTCACGAGGAGAAGACTATAGAAACCTAGTAGAAGTTAGCTAGCTTTTCTTAAAGACGGACGCTGCTCGACCAGCTGGGTGCCGCGCGAACCCTACGGAGCGGCGATCAGGTTCAGTGAGACGAGCTCAGGCTCGAGATAGGACAGCAGAGTCAGTAGCCGAGGACCCGCAGGGATGTCTCGCGTACGCCGGAACTGGCCAAAGGCAACGGGCCAGTGTGAAAGACCTGAGGGAGCAGACGGCCGCTGTGCGGCGGCAGAACGGCTCGGGGGGAGGACATGGGAGAGATCGTCAAAGGGCTTGAGCGAGCGCTGCTGAGCCGTCCGGTGCCTACTGGTGACGCCGCTGTGCGTTTCCTGCTCAGGGCGCAGAAGGGCTCCACGAAGAACATGGCTGTCCTCCTGGGGATCTCCCAGCGCACGGTACAAAGGTGGGTCACGACCCGGCCGGGAATGCGTCGCCGTCCAAGTGCTGTGCATGCGGGGTTGATCGATGAGGCCGTCAGGGCACGGTGGCAGCCCCTGGTGCGCGCCCGCCGACGGGCCCGGGCCGAGGCCGACGGGTTTGTCTTCCACACCAGGGCGCGGTTCGGTTTCGCCGCTCCGGCAGGCTCGTCGGACGATCCGCGGGTACGGCTGATCACCCAGTACCTGTCGGGAGAAGTGGCCCGCGAGCTGTTCGCCGCCCGGGACGCCGGCGGGGGTGAGCAGCAGCAGATGGTGATCCTCGCCCGTGCTTTGGGGCATGCCTACTTCCGGGACGGAGGCCTGCGTGCCCATGGGCTCGGAATCGCCTTCACCGACGTGGAGTTCGCCGTTTTCTCCATCGACTGACGTGCACGCGGGTTCGAGCTCAGAGCGAGGGCGGCATCTGGTGCCGTGTCAGCATCGTGTCGTAGCACTGTGCTTCCTTTCGTTCGCGCCAGTCCCACTGGATGCGGCCGACAGGGCCGGTGCGCTGACCGACAGGCGGCTGCGGCGGGCGGAGCCTGGCCGCCTCCGCCATGCGCAGCAGGTGGACGCGGTCGTGGGGGCCGGCCAGCAGATGCTGGTCCTGGCCGGGCGCGAGCTGAGCGAAGGACACGGCGGCCTTCAGGGAGACGCGTGCCCACGGCGGCACCCGGTGCGAGGCGCAGCCGTCGGTGTAGCGGGTCCGGTCGTGCAGGGCCAGGGTGGCCGCGGCGGCGTCGTAGTCGCCGGGGCGGGCGGTGGCGAGCTGCTGGATGGATGCGCCGGTAAAGAGGGCGGCGGCGAGGGCGGCGGCCAGGCGGGGGTGGGCGGTCACGGTGGAGAGGCGTCGGGCGACTTCCTGTACTGCCTGCTCGGTGAGGGGTGTCGGTGGCGGGCGGTGCCGGAAGGTGATCGGCGGCGGTACGCACGGGGCGGTACAGGGGGCAGGGCTGTCGTAGGAGACCAGGCGGTCCAGTGCGGGCAGGGTGAGCCACCGGTTGGCCGGCCGGGCGGGCTCCTCCGCAGGCCGGGGTACGGGAGCGGTTGTGCCGTAGTAGTGGCGGCGGGCGGCCTGGAAGTCGGCGGTGATGGCGAAGTCGGCCGTCTGCAGGGCCTGGTGCAGGGCGGCGGGCAGGTGAGGGCGGTGGCAGACCAGGGTCAGGTGAATGCCGGTCAGGGCGCGCAGCTCCAGGAGGCGCATCGTGCGGCGGGCGGTGAGGCGGTGGGCGCGCAGGACGGTCAGCCGGTTCACGGGCAGGGCGTTGATCCAGGCGGTGGCGGCTTCCCAGGCGGGCTGACGGCCGGCGGGGAAACGGCCCGGGAGCAGGGGCGGTTTGCCCAGAGCGGCCAGAAGGTCGTGGGCGAGGCCGGTTTCGCTGGTGGTGCCCGGGCCGGGGTGCAGGGTGATCCGGCCGGACGGCGGATGGTGGGCGGCCAGGGCGGTGTGCGTGTGGATCGCGTCGTCGCCCGGGTCGAGGACCACGGCGACGGACGGTGGCACGGCTGGCGGCATGGTGACGTGGTGGTCAGGCGAGGCGGCTGAAGGCCCAGCGCAGCAGCTCCTGATCCACCCGGGGCGGCCGGTGCGGGCCAGGGCAGTGCGGGTGTGGGCAGTCAACTGGGCCCAGGCGCGGAAATTGCCGTGCGCGGCGTGCTGGTCGGCGAACGTGATGTCATCGGGGTCGGCGTCGACCCAGACCGGATGAAACAGCGGGATGGCCTCCAGGACCTCGCTGGGGGTGAGGCGGGTGAAGTGCTGCCAGATGAAGATGCGGGAGGACAGCATCGGTTCACGGCGCAGCACGGTGTGGCAGCCCTCCCCGCCGACGAAGATGATCGCGAGCTGGGTTGAGGGTTCGTCCCACAGATAGCGGAAGTACTCGAATGCCTCCCCGTTGAGCCACTGGGCCTCGTCCACGAGGAAGGTGCGGGGACGTTCAGCCAGGGCCGTCTTCAGCAGGCGGTCGAACTCACTGGGATGACGCGGCGGTTCACCGGCCAGGTCGAGCGCGGTGAACAGCTCGTAGCGCACCGCACGGGCGGTGGGACGGGCCCGGAAAGTGATCTTGCGGACGTCCTCGTGAGGCTCGAGTCCCCGCAGGCAGATGTTGACGGCGAGGGTCTTGCCGAAGCCGGCGCCGCCGTGGATGCACATCATGGCGCGGGCGGCGACGGTGTCGGAGATGTTCTCCCGGGCGGTGAGCAGGGCACGGGTGGTGACCACGGACGCATCGGGCAGGTCGACGTACTGGTAGGTGGCCGCGGTCACGAGGCGTCTCCGTCTTCAGCAGTCTGTGCATTGGGTTCGAGTGGGCCGTCGGAGGCAGGTTCGGACGGGACGGGAGCAGGCAGGCAGGGCGTGGTCCGGGTGGCGAGGGAAGGCGGGGTACGCCAGTCGGCCGGGGGCGCGGCGGGCGGGATGAGGTCCGGCATTGCGAGCTGCGCGAGGTCGGTCCCGGCAGTCTGGGCGAGTTCGGCCTCGGCCTGCGCGGTGGTCAGCGCGCCGAGCCGCTGAGGTGCCTCGGGCTGGATGGCGGCGGCGTAGCGCTCGCGCTGGGAAGCCTCCAGGTCCTTCTTCAGACGGCGCGCACGGGCGGCCCGTGCTCGCCGTACGGCGCTGACCTGTTCCTCGGTGGCCTGGTCGGCCAGGTCCGCGGGACCCAGATAGCGGCCAGTGGCCGCGTGGTACACCTCGATGCGGTGGTCGTGGTGGGGCATGAAGCGGATGCGGACCTGGATCCCGGTCTGGCCGGTCATCCACGGCCCCACGTAGTCGCGTTTCCTGAAGCGGATGCCGCGGGTGGTCAGCGTGCGGGTGCCGGCGTCCTCCAGGGTGAACGTCCACAGATCCGTCGCGGGCACGTCCCGCAGCGGAGTGGGATCCCCCTGCCACGCCTCAAGCGGAGTCTTTCCCCGCAACGGCGCCGGGCGGTGCTCGGTGTTCCACCAGAGCGTCCAGGCCAGCAGCCGGGCGGTGAAGTCCTCGAAGCCGAGCAGCACTTCGTCCTTCGGGCGGGAAGCCCGTTTGCCGGGGCGCGGCTGGCGGGCATAGCCGGGCAGCGCGGCCAGGAACATACTCTCCACCGCCCGGTTCAGGCCCTCCACGGTGCCCTTGAGGTGGGGGGTGTAGGCGGGCAGGTCCTCCACCGTCACGTCGAGGAGATCGAACGCGGCGGTCACCGTCCGGGACAGGAAGTCCTTACCGCGGTCCACCCGTACCTTCTCGGGCAGGCCGCCGATCGGGCCGTAGGGGTCCTCGCGCAGGACCGCGGAGCGCAGCGCGGCCAGTACCGACTCCCGCGACGGATCCCCCGGCGTGACCGCGACACCGGTGATCGCGTTCGTCGCGCAGTCGGTGAACCAGGTGATCCACGGCCTGCGGGCCTTGCCCTCGACGTCGACCAGCACCGCCGCTTGGACGTGGTCGGTCTCCCACACCTGGTTGCGCCAGCCGCGCGCCCGGGCCAGGAACACATCGTGCTTGCGTGCCGCACGTTCCCCTCCCGCAAGCCCCGCCCGCTCCCCCGGCGTCAGATCCCGCTGGATCGCCCGGTGCAGCGTCGGGATCGACGGAGGAGGCTCCCCCTCGCCCTTGGCCGCGCGAGCGGTCAGCTCACGATGGACCGCCGCGACGTTGCCCTTCCACAAGGCCAGCAGGCGGCGCACCTCCGGAGTGACGGAGAAGCGCCCTTGCTCTGGGCCCGCGCCCCGGGCTCCGCAGCCGCGGACTCGTCACGCTCGGCAGCGGCAAGCCACCGCCACACCGTGCGCTCGGTCACCTCCAACGACTCCGCCATCAGCCGTACATGGCGGGACGTCAGTTTCTGGTCCTGCCGCAGGGCGAGCAGCCGGCGCACGGCAGGGCCGCGCAGCGCCGACAGGGAGGAAGAAGGCAGACCTCCCCGCGCGTGCCCGTCCTCGTGGCTGCCAGCCTCTCCCATCCCGGAGGCGCCGGTCACAGCGGCCCCATGAGCCGTGCGCAGGCCCGCTCCAGCATCCGGCGGTCCACTACCGCACGGCTCTTGCCGTAGATCTCGGCGGTCAGGTGCGAGGTGAGCTTCGCCCAGGTCCGGAAATTGCCGTGGCCCACATGCTCGTCCACCCACGCGACATCGTCCTCGCTCACGTCCTCCCACAGCGGGTGGAAGGCCGCCATCACTGCGGCCACCTCGCCCGGGCGAAGACGAGGCACCAACTCCCAGGTCAGCACCCGAGAGGCCAGCGCGGGCACCCGGCGCAGCGCCCGTTCGCTGCCCGCGCCCGCCAGCACGAGTGCCGTGTCCGTGTCCGGGTGGTCCCACAGACCGCGCAGAAACTCCAGCGCCGGCCCCGGAAGACGCTGTGCCTCGTCCAGCACCAGCACGCGGGGCTGCCGTAGCGCGTTCACCAGCGTCAGGTCGGCCTCCACCGCCCCGCGCGGCAGCCGCCTGCCCAGCTCGAGGGCGTCCGCGAGCACCCGGCGCAGTTCCGGCACCGTCGGATGCACACCGACATGGACCCGGCGGACCCGGGCCGGGTGCGGCAGCTGGGACAGGGCGTACTGCAGCGCGACGGTCTTGCCCTGGCCGGCGTCGCCGTACAGACACACCACCGCCCCCACCGCGGCCGCGTGCGCGACCGTCCGCAGCACCGACCGCACAGCGGACGTGTGCACCACCTGCGCGCCCGGCACCAGGACCGGAACCTGCGCCAGATGCTTCTGCTCCCGCAGGATCACCTGCCCGCCTGTGCCTTGGCCGGCCACGACGTTCAGGCCGAGCTCGCTGAGCGGATCGGGCCTGCGTGGCCCGGCCACCACGTGCTCCCGCTCGACCATCAACGCCCGGCCCGCCCGGCGGTCCCTGCGGATTACCCGGTGCAGTGTCGACGCCGACGGAACCGACGCCCCGCCAGCCGCGGCCAGCCGGCGTCTCAGCTCAGCGACATTCCCTGCCACCTCGCCCAGCAGCGTCCACACCTCGTCCGACACCGCATACCCCTGCCGGACCGGCGCCTCCACCTGCCCGGTCGTCTTGGCCTGCTCCAGCCAGCGCCACACCGTACGCTCCGAGACACCCACCGTCTCCGCGACCGCACGCACATGCCGCGTGGCCAGTTCCCCCGCCTGCTGCCGCTCCAGCAGACGACGCACCACCAACCCCCTGGGCAGCACGGGCCCACGACCGGCCCCTACCTCTTGGTCCACCCCACGATCACACCGACCGGGCCAACCTCAGCACATAAGAACTATCGAACCTGAGACAACATCAGCTGCCATGCGATAAAGCCCCATGACAGCGATCCCACCCATTAATCTCTCACCTCATGACAGCGGCCTGCCCACCCGTAAACAGCCGCTGACCAGCCCCGTAACACCCACCCCTGGACCAGCGCGACCGACTCTCACCAACACCGACACCAACCCGAGAGATCGCACGCGAGGCCACGCTGAAGAGATCGCAGTCGACGGCGAGCCGGAGCCTGTAGTCATCAAGCTGGGCGTATGGGTCTCCAACACCAAGACCCGGCGCGACAAACTCACGGCCGATCAGCTCGACGCGCTGCGGAAACTGGGCGTGGAGTGGACGTAGTCGAAGGTGGGCCCGACGGCAGAGTCGGGCCCACCCTGCTCAACGAGGGTGAGGTGTCGCCGCGGCTCACGGTCTGTAGCAGTTGGGCGCACACGGTCGCTTCGGCGGCGAGGCAGGCCGGGCTGCCCAGGACGGGGAAGGCGGCGCGGACGCGGGCGGCGACGTTCTCCTGGAGCAGCGTGTAGGCGTAGAGCGTGGCGGCGTCGAACCCTTCCGGAGCTCGCCCCCAGCCCTCCCAGTCGAGAATCCTCAGCGGCGCGGTGACGTTGGCCCAGTGCAGGTCGGAGTGGGCGGCGGTCCAGCGGATCACGGCCGGGGCCGGGATGCCCACGAATTCGGGGATCGCCCGGTCCATGTACTGCTGTCGTACGGCGACGCGGTCGGTGTCGGCGGCCGCCACCTTCTCCAGAGTCCCGGCGAGGTCCTCCCACCAGGAGTCCGGCAGCTGGAGGACCGGGTCGTCGGACAGGGCCGGCTGGTCGACGAGGGCCGACAACTCCGCCCGGTAGGCGGTGCCGTCGTCGACGGTGTCGTGGACGGCCAGGAAGGCGGGCCGGCGCCTGTCGAGGTCCTCGAAGACGTGCTGGGCGTCGAGGGCGCCGTACACCCGGCGAGCCGACCGCGTCGACAGGTGGTACGAGGGTGGCTCCCTTGCTTACGGTGCCTGCGGTGAATATCGCACCTATCGGCAGAGTGGCTGGAGGAGGTGGCTGTGGTGACGAGCGGGCGACGAGGTTTCGCAGGATCTCTGGACCGGTGGCTGCTGTTCCTCATATCCCTCGCCGTGGCTCGTGGCGACCGGAGTGAGGCCGAGGCCGAGACGGCTACGGGTGTTCGTTCCATCGACGCCGTACTGACCGACCGTCCTGGGAGCGTCCGCAGGAAACAGGAGAACGAGAACTGGTCCCCTGCTCTGTACTTGATGGGGATGCTCTCGTTCGGCTGGTTTCTGCTGACCGCCGTATTCGGAGTCGCGCTCGTGCTGCTCATACCGGTCACCTCGCCACCATGGATCCGGGTATCGGCAGCCCTGCTGCCGGCCGTGCCCAGCGCGCTGTTCGTATCCCGGCAGATCTGCCACGCCCTCGTGCGTCGCGTTCTGCGCAACGGAACAGCGAGCAGGGGCCTCCTCCGTGGCCTGGCGTTCTGGTACGGGGATGTCATAGCCGGCCTTCTCACACTGGTGAGCTGGGTGGGCTGGGCCGCACTCCTGCGATGAACAGAAGCGGGATGCCAGGGCTGCTGTGAGCGCTGGCATCCCGCTTCCAGGGCGGATGTCGCCCTGGGTTCGAACTGTGAAAGCCGAAGCAGGGCGCTGTCACGTTGCTTGGCTGGATGGGATGATCTTCTGGTTGATCGTGTTGGAGGGGGCTGTTCGTAGAGGCCGTGTCGCCGTCGTACAAGGGGCACCTTTACCCGGTCGAGGTCATCTCCCACTGCGTGTGGCTGTACCACCGCTTCCCCCTCAGCTTCCGCGAGGTCGAGGAGCTGATGCTCGAGCGCGGGATCGTCGTCTCCTATGAGACGGTCCGCCGCTGGTGTGTGAAGTTCGACCAGGCCTACGCAGGCGCGCTGCGCCGCCGACAGCCCCGGCCCGGTGACAAGTGGCACCTGGACGAAGTCTTCCTCAAGATCAACGGGCAGAGCCGCTACCTGTGGCGGGCCGTCGACCAGGACGGGAACGTGCTGGGACGGCGCTGTCACGTTGTTGGGTGGGTAGGTGTCTGATGGCGTCGCGGCGTGGTGCAGCTCGGTTCCGGGCTGTGCTCAGGCAGCGTTGGCGAGGCCGGCGACGCCGGTGATCTGCTCCCAGATTGCGAAGCGGATGCTCATCTCGGCTCGGTGGGCGGCAGCGGTCATCAGGTGTCGCCGGGGCCGGAAGGGGGGCGAGATACCGCTGAACGCGGACAGGAACCGCTGGGCCCCGCCCACGGAGCGGAAGCCCTCCATCGCTCGTTCGCGTTGCCTCGTTGGCTGGTGGCTGTTCTCGGCTCGGTTGTTGAAGTACTTCGACTGCCGGTGCTCGACGGAGGGCATGACCTCGCGGTGGGCGGCGCCGTAGGAGCGGAGCTTGTCGGTGACGATCACCCGCGGCATCGCACCGGTCTTCTTCATCAGCCTGCGGAAGAAGCGCCTGGCCGCGGCCTTGTCCCGCCGGTTCTGCACGAGGATGTCCAGGACGTTGCCGTCCTGGTCGACGGCCCGCCACAGGTACTTCTAACGTCCGGCTCAGTGCACGCCTCGGCGCAGACGTTCACCTTCTGGCCGCAGTCGACACCGTTCCCCAAGCCACTCAGGACTTTGCCCGTGCGTTGTGCGAGACCGCCAGCATCGAACTGCGGGTCCTCGACAGTGAGCGCCTCCGCCCAAGCGAGCAATAACCTGGGCAGTGCCGCTGGACGAACTCATCGTCACCAGAGTCGACGAAGAACACCTGCGCCAGCCCAGCCGACCCATCCAACTGCGCCTGCCCCCAAGCGAACGCCTCACCATCGCCGCACAGTCGAGGTACCCACTCTGGGAGATCGGACCCGTGCGCCGCACCCCTCCACCACTACGGCCCCCGCAGCCCAATGGCCTGCCCACTTGCAACATCGCCCCCACCACCCGTAGAAGAGGCCGCCCCATACCAGCGATCACTGAACCTGATCTCCGGTCACCATAAGAGACACAAGCTGATCGCCCAGTCCGCTATCTGACAAACCCGCAGATCAGACCGCACACATCAAGACCGCCACCCACACCCGGGCCCCTGCCGAAGTACCCGCACCGCCTGACCAGACCAGCACACCAAACCGATAAGCCCAGGTAAGAAGCCGTTGTCTTTCCGGGTGTGATCGTTGAGTTTCCGCTGTTCAGGCATGGTTTCGATGTCGTTGCGGGAGAGTTCGGGCGTTCAGTTCGTGCTCGGCGATGCGGAGGTGACCGGTGACGTCGGTGATGGGGCTTTTGGAGGAGCGGGAGGCGGCTGCCCGGGTGCGGGTGGAGGGGCTTCAGGCGGAGGCGGAGCGGGTTCTTGCCGAACTCGGCGATGCGCAGGTGGTGTTGGAACGCCGGGTGATTGCGCTGGCGGAGCTGGCCGAGGCCCTGGCCGCTCCGGACGGACCAGCCGAGGTGCCCGTTCCCGGCCCGCGCGAGGAGGCGGTGGCGAAGGACAAGGTTCCGGTCGCGGGTTCGATCGTGCCGCGGTGGCACCGGGGAGTGACGGTGGAGGCGCTCTCTGCGGACTACCGGCGGATCGTGGAGCTGGTGGAATCCATGCCGGGCGACGGTGAAGGGATCTCGGCGAAGGAACTCGCGGGCAGGCTGGAACTGCCGCTGGTGCCGGCGAAGATCGAGGGAGTGCGCTCTCGGGCGAGGCGTCTGGCCGGGCGGGGCTGGCTGACCGTGTTGCCCTCGGGACGGTTCACGCCGCGGCAGCCCACCCTGGCCGTTCCCGGTCCGGGTGACGAGCCGGGCGGGCGAGGCGGCGGCTGAGGAGCATGACCTGCGAGAAGTAGATGAACGCCTCGCTGGACGCGGGCAGCGTCTCGAAGTCCCGCACCAGACGACGCGAATGCATCAGCCACCCCAGCGTGCGCTCTACTACCCACCGTCTCGGAAGTACCACGAACCCGGTCATGTCGTCGCTGCGTTTGACGATCTGCACGGTGAGCTGCAGTTTCTCCTTCGTCCAGGTGACCACGCGGCCCGCGTAGCCGCCGTCGGCCCACACCAGGCCGACCTTCGGGAACCGGGTCCGCAGCAAGGGCAGCATGCCGCGGGCGGCCTGCCGGTCGGTGATGTTCCCGGCTGTCACCAGCACCATCAGCAGCAGGCCGAGACTGTCCGTGATGACGTGCCGGCGCCTCCCGTTGATCTTCTTCCCGCCGTCGTAACCGCGTGAGACGGCGGGCACCGAGGCGGCGCCCTTGACGGACTGCGAGTCGATGATGGCCGCGGTCGGCTCCACCTTGCGGCCCTCGGCGACGCGGACCTTGCCACGCAGCCGGTCGTGCAGCTCCTTGACCAGGCCGTTCGCGCACCATCTGCGGAAGAACGCGTACACGCGGTCCCAGGCGGGAAAATCCACCGGCATGGAGCGCCACTTGATCCCGTTGTCGGTGACGTAGAAGACAGCATCCAGCATCACGCGGTGGCAATAGCCCTCCGGCTGACCGCCCCGGCCCTCCAGCCAGGCCGGAACCGGCATCGCCTCGCGCACCACGGCCCACTGCACGTCCGTCATGTCCGACGGATACCGCCGCACCCGCTCCGGCCGGTCGGCCGCGTTCCCGAACCTGTGCGCGAGACAATCACACGACGACACGCGGGAGTTGGACGCGACCGGGTACATCACGCAAGACTGGAACAACAGGGCCTCCCTGCACTCGAGTTGGCTTCGCAACCCTCGTGCTGCACCGGAGGTCCTGCTTTCATGCCCCCACCCGGCCAAGATCACCCGGCCAGGGATCCCGTTCGATCAGAACCGCCCCCATGATCGATAGGAATACGGCTTCTAAGACCACCAGCTCCTGATCAGAAACACCGCTCCCGGACAGAACAGCTCTCTGCCATCGGCATGCGCTGGACATGACCGTGAGCAGGACCGGCCGCCCCCGCCGCTAGCTCGGACCTGCTGCAGTGTGTGTGCCGACCGTATCGTGGAGCGTTCATTGTGCGTGCCAAGTACGTACGGATGGCGTTGGGGGCGGCGGGCGCTTGGTTTCCCTCTCCCGCCCGCCTACTGGCTCATGGCTCTCGGGGTTACCTCAGCCGGGCGGGGAACCTGCCCTGCCCGGAGCGCGGAAGCTCCACACCTGGGGTGCAGGGTGTGGAGCCCAGCTCACTCAGCGGAAGGGACCGTCGGTCGCGAAGGCGTGGGCTGCAAAGCGCTTGCCCATTCGGCGGTATGCGGAGGCGGTGGGGTGAAGGCCGTCGGCCAGGTCATCTGCCTCGTTCGGGCCGAGCAGTTCGCGTCCGTCGAGATAATGCAGGTGGGGATCGGACGCCTGTCGTGTCGCAGCGATCCGGGCCAGCTCGGCACGGACCACCGCCAGCGACAATGCCCCGCCAGCCACATCGGCCGGGTCGCCCAGGGCAGCGAGCCTCCCGTCCGGGCCGGTCGCGGTCGGGCCGGGGGCTTCCTCCAGGGCCGGACAGCTCACCGGAGAAATCAACAGCAGCGGGGTGTCCGGGTGCCCGTCCCGGATCGTGTCGAGGAACCCGTGGACCGCCGGGCCGAACGTCCGCAGCCGGAAGGCGGACAGGCTCACGATGTTGATGCCTACCTTGAGACTGATCAGGTCGGCGGGCGTATCGCGGATCGTCCGGGCGACATAGGGATCCAGCAGCGCGTTGCCCGCCTGGCTGAGGTTGATCACCTCCACCCCTCCGAGCGAAGCTGCCACCACCGGCCAGGTCCCGGTCGGGCCGTCGGCCTGGATGCAGTGGCTGATGGAACTGCCGTGATGCACCCAGCGGCGCCGCCCGTCCGGCAGCGGTGCCAGTACGTCGCCGTCAGCGCGCAGTGCCACCAGTTCCGTCGGGGTCTGCTGTGGCAGCCACAACTCGACGTCCTTCATGCCGGCCGGAAGCCCGGCGAACCGTACGGTCCCTGGTTCGCCCGGGATGAGTCGCTGTACGGCCCCGGGGCCCGCCATCCGCAGCACGTTGCCCACCGGCGCCTGCTGACGCCCGGCCAAGGCGCCGTCGACCACCAACTCCAGCATCCCGGTCGGGCGAGGGTGGGGATCGGAGTCGAGCTGGCCGGTGGAGGTGAGTACCTCGAACTCCAATGTGTGTGCATCGGTGCGGAACACCAGCCGCACCCCGAAGGCATCACGGTCACCCCGTAGACCGACGGGTCCTGATACTGCGCCTTGGTCCAGGCGGGCAACCGGCGCGGCATCACCCCTGCCTGTGTGGTCTCCAGGTCCAGCGCACCCCGTAACTCCACCGGCCCGCCCACCAGCGGAACCTCCCGCAGCGTCGCCACCGTCACCGCTCCTGTCCCAGGTCGATGTGGTCCGGAGATGACATCGACCTGGTGCTGTCGCGGCTCATCGACGCCCGCCGAACTCCCAGTCGTGGACCTCGATGTCCGCGTACAGGTCCGCGGTCAGGACGGCTCGTGCCGTCTGCGGATCCGGTGCCCTGAGCAGCACCGCCGTACCCAGCCAGGTGTCGCCGTCGTCGGACAGCAGCGGCCCGTACGCGACCAGCTCGTCCCCCTCGAGCGGCAGGGCAAGATCGGCGGCCGGGACCACGCCGAGGCCGAGCACCAGGTACCGGTTGCCACCGGTCCGGCCACCGGGGAAATCCCACATGGTGCGCCCCAGCACGTTGCGCCACCGGCGCAGCAGCACATCCCGGTACGCGCCGGCCTGGTAGTTGGGCTCGTCGAAGGCGAACGCGCGGGCGGCGGCGGGATCGGGCAGGTCGACGATGTGCACGCTGCCAGTGGGTGTCTCACCATCATCGGCGAAGGTCGGGCCGCGAGCGATCAGCTCCTTCGCGTACCGGTCCATGTAGGACCAGTGCTCCTCCACCAACTCCTCGCGTAACGCGAGGGAGCCGGGCCGGTCACGGTGGTAGCAGAAGAACTCCATGACCACAGACCCTTCCCCATCAAAGGCACCATCTCAACTGGCTTTTGGCAACGATGACCCCCGCGCTCCAAACCAGGCAGCATTGGCGGGGAAGACAAGTCCGGGCACATCCCGTGCATACAGCTGGACTACCGGGACCATCGCGACCGGCTCCGGCCCTACGGGCGCGTCGAGCGGCTTGTAGTGGTGCGGTTCGACGCACACCGGCCAGGGCTCGTCGGCCGGCCACAGCAACGGGCCCGCCGATGGAACTGTCCCCCGGGCCCGGCTGCCCGGCCCGGGGGTAGAGGAGGGTGACCTCGCGCGCCCTACCGATCAGCTCCGGAAAGACGGCCTCAGCATCGAAGGGAAGCGGAGCCAGCAGCCGGGGCCCGGGCGGCTGGGCCCGGGCGGTGTCCTGCTGCGCGCGCCCTGACAGCATGGCGTCTTTTGCTGCTTGTGGTCGTAACGCCGCCGGCGCTAGCCCCCGCCCCGCCTCCCGTTGCACCCCGTTCAGCCCGTCGGCGACAGACCCGCCACGTGCCGACGCTAGCCGGGAGTTCGTATCCCCAGAGCCCGTCCTATGACGGCACCCCGACCATGACGAACACGTACGGCACGCGGCTCGCCGAGCTCGGGCTGTCGGAGGCGATCGAGCGCGAGATCCTCGCCGGGTTCGAGATCGACGTCCTGGAGATCCGCGACCCCTCCCCCGTCGTCGGGGAGTCCGAGGAAGCCCGGCGCGGCCGGCGTCTGGCGCTCCTGCAGACCGCGCTCCTTGAGCACGCGGCGAAGTGGAACCTCAAGACCGTCATGACGTTCCACCAGAAGGTGGAAGAGGCCGCCGCGTTCGCGGAGAAGCTCCCGGCGACGGCTGCCGAGCTGTACGTCAACGACGCCACCGACGACGACCTGGCCGCCGCAGACAAACTGCCGAAGTCCTCCATCGACGCGGAGTTCTACGAACTCCAGGCCGGCCGCCACGTACCCCCGGACCGCGTCTGGTCGGCATGGCTGTGCGGCGACCACCTAGATGGTCAATTCCAAGGGTTAGGCCGTGAAGGTATGGGGACGCCTGTCTATCAAGCCCGATTGATACGGCTGGAGCTGGTCCGCATCACACAAGTGGCTTGAGGTGGGGCAGGCGTCTCGTGGGAAGTAGCGCTACGGCTGCTTCCTGCTTCGTGCCCGTTGAGGAGTGGGGGTCTGGCCAGGCCCGGAGTCAGGACTTCGCCGTCCAGCAGTCGGTGAGGGGCCTTTACGGGGCAGACGTTTGCGCGTTCAGGGGTTCCACACCATGGTCTGCTGGTGCACACGTCGGCCGTTGTGACGCAGCCCGGGGATTTGGGCTGCCGGACCGTGCTTGGTGAAGCCCTTCCGCTCAAAGAAGCGGACAGCCCGGGTGTTCTCCAACAATGTCTGCAGATGGCAGCCCTTGCCCGTCTGCTCCGCCACCTGCTCCAACCAGCGGTCCATCAGACCATCGGCTGTCCCGGAGCCGCGCGCCTCCGGGGCCACGTTGATATGCAGGTGTGCTGGCCAACGCGCATCGTCGAAGTCGCTGGCGGTCGGCCTCCGTCGGACCGCAGCCCATGCCAGATCGGCGAGAGCCCGAGCGAAGAACGCCGCCGGTCGTAACCTGATGAACAGCCTGTACTGCTTGATGGCCTCCTCCATGCGCTCGCTCTCGCTGGGAAACGCCGCACTGTTCGTACAGCCGGCCAGGTAGCCGACCAAACGGCTGCCATCGACGGCGAGGAAGAGCGAGGCGGGCGCCAGGTCCATGTATGGCTCAAGGTAGACGGCAGCCTCGGACTCGTCATGGCCCCACAGCGATTCGCTGGGAGATCCTGCCCCGGCACGGCCGAACAGGTACCGGAGGTCCGACCGATCCGCCTCGGTGAACGTGCGGATCTCCATCACGCTGCCACCCACCTTTCAAGATCGCCTATGAGATCGGGCGAGTCTGTCGCCGGTGCACTCCACGCCAGCGAACCCACGGTTGGTCTGCGGCAGACGCGAGTGCACCCATGATCATTGTGTGACGAACAACCTGGACACCCTCGCGACAGCACTCTATGCGACGACCGACGACCTGTTTAAGGAGCGGCCGGACTTGGCTCCGTGGCGGCCGGCTGTGGGGATTGCACCGCAGCTCACGGACGCCGAGCTGATCACTCTCGCGATGATGCAGGCCAGGCTCGGCTTCACTTCCGAGACCAGATGGCTCCGGCACGCCCGAACCCACCTGCGGCACCTCTTCCCCTACCTGCCGCAGCAACCCGGCTACAACAAGCGGCTGCGCATGGCTACCGAGTTGCTCCGCCGGGTCACCCGGATTCCGGCCACCAGCACCTCGGCATGGGCCGACGACGTGCGCGGACTCCACGCCCGTGGAATGCGGCCGCTCACGGGAGACCGTGAAGCGCTCCGACTTGGCCGGATGGGCCGAGTACGGCTACTGCGCCAGTCACAGCCGCTTTTTCTGGGGCCTGCTTCTGCACCTGGTGTGCACCCTCCAGGGCCTGCCCGTCGCCTTCGCTCTGACCAGCGCCAAGGCCGACGAACGCGAAACCCTGCTGGACCTGCTCGCGACCGAGCCGCACCTCGTCGCCGCCCGGCCCGGCCAGACACTGATCGGCGACAAGAACCACTTCGGCCGCGACTTCGAACACGAACTTGCGCAGCCGGGCCTCCAGTTCCTGCGTCCGACCCGCGCCCGGCGGATCTCTGTTCAAGCCGTTGCGGCAGGTCATCGAGTCGGTCAACGAGACGGTACTGACTTCGGCTCGTCAGGGTGAATCTTTGCGAAGTCTCTGAAGGGCCTCGAGGGGTGGCTGTATTCCGTGCTGTGTGAGGTATGCGGATGGGGGCGGGCTGACCGCTGCGGGGCGGCAGCGCCGCGAAACGGTACGGATGCAGGGAGCCGAGCTGTTCGAGCAGAAGATCAAGCCGCCGGAGGTCGCAAGGCGCCTGCGGGGAGTAATTGTCAATTCCTGTGGATCGGTGGTGCTCTTCAGTTTTCTTCAGGCTCCTGATCTTTGGCGTCGAGGATGCGGCGGAGACGTCGGATCTCGGCGATCAGGCGGGGAATGTCCTGGCGGGCGTTGGCGATGAAGTGGGCGTTCTCGTCCCAGCGTTCGTCCGCGACGTCGACATAACGTGGCTGCTGGACCAGGGTGGCGGCCACGATCTGCCGGTGGTCGAAGTCTGGCCAGCGTTCGCCGGTCCCGGTGTCGGGGACCGTGCTGATCGCGACGAGGCTCATGGCGAAGTCGTCGTCGAGTTGGCGCACGTGCCAGGGCCCTGGGGTGGCGGCACCGGCAAGATCCTCGATCTCGGAGAGTTCCTCGTCGGTCAGCGGATTGGGCGTGTCCATCAGGCTGCCTGCTCCTCACGCTCAACCAGCTGACCGCGTTCGAAGTGGGCGCCGGCGCGGACAAGTGCGACGAGGTGGGGCGCGTTCACCGCCCGCCAGCGGGCCTGGGCCGACTCGATGAGCTTGAAGACCATGGCCAGTCCCGCCGCGCGGGAGCCGGCACCCTTGGTGACCTTGGTTCGAAGCCGCACGGTGGCGAAGGTCGACTCGATCGGATTCGTGGTCCGCAGGTGGATCCAGTGCTCGGCGGGGAAGTCGAAGAACGCCAGCAGCTCGTCCTCGTCGTCCGTGATCCGCTTGACGACCTTGGGGTATTTCGCCTGGTAGGCCCGTTCGAAGTCGCGGACGGCCCTGGCCGCGTGGTCCTTGTCCTCGGCGTTGTAGATCTCCTGGATCGCGCGTTTTGCCGCGGGCTGGGCCGACTTGGGCAGCGCGTCCAGGACATTGGCGGTTTTATGAACCCAGCACCGCTGATGGCGGGTGTCAGGGAAGACCTCGTTCAGCGCGTTCCAGAAGCCGAGCGCGCCGTCGCCGACGGCCAGGACTGGGGCCCGCATGCCCCGGCGGGCGCAGTCCCGCAGCAGTCCTGCCCATGCCTCGGACGACTCGCGGTATCCGTCGGTCATCGCGATCAGTTCCTTCGTGCCGTCCGTGCGCACCCCCATGAGCACCAGGACGGCGGCCCTCGCCTCCTCCAGGCGGATGCGCAGGTGGACGCCGTCTGCCCAGACGTACACGTAGTCGCTGGCGGACAGGTCCCGGTCCATGAACGCGGTGTGGTCGGCCTGCCACTGTGCGGTCAGCCGTGTCACGGTGGCGGGTGACAGGCCGGCCGAGGAGCCGAGGAACTGCTCCAGCGCGGGCACGAAGTCACCCGAGGACAGGCCGTGCAGGTAGAGCAGGGGCAGCACCTCGCTGACCTTCGGGGACTTGCGGCACCAGGGCGGCAGGATCGCCGAGGAGAACCGCTTGCGCTCGCCCGTGGTCTCATCGACGCGCTTGTCGTTCACGCGTGGGGCCCGCACCTCGACCGTCCCGGCTGCCGTGGTGACCTTCCTGGGCTGGTGGTAGCCGTTGCGCACGACCAGGCGGCGACCGTCGCCGTCCCGTTCACCGGCCAACTCGGCTATGTAGCTGTTGACTTCCACTTCCAGGGCTGCGGCCAGCATCCGCCGGGCCCCCTCACGGACGATCTCGTCGATCAAGGAGCCGTTTGGCGTGGAACCGTCAGCATTGACTACCGTGAGCACGGGCGTGCCTTCCCGACCGACGCGCCAACGTCGGCCTACTCGATGACCATCACAGGATCATTCGGGAAGGTACGCCCTCCACGTTGCCTCGCCGACACCGATCCACAGGTCATGAGCATTGCTCGCCTGCGGGTGAGCCTGAAATCTGCCTACCAGTGGCACCAGCTGTGGCGGTACGGCGGTCGTGAGGCTCTGGCCTCCCGTGGCCCGAGCGGGTCGCTGTGACTTCGATCGATAGGTGGCCCCGCGTCCTCGGCCGTCGACGAGGTCGGCGGGCTGTGAGGATCTGTAGTTGGCCCCGCGAGGATCGATAGCTGGCCCCAGCTAGTCCCGCATCTACTGGTGCGGGACGTTCATGTCCTGTCTCGCTGAAGCGGAGGCAGTCTCGGTCGATGTGAGGCATCGGCGTACGTCTCGCTCAATCCCGGGCAACTGCCGTTGTTTCTCGCGTGTCAGCCCGGCGCGTCCATCAGGGCGGTGACATAGGCATCCAGCCGCTCCTCCACAGCTCGCGTCGTCAGCTCTGTCCTCCCGGCCTCCCGCCACGGCTGCGACACCGACTGCACTTCTTCCGAGGCGGCCAGCGCGTCCCGCACCCGCCAGTACAGCCGCTCGCTCACGCTCGCAGCCAGCACACCGCCAGCCTCCTCGTACGCCTCGGCGAACCGCCGACCCCAAGCCGGGCCGTGCAGCAGCGCGAGATTGACGGAGCAGTGCGCCACATCGAGATCGGCCGGGCCCCAGGAGGCTGCTGCCCAGTCGATGACGCCCGTGATCCGGGCGCCTTCCGGGTTCGAAGGTGACACGTCGAACAGCACGTTGCCGGGCTGGAAGTCCCGGTGCAGGAAGCGCCCTTCATAGGGTGGCGCGGGCCTGCGGATCACTTCGATCGCTGCGGCCCATACGGCCGCGTCGGCGCCCTTGGGGACCACGACGGTGTCGGCGGTCGTCAGCGTCGCATATTCCCGGGGCCGCTCAGCAGGGCTCACCGCGTGGATCGCCACAAGTTGACGGGCCAGCAGGCGAACGCGCGCCTCCATTCCTTCATCGTCGAGGACCGTTCGGCCCGCCAGATGGGTCATCAGGAGCGACGGATACTCGCACTGCGCGGCAGTCGTATCAACCGCGACCAGTGAAGGAGCCGGCACGCCGGTCCCCGCGAGCAAGGTCAGAGCGTCGGCCTCCCCAATCAGCCCGTCCTCGGCGTGCTCCATATAGAACGGGTCGACGTAGCTCCGCAGTACCAGGTCCCGGGTGCCTCCGTCCCGTGTGCCAATGATCAGCCTCCGCATTTCGGCGGTGATGCCGCCGTGCAGCACCTCGGCTTTGACGATCCGTTCGCCGGCCTCCAGGTGCCGACCCACCCAAGCCAGCGTCAACGGTCGGACAGTCGCGGCCTCATCGTGGTTCATCACCGTGCCACCTCATCATCCGGACGGCGGCACGGACGAAGGATTTTCCAGGTATCGATGGCCGTGCGGCTCAGTCCTTCCAGCAAGCCTGGGTCTGGACGCAGGTGCTCGACGAGGCGCCAGTCAGAAGTCAGTTGGGCGAGACAGACGGACACTCGGCGTCTCACTCAGCCTGAGACGCAGCAGGTCAGACGGCCACCGTGCCTCAGCTCCAGCGAGACGGGACACTTCAGGACCGATGTTCGGCCGCGGCAACCTGGTTGATGAGTTCGGCAAGGCCCCGGTAGTAGGGGCTGGTTCTGTGCCTGATGCGGTGCCGTACTGCCTCCGCCTGTTTGCCTCCCATGTCGAAGGTCTGGAGTGCGGCCTTCCAGCGCATGGTCCAGCGTTTGCGTCCGGTGCCGGTCGGGTCCAGGCTCATGACGGCCAGGTAGACGCACTTGAGGGCGGCCTGGTCGGTGGGGAAGTGCCCTCGGGCCCGGACGGCCTTGCGGATCCGCGCGTTGATGCTCTCGATCGCGTTCGTGGTGCAGACGATCTTGCGGATCTCCACGTCGAACCGGAGGAAAGGCACGAACTCCGCCCAGGCCGCCTCCCAGAGCCGGACGATCGCCGGATACTTCCCGCCCCAGGTGTCAGTGAACTCCACGAACCGCTCCAGTGCGGCGTCCTCGGTCGGCGCGGTGCAGACGGGCCTGAGCGCCTTCGCGATCTTCTCCCAGTCCTGCCGGGCCGCGTAACGAAAGCTGTTCCTCAATAGGTGGAGCCGTACGGAAACGAGGTGTCGCCTTCTGTGGTGTGCCTCGTTGACCTGGTATGGCGTTGTCGGAGGGGAAGCACGGTCGACTCGCCGTGCGGTTCGAGGTGTTGTCGCCACATCTGGACGAGCGGCTGCGGAGGCTGCTGCTGGCCACCGAGGCGAGACTGCTGGGGCACGGCGGTGTCCGGGCGGTCGCACGGGCCGCGGGGGTGAGCGAGACCACGGTCCGCAGGGGAGTCTTCGAGCTGGAGGCGGGCGAGACCACGGCGTCCGCGGGGCGGACCCGGAGGCCAGGCGGGGGCCGCAAGCGTGCGGAGCAGGTCGATCCGGCTCTGCTTCCCGCGCTGTTGGCGCTGGTCGAGCCGGATGAGCGGGGCGATCCGATGTCGCCGCTGCGGTGGACGACGAAGTCGCTACGGATCCTCGCGGACGAGCTGACGGGCCAGGGCCATCCCGTCTCGGCGATGACGGTGGGCAGGCTGCTGAAGGACAACGGATTCAGCCTCCAGGCCCAGGCCAAGACCTTGGAGGGCGAGCAACACCCGAACCGGGACGCCCAGTTCCGCTACATCAACGAGCAGGTCAAACGACACCAGGCCGACGACGAGCCCGTCATCAGCGTGGACACGAAGAAGAAGGAGATGCTCGGCCAGCTGCCGAACCCCGGTCGGCAGTGGCGCCCGAAGGGTGACCCGGTCCGGGTCGATGACCACAGCTTCTTCTCCGGGCCGACGGGCGAAGCCGCCATCCCTTATGGAATCTACGATCTTTCGGCGGACACCGGCTGGGTCAACGTTGGCGTGGATCACGACACCTCGGTCTTCGCGGTCGCCTCGATCCGCCGCTGGTGGCAGGCCCGGGGCCGCCATGACTATCCGCGGGCCAGCCAGCTGTTGATCACCGCGGACGCGGGTGGCTCCAACGGCTACCGCTACCGCCTCTGGAAGGCGGAGCTAGCCAAATTCGCCGCCGAGACCGGGCTGGCAGTCACTGTCTGTCACTTCCCTCCCGGCACCTCGAAGTGGAACAAGATCGAGCACCGACTCTTCTCCCACATCACGATGAACCTGGGCATCGCGGTCAGCAAGGCCCAGCTGAAGAGCCTGCCGATCGAGTACCACGACACGCACGGCACCTGGAACTACACCGTCCGCCCCGACGGCCCCTGCGACGGCGAGCCCATACCCCTCACAGACCGTGACGCTGCCCGCCGACGGGTCCTCGACCTGCTGGCCGAGCCGGCCCTGACCGGGATGAGCCGCGAGGACCTGACCGCCCTGGCCGGCAAACTCACGCCCGAGCTGGGCCCGCTTCGCGAGGAACGACTGCACCGCAAGCGCGGCGGCCCGCGCCGCCACGGCGCCGGAGACAACAAGCGCCCGGTCCTCGCCCCCGCGGACCGCATCCTGCTGAGCGTGATCTACCTCCGCCACGTGTCCTCGCAGAACCTCCTCGCCGAGATGCTGGGTCTGTGCCGGCGCACCCTCGGCCCGTCCATCAAGGAGATCCGACGCCTCCTCCAGGAACACAGCATCTCCATCACGCCCACCACGCTGTGCTTTTCAAGCAGCCAGGAGCTCGAGGATTTCGTACGCTCCGGGACCCCGGTCACCGCCCGCCTCCAGCGCACCCACCACCTGGCCGACCCTGCCCTGACCGGCATGGACCGCATCGAACTGGCCTCGCTCATCGACCAGTTGTCGCTTCAGCAAGCCGCCTTGATCGAGCGGCGCCACCACCAGCATCGGGGCGGACCACGCCAGCCCGGCACCCGCGGCGGCGTCTTCCGGCAGAAGATCACCGATGCCGAACGCCTCCTGGCCGCAGTCCTCTACGAGCGCAAGCTCGGCACCCGACAAGTCCTGGCAGACACCTTCGGCGTCAGCCTCGGCACCCTCAACAACGCGCTCAAAGACGCCCAACCCGTCCTCCGCGAAGCCGGAATCACCCTGCCTCCCGCCCCGACCCGCTTCGCCACCGGCGCCGAACTGCTGGCATCCATCGACAGCAACACGCCGACAGGTTGATTCTTTACGGCTCCTAACTGCTGCGGAACTCCTTCCGCTATGCCGCCCGCCAGGACTGGGACAAGATCGCGCGTCTCCTCAAGCCCGTCTACACAGCTCCCACCGAAGAAGCCCCCCGGGACCGGTTCGCCGAGTTCGCCGACACCTGGGGCAGGAAGTATCCGGCGATCGTGAAACTGTGGGAGAACGCCTGGGAGGAGTACACCCCGTTCCTGCAGTTCGACACCGAGATCCGCCGCATCGTCTGCACGACGAACGCGATCGAGTCGGTGAACACCCGTATCCGCCGGGCGGTCAAGGCCCGCGGACACTTCCCCCACGAGCAGGCCGCCCTGAAATGCGTCTACATGGCAATCATGTCCCTCGACCCCACCGGCAAGGACCAGGCCCGCTGGACCATGCGCTGGAAGACCGCACTGAACGCCTTCGACATCACCTTCGACGGCCGCCTCTCAGCAGCCCGCCAGTAACCCCAACCACCCCCAGTCACACCACTCGTTCGACAGACCCACACTCGGGCTACCGCCCTGCCCACCCTCAGCCCAGCACGCGAAACGGTCCGCCGACTCCGTCGGCGGACCGTCATGAAACATCGAGGCTAATCCTTCGGCCGCTAGAGAAACACTCCAGACCGTCTCAACGATTGCCGTGGACGCGTGCGTGAACTCGCGCCACAACTCGGTCTCTCCGGAGGGGGACGGTCGGCACGACGCGTCCCGGCTCAAAAAGTTCCCTACCCGCTTCGGCCAGGGAAAAGCGCCCATTCTTGGACGCTTCACGGCCACGGATTCCATTCACGGGACCCCCACACGGTGGGGGCCTCTTCACCGGTTGGTTTCGATTGCTTCTGTTGCGTCTCCTAAGACGCACATGCAACTCTGACGAAGGTTTGGCCTCGGCATTGCTTTGATTTTGAGAACTTTTGTCAGTTCCGGGGATCCGCATCAGCGGCATGGATTCACCCCCGCTAGGGACACCCACGGATACAAGCGGGCACCCAGCGGCGCGGTACGGGGAGCGGTGCCGGACCAGCACTACATCTGCTGGTCCGGCACCGCAGACGGGGAGGCAGGACCAGTCGTGCTGATCGAACGAGGCGAACAACTCGCCCAACTCCGCCGGAATCTGCAGTCCTGTGAGAAACACAGGATAGGACACGTGGCCCTGGTGACGGGCCCGGTGGGCATGGGCAAGACACAGCTGCTGGAGACGTTCGGCAAATGGGCGGACTCCACCGGCGCGCGGGTGCTGACGGCCGCCGGGTCCCGTGCGGAACAGGGCCTGCCCTTCGGGGTACTCGGGCAGCTCCTGCACGGCGCCCGGTTGGCGGGGTGCGACACCACGCGGGTGGAGAAGCTGATGGCCGAGGCCGCCGACGCCATTCCCACGGCCGAGGCCAGGTGGGCGGCAGCGGACGAACTGCCGGCCGAAGGACCCATGTGGCCACCGCTGTTGCGCGATGTCTTCGCGACGCTTCTCGAACTGGTCGACCGGGGTCCGCTGGTGCTCGTGGTCGACGACCTCCAGCACGCCGACGCGACGTCCCTGCACTGCCTGTTGTACGTGACCCGGCGGCTGCACCACGCCCCGATCATGGTGTTGCTGTCCGAGACGTCGACGTTGCGCCCGGCGAACTCCCTGTTCCATGCGGAGCTGGGAAGCCGGCCGAGGCTGTCCCATCTCACGCTGCCCCCGCTGACCGTGGACTCGGTCACGCAGCTGCTGCAGGAGCGCGACGGAGAGCCCGGGGGTGCGGGGAGCAGCGAGGTGGTGCAGGAGGCTCAGCGCCTGCGGCACATGACCGGTGGCAATCCGCTGCTCGTCCAGGCGCTTGTGGGCGAGCCCCACCGGCGCGAGGAGGAGGGCGGGCCCGCCCCGCTGCCGCGCGTCGGGGACGCGTTCGGCCGGGCCGTGCTCCACAGTCTCTACCGCCACGAACCGGAGGCCAGGAAGGTCGCGCGGGCGCTGGCGGTGCTCGACCGGCCGGTGTCGCAGGAGCTGCTCGGCCAGCTCCTCGGCCTGCTGCCCGCTTCCGTCACGTCGGCGCTGCGGGTCCTGCACAGCTCGGGGCTCGTCGACACCGACCGGCTGCGGCACCCGCGCATTCTGCACGCCGTGCTGTCCGACACGCCGACCGAGATACGGCAGTGGCTGCACGAGCGGGCCGCGAAGACGCTGCACGAGTACGGCGCCGAGTCGAGCGTGGTCGCCGGGCACCTGGTCGCCTCCGGGTTGACCGGGGAGGAGTGGGTGGCGCCCGTGCTGCAGGACGCCGCCGAGCACGCCCTGTCCGCGGGCCGGCCCGACCTGACGGTGGCCTATCTGCGGCTGGGCTGCGAGGCCGGCACGGACGAGGAGCGGCGCAAGGCCCTCACGAGCATGCTGGTCAGCGCACGTTGGCAGGTCAATCCGCTGGCGGCCAACGGTGACCTCGACAGGCTGGTGCGGTCGGCGAAGACCGACGGGTACCCCGTCTCGGCGGCCGTCGCCGCGGTTCCGTACCTGCTGTGGCAGGGGCGGGCGGAGGAGGCCGCCGAAGCGGTCGCCGCAGGTCCGGAGGCGAAAGCCGGCGAGACGGCGGGCCCCAAGGACGGACGGCTGCAGGCGATGCGGCTCCTGGTCTCCCTCTCCCACCCGGACTTCCTGGTGTCGGCGCGGAAGTCGCAGGGGCTGTGGAGCAAAGCGGCCACCGCAGCCCACTCGGTCAGTCCGCTTCTGCAGGCCGTCTCGGTGCTGGGCAGCGCCCTGCTCCCGACGGACGAGGTGGACAGTACGGCCGCCGCCGAGCAGTTCCTGCAGCGGCACCACCTCGACCGGGGCGACCGCGGCATGCTCGTCGCTCCCCTGCTGGCACTGCTGTACGCGGGGCGTGCCGACCGGGTCGTGGCGTGGTGCGGCATCCTGCTCGGTCGGCCCGAGACCCGCCACACCCCTGCGTGGCGGGGCGTCGTGCGGTCGATCCGCGCGGAGGCGGCGCTGCGCCTGGGCGATCTGCCCGAGGCGGAACAGGATGCCCGTGCCGCGCTGGAGGACCTGCCCGCCCCCGCGTGGGGAGTGGCCGTCGGCGGGCCGTTGGGCACACTGATCTCCTGTGCGACGGAGGCCGGTAGGCATGCCGAGGCCGAACGCTGGCTCGCCGAGCCCGTACAGACGGGGATGTTCCGCACCCCGGTGGGCGCGCACTACCTGATCGCCCGGGGCTCCCACCACCTCAGCACGGGTCGGCACCAGGCCGCCTCCTCGGACTTCCAGCGCTGCGGTGCCATGATGCGCGGCTGGAACCTGGAGGCCACGGGGCTGGTGCCCTGGCGACTGGAGCTGGCGCGCGTACAGATCGCGCTCGGCAACCGTACCCACGCCGCGCAGCTCCTTCGGGAGCAGCTGCACGTTCCGCACGGCCTCGACGAGCGGACCCGGGGCAGGGCGCTGCACCTGCTCGCCTCCACCGCCGCGCCCGACCACCGTCGCAAGCTGCTCTCCAAAGCGGTGGAGCTGTTCCAGTCCTGCGGTGACCGGCGAGGCCTCGCCCGCGCACTGGCCGACACCAACCAGGCGCTGCGACAGTCCGGGGGAGGGGAGCGCACCCGGCATTTCGTGTTCCGTGCCGACGACGCGGCAAAGGGTCCGGACGCCGTGCCCTGGGTGCGCCAGGCGCCGGAGCAGCAGGGCAATCCGCGTGCCGCGGAAGACGGTGACCGGGACGACGTACTGAGCGAGGCCGAACTCCGGGTGGCGGTGCTGGCCGCGCGGGGGCAGACCAACCGGCAGATCTCCGACGCGCTCTTCATCACCGTGAGCACGGTGGAACAGCATCTGACGCGGACCTACCGGAAGCTGAACGTACGTCAGCGCACCGACCTGCCGAGCTGGCTGCTGGCGATGGACGACCATCAGCCGCGGGAGGTGCAGGACAAGGTGAGCTGAGCGGCTGTCGCCGTCGACGACGTGGCCCGGACCGGTGTGAACCCGGTCCGGGCCACGTCGCGTCGAGCGGCGGGATCAGTCGGCCGGGCCGTCGCCGAGCTGCTCACGGATGAGGTTGATCAGCTCGTCGTCGTCCTCGGTGGCGGCGATCCGGTCGGCCATGGGCTCGTCGGCAGTGTCGCCGGCATCGGCCCTCCGGACCGTCCTGCTGTTCCTGCCGGCCGGGCCGGTCGCCGTCCACGTGTCGAGGAAGGCCTGCAGGCGGACGGTGAGCCGCGCCTTCGACAGCTCGTCCGGCGGGCTGTCGGCCACCATGGCTTCCAGCGCGTCCAGCGCTCCGATCAGCGGCCCGACGTCCGTGACCGGCGCGGCGCCCGGCAGCGTGCGGTGCAGATGGTCGGCGAGCGCGGCCGGTGTCGGGTGATCGAAGACGAGCGTTGCCGGGAGGGGCTGCCCACACTCCCGGGCCAGCAGGTCCCGGAACTCGACCGCGGTCAGGGAGTCGAATCCCAGGTCGCTGAAGGGCCGTGAGTCGTCGATGTGGTCGTCCGGGGCGTAGCGGAGGACGACGGTGAGGGTGTGCCGGATCAGCCGGCCGAGTTCGGCCAGCCGCTCGCCGGCGCTGAGCGTGGCGAGCCGGTCGCGCAGACCGGTGTCGCCCTCGTCGTCCGGTACCTCCGCCGTCAGTGCGCGGACGGCCTCCGGCAGTTCGGCGAAGAGCGGGCTCGGCCTGCCCGAGGTGAACACCGGTGTGAACCGTGCCCAGTCGACGTCGGCGACCGTCAGGGCGGACTCTCCGCCGTCGATCGCCTGCGCCAGCGCGGCGGTGGCGAGCTGCGGGTCGAGGGGGGCGAGACCGCGGCGGTGCAGGTACTCCTCCGCCTCCCCCGTCGCGGCCATGCCGGATCCCGCCCACGGCCCCCACGCCACCGAGGTGCCGGCCAGCCCGCGGTCCCTGCGAGCGCGGACCAGCGCCTCCAGGTACGCGTTGCCCGCCGCGTAGAGAGCCTGCCCGCCGCTGCCCCAGGTGGCCGCGATGGATGAGAAGACCACGAAGAGTTCGAGGTCCGCGTACGTGTCGGCGTCGGTGGTGAGCATGTGCAGGTGGGCCGCCCCGCGTACCTTTGCGTCGGTCACCGCCGCGATGGCCTCGGGCCCGGTGCGTTCCAGCAGCTCCGACTGGGGAACGCCCGCGGCGTGGACGATACCGGTCAGCGGCAGGTCCGCCGGGACGGAGGCGAGGAGTTCGGCCACCGCTTCCCGGTCGGAGACGTCGCACTGCGCGACGGTCACCCGGGCGCCCTTGGCCTCCAGCTCGGCGAGCAGTTCCGCGGCGCCGGGGGCATGCAAGCCTCTGCGGCCGGTGAGCAGCAGATGCGCGACGCCTCGGTCCGCCAGCCATCGGGCCACGGTGGCTCCGAGCGCACCGGTGCCGCCGGTGACCAGTACCGTGCCCGGTCGCGACGGTGACCAGGCCTGTGCGGCCTGCTCCGCCTGGCCGGCCCGGAGGAGGCGGCGGCCGAGGACGCGACCGCCGCGCACGGCGACCTGGTCCTCGCCCGTGACTCCGGCGAGGACGGCGACCAGCCTGGCCGGGTTCCACGCACCCTGGTCGGCGGGCAGGTCGATCAGACCGCCCCAGCGCTTGGGGTTCTCGAGCGCGGCGACCTGTCCGAAGCCCCACAGCTGCGCATGCTCGGGCTGGGTGACCCGGTCACCCGCGTTGACCGCGACGGCGCCGCGGGTCAGGCACCACAGAGGTGCGCCGAGCTCGGCGTCTCCGAGGGCCTGGACGAGGGCGAGTTCCATCGGCAGGCCAGCGTGCGGTCCTGCCACGTGGACGACACCGGTGATGCCGCCCGTGACGGCGTCGGCGGACGCGCGGAGGCGTGCGGCCAGGTCGTCCCGGTCGGGTCGGGCCGCGTCCACCGCCAGGCGGACGACCTCGGCACCGGCGGACCGGAGCGCGTCACCGACGCCCGCGTCGTCGTCCGCGTCGCCCGTCTCGATGACGAGCAGCCAGGTTCCGTCGAGCACGGCATCCGGCACGATGGTGGGCCGCCAGTCGACCCGGTAGCGCAACCCGGCGAGTGCCGAGTCCTCCCGGGAGCGCCTGCGCCACGAGGAGAGCGTCGGCAGCAGGGTCCCGAACTCGTCGGGTGCGTAGGGGAGTCCGATGGTGTCGGCGAGTCCGGCGAGGTCCTCGCGCTCGACGGCTTCCCAGAACCGGGCCTCGACCTCGTCGGAGAGCCCGGCAGTGCCGGCCTGCGCACCGATCGCCGGCGCCTCGGGCCAGTAGCGCTCACGCTGGAAGGCGTACGTCGGCAGCGTGACACGACGGCCCGCGGGCAGCACCGCCGACCAGTCCACCTCGACACCCGAGACCCACAGACGACCCAGCGCCGCCAGCACCGACTCGCCCTCGCCCCGGTCCTTGCGCAGCGACGGCGCGAAGACACCCTCGCCGACGGACTGCCGGCCCAAGGCGCACAGCACGCCATCAGGGCCGAGCTCAAGGAAACGCGTGGGCCCGGCTAGCGAGGCGATCGCCTCGGCGAACCGGACAGGCTCACGGATCTGGCCCACCCAGTAGTCCGGGCTCGCCATGTCCCCGGGCGCCGTGGCGACGACGGGAACGGTCGGGGCGTTGTACGTCAACGACTTCGCGACCGCCGCGAACTCGTCGAGCATCGGCTCCATCAGGTGCGAGTGGAACGCGTGGGAGACGGTCAGCCGCTTGACCCGTACGTTCTCGGAGCGCAGCCGCTCCTCCAGCGCGCCGATCGCATCGGCGTCACCGGAAACCGTCACCGACATGGGCCCGTTCACGGCCGCCAGGTCCACCCCTTCGGGCAGCTCCAGCCCGTCCTCGGCCACCTCCACGGCCAGCATCGCACCGCCCGACGGCAACGCGTCCATCAAACGACCACGCGCCGACACCAAACGGCACGCGTCGTCCAGGGACAGCACCCCGGCGCAGTGCGCGGCGGCCAGCTCACCGATCGAATGACCGACCAGGACGTCCGGGGTGACACCCCAGGACTCCACCAGCCGGAACAGCGCGACCTCGACCGCGAACAGCCCGGCCTGGGCGTAGACCGTGCGATCCAGTGCCTCGCCGTCCTCGAACACCACGTCTCGCAGAGGCCGTTCGA
Source organism: Streptomyces akebiae (assembly GCF_019599145.1). Lineage (NCBI taxonomy): Bacteria > Bacillati > Actinomycetota > Actinomycetes > Kitasatosporales > Streptomycetaceae > Streptomyces > Streptomyces akebiae. The sequence continues at coordinate 256,854 of NZ_CP080648.1, read as the reverse complement.
GATCCACGCGTGCACACACCGCGTCGAAAGCGTCGGCGAACACCGGGAAGGCGTCGTACAGCTCACGCCCCATACCGACCCGCTGCGCACCCTGACCCGTGAACAGCAGCGCCAGCCCTCCGTGCACGACCCGGTCTCGCACCAGGCCCCGGGCATGCTCGCCGTTGGCCAGCGCGCTCAGGCCGGCCAGCAGTTCGTCGCGGTCGGCACCGGACACCACCGCGCGGTGCTCCAGTCGGGCGCGCGACAGCAGGGTCCGCGCCACCGTCGCGAGTGCCAGGTCCGGCCTTCCGGCGAGGAACCCGCGCAGCCGCTCGGCCTGTGCCGCCAGCGCCTTGGGCGACCGGCCCGACAGCAGCCACGGCGCCGCGGCGTCATCCCGCGGGTCGGCTGCGTCCACCACATCCGCGGGGGCGTCCGTTCGGGCCTGTTCGAGGATGATGTGGGCGTTGGTGCCGCTGATCCCGAACGACGAGACGCCCGCCCGGCGCGGACGGTCCACCTCCGGCCACTCCCGGTTCTCCGTCGCCAGGCGCACCGCCCCCGCCGACCAGTCGACCCGGGACGAGGGCTCGTCCACATGCAGCGTCGCCGGCACGATCCCGTGCCGCATCGCCAGCACCATCTTGATCACACCCGCCACACCCGCAGCCGCCTGCGTATGACCGATGTTCGACTTCACCGACCCCAGATACAGGGGCTCCGCCCGGTCCTGCCCGTACGTCGCCAGCAGCGCCTGCGCCTCGATCGGGTCACCCAGCCTCGTACCCGTACCATGCGCCTCCACCACGTCCACGTCCGACGGAACCAGCCGCGCGTTCGCCAGCGCCCGCCGGATCACCCGCTCCTGCGACGGACCGTTCGGCGCCGTCAAACCGTTCGACGCACCATCCTGGTTCACCGCCGAACCCCGCACCACGGCCAACACCTCATGGCCACGCGCGAGAGCATCCGACAGCCGCTCCACCAGGAGCACACCAACGCCCTCGCCCCAGCCGGTTCCGTCGGCGGCGTCCGCGAACGCCTTGCAGCGGCCGTCGGCCGCCAGTCCGCCCTGGCGCTCGAACTCCGCGAACACCGTCGGCGTGGACATCACCGTGACACCACCGGCCAGTGCCATGTCGCACTCGCCGTTGCGCAGCGCCTGCGCCGCCAGGTGCAACGCCACCAACGACGACGAACACGCCGTGTCCACCGTCACCGCCGGGCCCTCGAGCCCGAAGGCGTACGCCACCCGGCCGGAGAGGACCGCCGCGGCGTTCCCTGTGGCCACGTGTCCTTCGATGGGCTCACCCGAGGCGGCGACCACCTGGGGGTAGTCCTGGCCGTTCGTGCCGGCGAAGACGCCGACCGTGCTTCCGCGCACTCCGCGCGGATCCACCCCGGCGGACTCGAACGCCTCCCACGAGGCCTCGAGCAGCAGCCGCTGCTGCGGGTCCATCGCCAGCGCCTCGCGCGGCGAGATCCCGAACAGCCCCGCGTCGAACTCCGTCACCCCGTCCACGAAACCGCCCTCCGGCGCGAACGCCGCGCGGGCGCTGCCGGGGTTCCAGCCACGGTCGTCCGGGAACCCGGTCATCGCGTCGACTCCGCCCGTCAGCAGTCCCCACAGTTCGTCGGGCGTCGCCACGCTGCCGGGGAGCCGGCAGCTCATGCCGACGATCACCACCGGCTCGTCGGCCGCGTCGGCGCCGGTCCCGGTGAGGGTCCCGGCGACCGCCGGCTCCGCCGGCTGTTCCGCGCCGAACATCTCCTGTTCGAGGAAGCCCGCCAGTGCCTCCGGGGTCGGCCGGTCGAACACCAGCGAGACGGGCAGGGTCAGACCGGTGCGGGCACCGATCAGGTTGCGCAGCTCCACGGCTGCCAGCGAGTCGAAGCCGAGGTCGCGGAACGCCTGGCGGGCACCGATCACGTCCGCCGAGCGGTGCCCGAGCACCGCCGCGGCCCACGCACGGACCGCGTCCAGCAGCAGGCCGCCGCGTCGGCTCGACGGCGCCGCCGCCAGCTCGGCCCTGAACCCTTCGGCCGGGCCGAAGTCACCGCTCGGGGCCCGTACGGCAGAGGCCGCCTCGGACAGTTCGGACAGCAGGACGCTCGGCCGGCTCTCGGTGAGCCCGGCGGCGAACAGTGACCAGTCGATGTCGGCCACCGCCGGCTGCGGTTCGGCGTCGTCGCCCGCGATGACCTGTTCGAGCGCCGTCACGGCCAGTTCGGGGTCCATCGGCGAGAGGCCGCCGCGGCGCAGTCGCCCGGCCACGGCCTGGTCCTCGGCTGCCATACCGTTGCGCGCCCAGGGTCCCCAGGCGATCGACGCCCCGGGCAACCCTTGGTCGCGCCGCCCGCGCATCCACGCGTCGACGAAGGCGTTGGCCGCTGCGTAGTTGCCCTGTCCGGCGCTGCCGATCGTCCCGGCCAGCGACGAGAACGCCACGAAGAAGTCCAGGTCGTGCGGCCGGGTCAGTTCGTCGAGTGCCACAAGGCCGGACGCCTTCGCCGTCAGTACCGCCTCGAAGCGCTCGGGGGTGAGCGTGTCGAGGGTGCCGTCGTCCAGCGCGCCCGCGGCATGGACGACTCCGGTCAGCGGGAGTTCCGCCGGGAGCTGAGCCAGTGCCGCGGTCAGTGCTTCCCGGTCGCTCACGTCGCCCGTCGCCACGATCACCCGCGTGCCCCGCTCGCCCAGTTCCGTGACGAGTTCGGCCGCGCCGGGGGCCTTTGTGCCGCGCCGGCTCAGCAGGAGCAGGCACGGTACGCCTCGGTCGGCCAGCCGGCGGGCGACCACCGCGCCCAGCGCGCCGGTGCCGCCGGTCACCAGGACCGAACCGGGCCGCGACGGCGACCACGATGTGCCACCGTCACCGGATTCCACACGCACCAGGCGGCGTCCGTACGCCGCGGAGTCGCGCACGGCCACTTGGTCCTCGCCCGTGCTTCCGCCGAGGACGGCGGCCAGCCGGGCCCCGCCCCGTGCGTCCAGGACGGGCGGAAGGTCGACCAGGCCGCCCCAGCGGTCCGGGTGCTCCAGTGCGGCGACCAGTCCCAGTCCCCAGGTCTGTGCCTGTACCGGGTGGGCCAGCACGTCCGCGCGCCCGACGGAGACCGCTCCGGAGGTCAGCGCCCAGCAGCGAGCGGTGATCCCGGCATCGCCGAGTGCCTGGAACAGGTTCAGGTTCAGAGTGAGCCCGGCGGGCACCGCCGAGCCCGGAGCCGACTGCTGCGCCCAGGCGGCGAGCGAGACCACTCCGTGCACCGGGCCTGCGGCGGCGAGCTGGGCGGCGAGTGCAGCCCGGTCCGTGTCGGCGCTCACGTCGAGCCGGAACGGCTCGGCACCGGCGGCGGCGAGCGCCGCGGCGACCGCGTCGGCCGGTGCGGATGCGGCGTCGTCGGCGGGCGTCTCCGGTACGACCAGCAGCCAGCGGCCGGTCAGGGACGGGGCGGTCGCGGGCAGGCCGGCGACCGGGCGCCACGTCGTGCGGTAGCGCCACGATCCGAGCACGGATTCGCGGCGCCGTTGACGGCTCCACGAGGAGAGCACCGGCAGCGCCGGGGTGAGCAGGTCGAGGGAGTCGTCGGAGCCGAGGAGGCCGGCGAGCTGGTCCACGTCGGCGCGTTCGACCGCGTCCCAGAAGCGGGTGTCCACCGCGTCGGCGGCGGGCACGGCGGCTGCGGTGACGGCGGCTTGCGGCCAGTACCGCTCGCGCTGGAAGGCGTACGTCGGCAGCGTGACGCGATGGCCTTCGGGCAGCACCATGGCCCAGTCGACCGCGACGCCCGAAGCCCAGAGGCCGGCCAGCGCACGCAGCACGGTGGCGGCCTCTCCCCGGTCCTTGCGCAGCAACGGCAGAGGAGCGTGGTCGGAGACGGTCTGCTGGGCAAGGGCGCAGAGCACCCCGTCGGGGCCGAGTTCGAGCAAGCGGGTGGCGCCGGCGTCCGCGGCCTGGCGTACGGCGTCGGCGAAGCGGACGGGCTCACGGATCTGGGCGACCCAGTAGTCCGGAGTAGCCATGTCCCCCGGCGCCGTGGCGCCGATGGGGATGGCTGGGGCGTTGTACGTCAACGATTCCGCGACGGCGGCGAACTCGTCGAGCATCGGCTCCATCAGGTGCGAGTGGAACGCGTGGGAGACGGTCAGGCGCTTGACCCGTACGTTCTCGGAGCGCAGCCGCTCCTCCAGCGCGCCGATCGCGTCGGCGTCGCCCGAGACCGTCAGGGAGGTGGGGCCGTTCACGGCCGCCAGGTCCACGCCCTCGGGCAGTTCCAGCCCGTCCTCGGCCGCCTCCACGGCCAGCATCGCGCCGCCCGACGGCAACGCGTCCATCAGCCGACCGCGCGCCGAGACCAGGACACACGCGTCGTCCAGGGACAGCACCCCGGCGCAGTGCGCGGCGGCCAGCTCACCGATCGAATGACCGACCAGGACGTCCGGAGTGACACCCCAGGACTCCACCAGCCGGAACAGCGCGACCTCGACCGCGAACAGCCCGGCCTGGGCATAGACGGTCCGGTCCAGTGCCTCGCCGTCCTCGAACACGACGTCACGCAAGGGCCGTTCGAGGTCCACGCGTGCACAGACCGCGTCGAAAGCGTCGGCGAACACCGGGAAGGCGTCGTACAGCTCACGCCCCATACCGACCCGCTGCGCTCCCTGGCCCGTGAACAGCAGCGCCAGCCCGGCGGGCTCGGCCTCGTCGCGGATCACGGACGGCACGGGCCTGTCCTCGGCCAGGGCACCGAGCCCGGCCAGCAGTTCGTCGCGGTCGTCACCGAGCACGACCGCCCGGTGCTCCAGCGCCGCACGCCCCGTCGCCAGCGACCACGCCACGTCCCGTGCGGCGACGTCGAGCTCCGCGTGCACGCGGACCAGGCTCTCCGCCTGGGCGCGCAGCCCCTCGGCGGTGTGGGCCGAGACGACCCAGCCCAGGGTGTCCGCCGCGGCCACCGGGAGGGCGGCCTGCGGGGTGGGTTCGGCCTGTTCGAGGATGATGTGGGCGTTGGTGCCGCTGATGCCGAACGACGACACGCCGGCCCGGCGGGGACGGCCGGCCTCCGGCCACTCCCGTGCCTCCGTCAGCAGCCGCACCACGCCCGCCGACCAGTCCACCTGCGACGACGGCTCGTCCACGTGCAGCGTCGCAGGAAGGATGCCGTGCCTCATCGCGAGCACCATCTTGATCACGCCGGCGACACCGGAAGCAGCCTGCGTGTGCCCGATGTTGGACTTCACCGAGCCCAGGTACAGGGGTTCGTCGCGGTCCTGCCCGTACGTCGCCAGCAGCGCCTGCGCCTCGATCGGGTCACCCAGCCTGGTGCCCGTACCGTGCCCTTCGACCGCGTCGACGTCCGACGGGGTCAGCCGCGCCGCCGTCAGTGCCTGGCGGATGACCCGCTGCTGGGAGGGGCCGTTCGGGGCGGTCAGGCCGTTGGACGCGCCGTCCTGGTTGACGGCCGAGCCGCGCACGACCGCCAGTACCTCGTGGCCCAGACGTCGTGCGTCGGACAGCTTCTCCAGCACCAGTACGCCGACGCCCTCGCCCCAGCCCGTGCCGTCGGCGGCATCCGCGAACGCCTTGCACCGGCCGTCCGAGGCGAGGCCGCCCTGGCGCTCGAACTCCGCGAACACACCCGGCGTCGTCATCACCGTCACGCCACCGGCCAGCGCCATGTCGCACTCGCCGTTGCGCAGCGCCTGCGCCGCCAGATGCATCGCGACCAGCGACGACGAACACGCCGTGTCCACGGTCACCGCGGGCCCCTCGAGCCCGAAGGCGTACGCCACCCGGCCCGAGATCACACTGTTGGCGGTGCCGGCGAGAAGGTAACCCTCGGCTCCGTCCAGGCCGCCGGCGTCGCCGTACCCGGACGAGGAGGCTCCCGCGAACACGCCGACCGGCCGGCCACGCAGCGAGCGCGGATTCATCCCCGCCGACTCGAACGCCTCCCACGAGGCCTCGAGGAGCAGCCGCTGCTGCGGGTCCATCGCCAGCGCCTCGCGCGGCGAGATCCCGAACAGGCCCGCGTCGAACTCCGTCGCGCCGTCGACGAAGCCGCCGGCGGCCGATACGCCTTCCATGGCGTCGGCCGGCCATCCCCGGTCGGCCGGGAATCCGGCGACGCCGTCGCCCTTGCGCGCGATCAGGTCCCACATCTGATCGGCCGAGCGCACCCCGCCGGGGTAGCGGGCGCTCATGCCGACGATCGCGATCGGTTCGTCCGCGCCGGCCACGACGGTGCCCTGGACGGCCGGGGTCGCCGAGGCGAGCGGACCGGCGTGCTCCAGCAGCTCGCCGGCCAGATGTGCCGCGAGCGCGTCGGGGTTCGGGTGGTCGAAGACGAGGGTCGCAGGCAGCGCGAGTCCGGTCTCCGCGCCCAGCAGGTCGCGCAGTTCGACGGCGGTGAGCGAGTCGAAGCCGAGATCGCGGAAGGACCGGTCGGCTTCGACGGCCGCCGCGGAGGGCAGGCCGAGGCAGACGGCGGCACGCGATCGGATCAGGTCGAGCAGCATGCCGTGGCGTCGTCCCTCGGGCGCGGCGACGAGGCTGTCGCGGAACCCCGAGGTCTGGGCGCCGGCCGTCGGTACGGGCGCGAGTGCCGCGGCGGCCTCGGGCAGTCCGGTGAGGAGGGCGCTGTCGCGGCCGGACACGAAGGCGGGGGCAAACCGCGCCCAGTCCACGTCGGCGACGGTCACGCAGCTCTCGCCCAGGTCCACGGCGCGGGCGAGGGCGACGATGGCGAGGTGCGGGTCGAGGGCGACCAGACCGTGCCGGTGCAGGTGCTCCTCCGCGCCGCCCACCTCGGCCATGCCAGGTCCGGCCCAAGGTCCCCATGCCACCGAGGTGCCCGTGGTCCCGTGCGCCCGCCGCTGTTCGACGAGCGCGTCGAGGTGGGCGTTGGCGGCCGCGTAGACGGCCTGCCCGCCGCTGCCCCAGGTGGCGGCGATCGACGAGAAGACGACGAACAGGTCCAGTTCCTGGCCGCGCTCACGGGTCAGCTCGTCGAGATGTGCGGCGCCGGCCACCTTGGCGTCCAGGACGCGGGCGATCTCCGCGTCGTCGGTGTCCGCGAGCGGCCTGGCCTGTCCTGCTCCGGCGGCGTGCACGATGCCGGTCAGCGGGTGCGCGTCCGGGATCTCGTCCAGCACCGCCGCGAGCGCGGCCCGGTCGGTGACGTCGCACGCGGCGACGGTCGCCTCGGTGCCGAGAGCGGCCAGGTCGGCCACGAGTGCTTCGGTGCCGGGTGTGTCCGCGCCCCGGCGGCCGAGCAGCACCAGGTGGGGCGCCCCGCGCCCGGCGAGCCAGCGCGCCACGTGTCCGCCGAGCGCCCCTACCCCGCCGGTGATCAGGATGGTGCCGGTGGGCGTCCAGGGCGTTGTGACCGGGGCGCCCGCGTTCGTACGGACCAGGCGTCGGCCGTACGCACCCGAGGTGCGCACCGCCACTTGGTCCTCGCCGGTGCCGCCCGCGAGAAGGGACACCATGAGTCGGGTCGCGCGGGCGTCGGGCTCGGCCGGGAGGTCGATCAGGCCGCCCCAGCGGCACGGCTGTTCCAGGGCCGCCACTCGGCCGAGTCCCCACGCCTGTGCCTGCTCGGGGCTGAGCAACGGGTCGAAGCGGCCGACCGACACCGCCCCGCTCGTGACCAGCCACACAGGGGCGTCGATCTTCGCTTCGTCCAGCAGCCTCAGAAGGGCCACGGATTCGGTCACCACCGCGGTGGACGGGACCACCACGACGATGCCGGTGACGGTGTGCGGGGCGGCGCCGAGGCTTTCGGCGTCGCCTGCCACCGCGCGTACGTCGGCACCGGCGGCGCGGAGTGCGTCGGCGAGGGCGGGCCGGGGCTCGCCGACGAGCAGCCAGGTGCCGGACAGGGTGCCGGCCGACGCGGCCGTCTCCACGAGGCCGGAGAGCGGGGTCCAGGTGGTGCGGTAGCGCCAGGACTCGGTCAGCGACTCCTCGCGGCGCGAGCGCCGCCACGCCGAGAGGGCGGGGAGCACGGAGTCCAGGTGCTCCGATGTGTCCGGGAGTCCGATGGTGTCGGCGAGTCCGGCGAGGTCCTCGCGCTCGACGGCTTCCCAGAACCGGGCCTCGACCTCGTCGGAGAGCCCGGCAGTGCCGGCCTGCGCACCGATCGCCGGCGCCTCGGGCCAGTAGCGCTCACGCTGGAAGGCGTACGTCGGCAGCGTGACACGACGGCCCGCGGGCAGCACCGCCGACCAGTCCACCTCGACACCCGAGACCCACAGACGACCCAGCGCCGCCAGCACCGACTCGCCCTCGCCCCGGTCCTTGCGCAGCGACGGCGCGAAGACACCCTCGCCGACGGACTGCCGGCCCAAGGCGCACAGCACGCCATCAGGGCCGAGCTCAAGGAAACGCGTGGGCCCGGCGAGCGAGGCGATCGCCTCGGCGAACCGGACAGGCTCACGGATCTGGCCCACCCAGTAGTCCGGGCTCGCCATGTCCCCGGGCGCCGTGGCGACGACCGGGACCGTCGGGGCGTTGTACGTCAACGACTTCGCGACCGCCGCGAACTCGTCGAGCATCGGCTCCATCAGACGCGAATGGAACGCGTGCGAGACGGTCAGGCGCTTGACCCGTACGTTCTCGGAGCGCAGCCGCTCCTCCAGCGCGCCGATCGCATCGGCGTCACCGGAAACCGTCACCGACATGGGCCCGTTCACGGCCGCCAGGTCCACCCCTTCGGGCAGTTCCAGCCCGTCCTCGGCCACCTCCACGGCCAGCATCGCGCCGCCCGACGGCAACGCGTCCATCAAACGACCACGCGCCGACACCAGGACACACGCATCGTCCAGAGACAGCACCCCGGCGCAGTGTGCGGCAGCCAGTTCACCGATCGAGTGGCCCACGAGGACACTCGGGGTCACACCCCAGGACTCCACCAGCCGGAACAGCGCCACCTCGACCGCGAACAGCCCCGCCTGCGTGTAGACCGTCCGGGCCAACAGCTCCGCATCCTCACCGAACACCACCTCACGCAGAGGCCGTTCGAGATCCACGCGTGCACAGACCGCGTCGAAAGCGTCGGCGAACACCGGGAACGCCTCGTACAGCTCACGCCCCATACCGACCCGCTGCGCACCCTGACCCGAGAACAGGAACGCGGTCCTGCCCTCGCGCGCGGTGCCGGTGACGACCCGGTTCGAGGGCTCGGCAGCGGCCAGGGCGGACAGGCCGTCCGCGAGGTCCGACGGGGTGCTGCCCACGATGACCGCTCGGTGGTCCAGGGCCTCTCTGGTCGTGGCCAGTGACCACGCCACGTCCTGCGCGGCGAGCTCGTGTTCCGCGGACGCCCGGCTCAGGCGCTCAGCCTGGGCGCACAGCCCTTCTGCCGTGTGGGCCGAGACGACCCAGCCCAGGGTTCCCGGTGCGTCCACCACATCCGCGGGGGCGTCCGTTCGGGCCTGTTCGAGGATGATGTGGGCGTTGGTGCCGCTGATCCCGAACGACGAGACGCCCGCCCGGCGCGGACGGTCCGCCTCCGGCCACTCCCGGTTCTCCGTCGCCAGGCGCACCGCCCCCGCCGACCAGTCGACCCGGGACGAGGGCTCGTCCACATGCAGCGTCGCCGGCACGATCCCGTGCCGCATCGCCAGCACCATCTTGATCACACCCGCCACACCCGCAGCCGCCTGCGTATGACCGATGTTCGACTTCACCGACCCCAGATACAGGGGCTCCGCCCGGTCCTGCCCGTACGTCGCCAGCAACGCCTGCGCCTCGATCGGGTCACCCAGCCGCGTACCCGTACCATGCGCCTCCACCACGTCCACGTCCGACGGAACCAGCCGCGCGTTCGCCAGCGCCCGCCGGATCACCCGCTCCTGCGACGGACCGTTCGGCGCCGTCAAACCGTTCGACGCACCATCCTGGTTCACCGCCGAACCCCGCACCACGGCCAACACCTCATGGCCACGCGCGAGAGCATCCGACAGCCGCTCCACGAGCAGCAGGCCCACACCCTCGGACATACCGGTGCCGTCCGCGTCGTCCGCGAACGCCTTGCACCGGCCGTCCGAGGCCAGGCCGCGCTGCCGGTCGAACTCGGTGATGACACCAGGTGTGGACATCACCGTGACACCACCGGCCAGTGCCATGTCGCACTCGCCGTTGCGCAGCGCCTGCGCCGCCAGGTGCAACGCCACCAACGACGACGAACACGCCGTGTCCACCGTCACCGCCGGGCCCTCGAGCCCGAAGGCGTACGCCAGCCGGCCCGAGGCCACGCTGGTCGCGGTGCCGGTCATCACGTGCCCGGCCGCCGAGTCCGGCAGGTGCATTCCCAGGCCGTACTGGGCGTGGGCGGCACCGACGAAGACACCGGTGGCCGATCCGTGCGCGTCGGAGGGGCGGATGCCCGCGGACTCGAACGCCTCCCACGAGGCCTCGAGCAGCAGCCGCTGCTGCGGGTCCATCGCCAGCGCCTCGCGCGGCGAGATCCCGAACAGCCCCGCGTCGAACTCCGTCACCCCGTCCACGAAACCGCCGCGTGCGGCCTCGCCCGCGACGACGCGCGCCGGCCAACCGCGGTCCGCCGGGAAGCCGGCGATCGCGTCCGCGCCGGTGCTGACCATCGACCACAGGTCTGCCGGGGAGGCGACCCCGCCGGGCAGCCGGCAGGCCATGCCGACGATCGCGACCGGCTCCGCGTGCGTGGCGGCGGCCGGCTCAGGTCGTACGGCGGCCTCCAGCGCGGGCTCGCCGCCCAGCAGGCCGACGAGGTGGTCGGTGAGCACCGCCGGGGTGGGGTGGTCGAAGACCAGGGTGGCCGGGAGCCGGAGACCGGTCGCGGCGTTCAGGCGGTTGCGCAGTTCCACGGCCGTCAGCGAGTCGAAGCCGAGGGCACGGAAGGCCTGGCGGGCACCGATCGCGTCGGTGTGGGCGTGCCCGAGGACCGTCGCGGCGTTGCCGCGTACGAGATCGAGCACGGCCTCGCGCCGTTCCGCGGCGGACAGCCCGTGCAGCCGCCGCGCGAGGGTGGTGTGGGCGTCCGAGTCGCGGCCGGCGGCCCGCCGGCCCAGCGGGCGGATCAGCCCGCGCAGCAGGGCGGGGACCGCAGCGTCACGGGAGCGGTCGAGGGCGACGGGCACCAGGTGCGGGAGGTGCATGGCGGACGCGGCGTCGAAGAGCGCCAGGCCCAGCTCGGTGTCCAGCGTCGGGACCTTCCTGCTGCCGGACCTGGTCGCGGACGGTGCCGTCGAGGGGTCGAGCACATGGCCGGTCATCGCGCTGGCCTGTTCCCACAGGCCCCAGCCCAGGGACTGGGCGGGCAGGCCGTGGGAGCGGCGCCAGGAGGCAAGGCCGTCGAGGAAGCCGTTCGCCGCGGCGTAGTTGGACTGACCGCCGGTGCCGAAGGTGGCCGCGGCGGAGGAATAGAGCGCGAAGAGGGCGAGGTCGGCGTCGGCCGTCAGTTCGTGCAGGTGGACGGCCGCGTCCACCTTGGGCCGGAGTACGGCGTCCAGGCGGGCGGGCGTCATCGCCTCGAACACGCCGTCGTCGAGGGCCCCTGCCGCGTGTACGACGCCGGTGAGCGGGTGCTCGGCGGGGACGGCCGCGAGGACCTCCGCCAGCGCGTCGCGGTCGGCGGCGTCGCAGGCCACGACCTCCGCCCGGGCTCCGAGCGCGTGGAGGTCGTCGAGCAGCTCGGCCGCGCCCGCGCTCTGTGTGCCCCGGCGGCTGAGGAGCAGGAGGTTCCGGGCGCCGTGCTCGGTGACGAGGTGCCGGGCGAGCAGTCCGCCCAGGGTCCCGGTGCCGCCGGTGATGAGGACGGTGCCGTCGGGGTCGAGGGGTGCCGGCACGGTCATGACGTTCTTTCCGACATGACGGGCCTGGCTGATGAAGCGGAACGCGGAGGCCGCGTCCCGTACGTCCCACACGGTGGTGGGCAGCAGGGTGAGCGCGCCGTTGTCGAAGAGGGCGAGGACCTCACTGAGGATCTCCCGCATACGGTCGGCTCCCGCTTCGGCGGGGTTGAACGCCCGGTAGTGCGTTCCCGGGTGGTCGGCCGCCACCTGCGCGGTGTCGCGCAGGTCGGTGCGGCTCATGTCGGCGAACCGGCCGCCGTCGGCGAGGAGACGCAGCGACGCGTCGACGAACTCGCCTGCCAGCGAGTTGAGGACCACGTCCACGCCGCGGCCGCCGGTGGCGGACCGGAAGCGGTCCTCGAAGGCGAGGTCGCGCGAGGAGCCGATGTGCGTGTCGTCGAGGCCGGCGGAGCGCAGCGTGTCCCACTTGCCGGGGCTCGCCGTGCCGAACACCTCCAGGCCGAGGTGGCGGGCGAGCTGGAGCGCCGCCATGCCGACGCCGCCCGCCGCCGAGTGCACGAGCACCGACTCTCCGGGGCGGGCGGCCGCCACGTCGGTCAGGCCGTAGTACGCCGTGGAGAAGACGACCGGCACGGTCGCCGCCTGGGCGAAGGACCAGCCCGCGGGGACGGGCGCCAGCAGGCGGCGGTCGGTGACGGCGCGTGAGGCGATGCCGCCGCTGAAGAAGCCGAACACGCGGTCGCCCACGGCCAGATCGGTGACGCCGGGTCCGGTCTCGGTCACCACGCCGGCCGCCTCGGCGCCCATCTGGGCCTGGTCGGGGTACATGCCGAGGGCGATGAGGACGTCCCGGAAGTTCACTCCGGCAGCGCGCACGGCGACCCGGACCTGGCCGGGTGCCAGGGGGGCGTCGGCTTCGGGGGTGGCGACGAGGGCGAGGTTCTCGAGGGTCCCCTCGTCGGTGACGTCCAGCCGCCAGGCGGCCGTTCCGGCGGGGAGTTCGAGCGCGTCGGCGGTGTCGCGGTGCGCGAGGCGGGGCACCCAGGCCCGGCCGTCGCGGACGGCGAGCTGCGGTTCGTCGTCGACGACGGCCCAGGCGGGCCAGGTCTCGTCGTCCCCGCCCGCCGGGTCACGGTCGAGCAGCACGATCCGGCCCGGGTGTTCGGTCTGCGCCGAGCGCAGCAGGCCCCAGACCGCCGCTCCGGCGAGGTCGGTCACGGCCTGTCCGGGGGCCGCGGGGACGGCGCCGCGCGTGAGGACCACCAGGCGTGCCTGCGCGGACCGTTCGTCGGCGAGCCATTCCTGGACGGCGTGCAGGACGTCGTGCGTGGTCTGCCGGACCGCGTCCGCCGTGTCGGCCCCGGGTGTGGGGTCGGGCAGGGGGAGCACCGTGACCGGTGCGTGCGGGGCCGTGTCGGTCGGGTGCGTACCGGAGGCGGACAGGCCGGTGGTGACCCAGTCCGTGGTGTCGGGTGCTGTGTTTCCGGTGTCCGGGAGAAGCGTCCAGTCGAGGGCGAAGAGGGTGCTGCGGACCGTGTGGTCCTGGGCTCGGCCCAGTGCCTGGGAGAGGGCGTCGGGGGTGATCTCGCGCAGGACGAGGGAGTCGATGGTCACCACCGGCAGTCCTGCCGGGTCGGTGGCCCGGACGTCGAGCCCGTCCGCTCCGACCGTCAGCGTCACCCGCAGGAACGTGGCGTCCGTGGCGTGGAGGGACACTCCCTTCCACGCGAACGGCAGCCGTGCTCCTTCGTCTCCGGCCACGGTGACCAGGCCCGCCGCGTGCAGCGCGGCGTCCAGCAGCGCGGGATGTATCCCGAACCCGTCGGCGTCGGACTCCTGATCCAGTGCGATCTCCGCGAAGACCGTGTCGCCCTGCTGCCACGCGGCCCGCAGCCCCCGGAACGCGGGGCCGTACACGTATCCGGCGTCGGCCAGGCCGTCGTAGAAGCCAGCGGTCTCCACCGGTCGCGCACCGGCCGGGGGCCATACCTCATCGCCGGTCGTGCCGGGGCCTGCCGGGGCAGGGGTCTCCGAGACGCCCAGCAGGCCTGCGGCGTGGCAGACCCATTCCGCTTCGTCGGCGGGTCGGGAGAAGATCTCCACCGGGCGGTCGCCGTCGTCCTCGGCCGCGCCCACCGCCACGCGGATCGCCACGCCGCCGGGCGCCGGGGCGAGCGGTGTCCGGAGCACGAGTTCGCGCAGTACTCCGCAGCCGACCTGGTCGCCGGCCTGCAGCGCCATCTCCACCAGCGCGGTGCCGGGCACGAGTTGCGCGCCGAGCACGACATGGTCGGCCAGCCACGGGTGGGCGGACGGTGACAGGCGGCCGGTCAGCACCACGCCGCCGTCGGGGAGGGCGACGACGGCGCCCAGCAGGGGGTGGGCGAGCCCGGACTGGCCCACGGCCGAGACGTCGCCGGTCATGGCCTGCTTCGGCCAGTAGCGCTCGCGCTGGAAGGCGTACGTCGGCAGCTCGATCCGGGGGCCGGCGGACAGCAGGCTCGACCAGTCGACGTCCACGCCGGCGGTCCATGCCTGGGCCAGCGCGGTCAGGAACCGCTGGGGTCCGCCTTCGTCGCGCCGCAGGGTGCCCAGGACGGTGCCTTCGGCGTCGGCGGCTTCGAGGGTCTGCTCGATGCCAGGGGTCAGGACGGGATGCGGACTGGACTCCAGGAACACCGACCGGCCATCAGCCAGCAACGCGGCCGTCGCCTCGTCGAACCGCACCAACGACCGCAAGCTCTCATACCAATAGCCCGCATCCATCACCGCCGTGTCGATACGCCCACCGGTCACCGACGAATACAACGGCACCGACGAGGACTTGGGCACAATCGGAGCCAGATCGGCGAGGATCCGCTCCCGCAACTCCTCCACCTGCACCGAATGCGACGCGTAGTCCACCGGCACCCGACGCGCCCGAACCCCACGCCCCTCACACAAAACCATCAAAGCATCGAGCGCATCCGGTTCACCCGACACCACCGTCGAACCCGGACCGTTGACCGCGGCCACCGAGACCCGGCCCCCAAAACCCGCCACCAGCTCCCCGGCCACCTCCGGACCGGCCGCCAGCGACACCATCCCACCCCGGCCCGCCAACACCCGCAGCGCACGCGAACGCAACGCCACCACACGAGCACCGTCCACCACCGACAGACCACCAGCCACCACCGCAGCCGCGATCTCACCCTGCGAATGCCCCACCACCGCCGACGGCACCACACCACACGAACGCCACAACCGCGCCAGCGACACCATCAACGCCCACAGAACCGGCTGGACCACATCCACCCGACCCCACAACACCTCGTCCCCGCTCTCCAACACCTCCCACAACGACCAGTCCACATGCGGCTCCAACGCCACCGCACACTCCTCAAGACCCTCCCGGAACACCGACGACCAGCCCGCCAGCTCCCGACCCATCCCCAACCACTGCGACCCCTGCCCCGGAAACACCAACACGGGTCCGGTCTGCGCGGAACCCGCGACACCGGTCACCGCGTCGGCGACCTCGCGGCCCTCGGCCAGGGCCTCGAGCGCCAGGCGCAGGTCTGCCAGGTCCGAGCCCAGGAGGACGGCGCGGTGCCCCAGAGCGGCACGCGTCGCCGCGAGCGAGAAGCCGATCCGACCGACCGTCGGTCCGCCGTCCGCGTCCAACTCCCGGACGTGGTCGAGCAGACGCGCGGCCTGACCCCGCAGCGCCTGCTGCGTACGCCCCGACAGCACCCACGGCACCACACCACCGGCCTCCACCACCGGAGCGGCAGGCACCTCGTCGCCGTCGGGCTCGGGCGCGGCCTCAAGGATCACGTGCGCGTTCGTACCGCTCATTCCGAACGAGGAGACACCGGCGCGGCGCGGCCGGTCCGTCTCCGGCCACTGACGCACCTCGGTCAGCAGTTCGACGGCCCCGGCCTCCCAGTCCACCCGGGAGGACGGCTCGTCCACGTGCAGTGTCGGCGGCAGCACTCCGTGCCGCAGCGCCATGACCATCTTGATCACGCCCGCGACGCCCGAGGCCGCCTGGGTGTGCCCGATGTTCGACTTCAACGACCCCAGATACAGGGGCTCTTCACGGTCCTGCCCGTACGTCGCGAGCAGCGCCTGCGCCTCGATCGGGTCACCCAGCGTCGTACCCGTACCATGCGCCTCCACGACGTCCACGTCGGCGGTGCCCAGGCGCGCGTCGGCCAGGGCCCGCCGGATGACCCGCTCCTGGGAGGGGCCGTTCGGCGCGGTCAGGCCGTTCGACGCACCGTCCTGGTTGATGGCCGAGCCCCGCACGACGGCCAGCACCTCGTGCCCGTTGCGCCGTGCGTCCGAGAGCCGTTCCAGCACAAGCAGGCCGACGCCCTCGCTCCAGCCGGTGCCGTCGGCCGCGTCCGCGAAGGCCCTGCAGCGGCCGTCCGAGGAGAGTCCGCCCTGCCGCTCGAACTCGGCGAAGATGCTCGGCACGGCCATGACGGTGATGCCGCCGGCCAGTGCCAGTTCGCACTCTCCCTGGCGCAGGGCCTGCACGGCCAGGTGCAGCGCGACCAGCGACGACGAACACGCCGTGTCCACCGTCACCGCGGGACCCTCAAGACCGAGGGTGTACGCCACGCGGCCCGAGATCACACTGTTGGCGCCGCCGGCAAGGACGTGTCCTTCCGTGCCCGTGGCCAGGTCGGTGCCCATGCCGTAGCCGGACGAGGAAGCGCCGACGAGCACGCCGGTGGAGGTGCGGTGCAGGGAGAGCGGGTCGATTCCGGCGTGCTCGAGCGCCTCCCAGGAGGCCTCGAGGAGCAGGCGCTGCTGCGGGTCCATCGCGAGCGCCTCGCGCGGCGAGATGTTGAACAGGCCCGCGTCGAAGTCCGTCGCCGCGTCCACGAAGCCGCCGCGCAGCGCGTACGACGCGCCGACGACGTCGGCGTCCCAGCCGCGGTCGGCCGGGAAGGGGCCGGTTCCGTCGGTGCCGGACACGACCGTGTCCCACAGCGCCTGTGGGCCGTCCACGCCGCCCGGCAGGCGGCAGCTCATGCCGACGATGACCACCGGGTCGTCGTCGGGCGAGGGCGGGGCGGGGAGCTGTACGGCCGTCGCCGGGGTCCGCGCTCCGCCGGACAGCTCGCCGAGCAGGTACTCGCTCAGCGCCACCGGGGTCGGGTGGTCGAAGACGAGGGTCGCCGGCAGTCGCAGCCCGGTCTCGGCGGTGAGGACGTTGCGCAGCTCCACGGCGGTCAGCGAGTCGAAGCCGACGTCCCGGAAGGCCCGGCGGGGTTCCACGGCGCCCGCTCCGGCGTGTCCGAGCACCCTCGCGGTGTGGGTGCGGACGGCTTCCAGCAGCAGGCGCGGCCATTCGGACTCGGGTGCGGCGGCCAGTTCGTCGCGCAGTTCCGAGGACACCGTGTCGGCGTCGGGGGCACCGGCTGCGTCGCCGGCCGCCGCTGCGGCTTCGGGAAGTTCGGCGAGCAGCGGGCTGGGCCGTCCGGAGAGGAAGGCCGGCGCGAACCGCTGCCAGTCGACGTCCGCGATGCTCACGTACGTCTCGTCGCGGTCCACCGCGTCACCGAGCCCTCTGACGGCGAGCGTGGGGTCCAGCGCCGCCAGCCCGCGCCGGCGGTGCGCCTCCACGACCTCGTCGTCCTTGGCCATGCCGATCTCGGCCCACGGCCCCCAGGCGATCGCGGTGCCGGTCAGGCCGCGCGCGCGGCGGTCGGCGACCAGCGCGTCGAGGTACGCGTTGCCGGCGGCGTACGCGCCCTGTCCGCCGCTGCCCCAGGTCGCGGCGATGGAGGAGAACACGACGAACAGGTCGAGGTCGTCGGTGAGTTCGTCGAGCAGTGCCGCGCCCGTGACCTTGCCGCCGATCACCTCGGTGAGCCCGGCCTCGTCGGTCTCGAGCAGCGGGCTGCCGTCGCCGACCCCGGCGGTGTGCACCACACCGGTGAGGGGGAACTCGGCGGGGACTGCGGCCAGCAGGGCGGCCAGCGACTCCCGGTCGGCGATGTCGTGGGCGGCGACCGTCACCCGGGCGCCGAGTTCGGTCAGTTCGGCCGTCAGGTCGTCGGCGCCGGGTGCGTCCTGGCCGCGGCGGCTCGCAAGGAGCAGGTGCGGTACGCCGCGTCCCGCGAGCCACCGGGCGACGTCGGCGCCGAGTCCGCCGGTGCCGCCGGTGACGAGTACGGTGCCGTCGGTCGTCCACTGGCGCGTGGGGGCCTCGGCCCGTGGGGCCCGTACGACGCGGCGGCCGTAGGCCCGCCCGTCGCGCAGGGCCACCTGGTCCTCGCCCCGGTCGCCGGCGAGGAGCGTCGTCAGCAGTGCACCCGTGGTGCCGTCCACGGTCGGCGGCAGGTCGATCAGGCCGCCCCACACCGCCGGCCGTTCGAGCGCGGCGACGCGCCCCAGGCCCCACAGCAGTGCCTGTTCGGGGCGGGTCGGCCGGTCGCCGTCTCCGGTGGACACCGCGCCCCGGGTCAGGCACCACAGGGTGGCGCCGGTCTCCGCGTCGCTGACCGCCTGGAACACCGTGAGCAGCGCCGCGAGTTCGGCTGCCGCCGCGGTCTGCGACGGGTTCCCGTCCGGGCTTCCGGCGACGTACAGGACCGCGTCCGGGGCAGCGACGGCCACCCGCTCGGCGATGGCGGACCGGTCGTCGGTGGGTGCCAGCGTCATCTCGCGGACCTGGGCTCCGGCGGCGCTGAGCGCGTCGGCCACCTCCCGCGCGGGTGTGGTCTCCCCGGAGGTGAGGAGCAGCCAGGTGCCGGTGGGGGCGGTGGAGTGGGGGTCGCCGGCGAGCGGCTTCCATGCGACGTGGTAGCGCCACGAGTCGAGGACGGCGTCCTCGTGCCGGGAGCGCCGCCACGAGGAGAGCGCGGGTACGAGCTCCTCCAGTGCCCCGGCGTCGTCCCGTATGCCGAGGGTCTCGGCCAGCGCGGCGAGGTCCTCCCGCTCGACGGCCTCCCAGAACCGGGCCTCGTCACCGTCGGCGGGCGTGGGAGCGGCGGCCGGGGCGTCCGTGTGGGGCTCGGGCCAGTAGCGCTCGCGCTGGAACGGGTAGGTGGGCAGGTCGACACGGCGCCCTTCGGGCAGTACCGCGGGCCAGTCCACGTCGGCTCCGGAGGCCCACAGGCGGCCGAGCGCGGCGAGGCCGGCCTCCTGCTCGCCCCGGTCCCTGCGCAGCAGGGGTGCGCAGACGAGGTCCGCGGCGTTCTGCTGCGCCAGGGCGCACAGCACCCCGTCCGGGCCCAGTTCGACCACGCGCGTCACGCCGTCGGCGCGCAGCTGCGTCACGCCGTCGGCGAAGCGGACGGGCTCGCGGACCTGGCTCACCCAGTAGCCGGGGGTGGCGAGGTCGCCCGGTGCGGTGGTGACGACGGGGATCTCGGGGGTGTGGTACGTCAACGACTGTGCGACGGCGGTGAACTCGTCGAGCATCGGCTCCATCAGGTGCGAGTGGAACGCGTGCGAGACGGTGAGCCGCTTGACCCGGACGCCCTGCGCCCGGAGTCGCTCCTCCAGTACCGTGATCGCGTCGGCGTCACCGGAGACCGTCACCGAAGTGGGGCCGTTGACGGCCGCGAGATCCACCCGGTCGGGCAGCTCCAGCTCGTCCTCGGCGGCCTCCACGGCGAGCATCGCTCCGCCGGACGGCAGCGCGTCCATCAGCCGGCCGCGCGCCGACACCAGCCGGCAGGCGTCCTCCAGCGACAGCACTCCCGCCACGTGTGCGCAGGCCACCTCGCCGATCGAGTGTCCCAGCAGGACGTCGGGGAACATGCCCCACGTCTCCAGGAGGCGGAACAGCGCGACTTCAAGCGCGAACAGGCCGGCCTGGGCGTAGACGGTCCGGCCGAGCGCTTCCGCGTCGCCGAACACCACGTCGCGCAGCGGCCGTTCCAGGTCCATCCGCGCGCACACGGCGTCGAAGGCCTCCGCGAACGCGGGGTGGGCTTCGTACAGTTCGCGGCCCATGCCGATGCGCTGGGCGCCCTGGCCCGTGAAGAGGAACGCCGTCCGGCCCTCGCCGACGACGCCCGACACCACGCCCCCGGCGGTTGCGCCCGTCGTCAGCGCGGCGAGCCCGGCGAGCAGGTCCTCGTGGCCGGTGCCGGACACCACAGCGCGGTGTGTCAGGTCGGCCCGGGTGGTCGCCAGCGACCACGCGACGTCGGCCGGGCTTTCGGGCCGCTCGCGGAGCTGCCCGGCCAGCCGCTCGGCCTGCACGCGCAGCGCGGCGGCGGTCTGTGCCGACACCGGCCAGACGACCGGCCCGTGGGGCCGTGCGGGCCGCGCCTCGGCGGGCGCCGAGACGGTGGCGTCCGGCAGCCCGTCGGGGTCCGGGGCCGGCGCCTCCTCGATGATCACGTGGACGTTGGTGCCGCTGATGCCGAACGCCGAGACGCCGATCCGCCGGGGCGCCTCACCGCGCGGCCACGGCCGTGGCTCGCTCAGCAGACGGACGCCGCCGCCCGGCCGGGCGGCGTGGGGGCTTTCCTCTTCGACGTGCAGCGTGCGCGGCAGCTGGTCGTGGTGCATCGCCAGGACGCTCTTCATCACGCCGGCGACGCCGGCGGTGGCCTGCGTGTGGCCGATGTTCGACTTGAGGGAGCCCAGCCACAGGGGGTGGGCGGTGTCCCGGTCGCGGCCGTAGGTGTCCTGGAGGGCCTTGAGCTCGATGGCGTCGCCCAGTCTGGTGCCGGTGCCGTGCGCCTCCACCGCGTCGATGTCGGCGGGGGTGAGCCGGGCGGCGGCGAGCGCGGCACGGATGACGCGCTGCTGGGACGGGCCGTTGGGGGCGGTGAGGCCGTTGGACGCGCCGTCCTGGTTCATCGCGCTGCCCCGGACGACGGCGAGGACGTCGTGCCCCAGCCGGCGCGCGTCGGAGAGCCGTTCCACCACCAGGACCGCGACGCCCTCGCTCCAGCCGGTGCCGTCCGCTCCGGCCGAGAAGGACTTGCAGCGCCCGTCGGAGGCCATGCCGCCCTGCTTGCCGAACTCGCTGAACGCGTCCGGGGTGGTGATCACGGCGACGCCGCCGACGAGTGCCCGGCCGCACTCGCCCTGGCGGAGCGCCTGCACCGCCAGGTGCAGCGCGGCCAGCGACGACGAGCAGGCGGTGTCCACGGTGACCGCCGGGCCCTCCAGGCCGTACACGTAGGAGAGCCGGCCGGACAGCACGCTGTGGGCGCTGCCGGTGAGCTGGTAGCCCACCGTGCTCTCCGGCATCCGGCCGACCGTGGCGTACCCGGTCGGCGAGGCGCCGATGAAGACCCCGGTGTCGCTGCCGGCCAGCGAGTGCGGGTCGATGCCCGCCCGTTCCAGGGCCTCCCACGACGCCTCGAGGAGCAGGCGCTGCTGGGGGTCCATCGCGAGGGCCTCGCGAGGGTTGATGCCGAACAGCGCGGCGTCGAAGTCGGTGGCGTGCGGTACGAATCCGCCCCGGCGGGCGTAGCCCTCCGGGGCGGGCCCGGTCTCCGTCCAGCCGCGGTCGTCGGGGAAGTCCACGATCGCGTCGGTGCCGTCGGCGACCAGCCGCCACAGCTCCTCCGGCGCGCCGACGCCGCCGGGGAGCCGGCAGCTCATCGCGACGATGGCCACCGGTTCGCGGGCGGCATCCCGCATCTCCCGGTTCTGCCTGCGAAGGCGTTCGACCTCCTTCAGGGAGGCCCTGAGGGCTTCTACGGCCTTCTCGTCACGAGTATTCATCGAGTTCTCCACCGCTCAGGGATGGTCTCGGCCGGCACCGACGACGCGCCATCGTAGGAAGCGGTGATCCGTACCCGGCAACCCCTAGCCGACCCCAGACAGCGTGGTCAGCCCGTGTGACGTGGCGTTGACGAGGACGGCGAAGTTGCCGGTGCCCTGCCGGTTCTCGTAGAGCTTCTGGTGGCCCTCGGCGATGTCCTCGAAGGTGCCGCACCAGGTGATGCACGGGTCGAGGCGGCCCTCGGACATGAGCCGGATGACGGCCCGGTTCTCGCGGGTGTTCGAGCCGTGCGAGCCCTGCAGCCGCTTGCTGCGCATCCAGAGGTAGCGCAGGTCCAGGTCGCCGTTGTACCCGCTGGTGCCACCGCAGATGACGACCATGCCCCCGTTGTCGCACACGAACATCGAGGTCGGCAGGGTCTCCTCGCCGGGGTGTTCCACGACGATCCGCGGGTTGCGACGCTCGCCGAGCACCTCCCAGAACTTCGCGCCGAAGCGGCGGACCTCGGCGGTCCACGCCTTCGCCGCGGCCTTGTCGTCGAGGTCGGGCAGCCGCCCCCAGTGGTGGAACTCGGTGCGGTCGATCACCCCCTTGGCGCCGAGGTCGAGGGCGTACTTCGCGCGCTCCTCGCTGGAGACGACGGCGATCGGGATGCCGCCGCGCAGGTTCGTGACCTGGATGGCGGCCGAACCGATGCCGCCCGAGCCGCCCCAGATCAGCACCGGGTCTCCGGGCCGCACGTCGTGCGGCGCCCAGTTGGTCAGTTGGCGGTACGCCGTCGCGCCGGACACCAGGAAGCTGCCCGCCCGTTCCCAGGACAGGTTCGCGGGCTTCGGGTGGCACTGCTGTTCCTTGACGCGCGTGAACTGGGCGAAGGAGCCGTAGTTGGACTCGTAGCCCCACGCGGTCAGGGACTTCGCCGCGAGGGGGTCGACACCCATCCGGATGTCCTCCGCGGTCTCGTCCCAGATCGCGCCGGAGGTGACGACCTCGTCGCCCACCTTGAACTGCGTCACGCCCTCGCCCACGGCCCAGACCACGCCGGAGGCGTCGGTGCCGCCGATGTGGAAGTCCTCGGTGGCGCCGTGCAGTTTCTGCCGCATGGCGATCACGTCGATGGGCTCCCCGAGGGAGGCCCACACGTTGTTGTAGTTGATGCCCGCGGCCATGACGTAGACCAGGACCTCGCCGCGCCCGGGCCGGGGCACGGGCATGACCTCGGTCTGCATCGCCTTGACGGGCGGCCCGAAGCGGTCCTGCCGGATCACGTTCGCGTACATCTGCTCAGGAATCACGCCCAGCGGCGGGGGATCGCCCAGCTCGTACAGCGGTTGTGACACGGTCGCCCCCTCACCCGGTGCCGGCGCACGCGTGTGCCGGCCCGATTCGGATCTGCCTCATTGATGACACTCATGCGGAGCGGGACGCTACTCACCGCCCCACGGCCTGGACACCCCCTACTGGCGCGCCGGAACCCCAGTCCTGGGGCCCGCGGGCGCACCGGGGCCGGCCGCCCCCTGACATCCGGCGCCGGCTGCCCCTGTTCCCCCGGCTTCCCCTTGTCCGCGCGCCCGCGAGGTGCTGGCATCACGGCAGCCTTTCCGCACGCGAGAAGTGGACGACCACATGACGACTCACGACACCACCTCGACCTGGGTCCGCGCCTACGCGCCCGCCCCGGCCGCGCCGATCCGGCTCGTGTGCCTGCCGCATGCCGGCGGCTCGGCGAGCTTCTGGCTCCCGGTGGCGAAGGCGCTGTCCCCACAGGTGGATGTCGTCGCGATCCAGTACCCGGGCCGCCAGGACCGCCGTCACGAGCCGTGCATCGACAACCTTCCCGAACTCGCCCTGCGCATCCACGAGGTGCTCGGTCAGCTGGACGACAGGCCGACGGCGCTGCTGGGGCACAGCATGGGTGCCACCGTCGCCTTCGAGCTGGCCCAGCTGATGGAGACCGACCGGCCCGCGGCCCACGTCTTCGTCTCCGGCCGCCGCGCGCCCTCGGCGACGCGCCACGAGACCGTGCACCAGCGCGACGACGACGGCCTGCTCGCCGAGGTGCGCGCGCTGGCCGGTACGGACAGCCGACTGCTGCAGGACGAGGAGATCATGCGGATGGCGCTCCCCTCCGTCCGTAACGACTACCGTGCCGCCGAGACGTACGAGTGGAAGCAGGGCGAGCCGCTGAGCTGCCCGGTCACCGCGCTGATCGGCGACGCCGACCCGAAGGCGCACATCCCCGAGGTCGAGGCCTGGGCGCGGCACACCACCGGCTCCTTCGCCATGGAGGTGCTGCCCGGTGGGCACTTCTTCCTGCTCGACCACAGCGCGCGGGTGCTGGACGTGATCCGCACCGCGCTCGCCCAGAGCTGAGCCGGCAGTCCACCGACGCACAGGGAGCGAAGGCATGAGCGCGCTGTACGACCTGAACGACCCCGCCCTGGCCGCCGACCGGTTCGGGTACTACCGGCGGCTGCGGGAGACGGATCCGGTGCACCGTACGCCGCTGGGCTACTGGGTGCTCACTCGCTACGACGACGTGTCCGCGCTGCTGCGCTCCCCGCACTCTTCGAGCGCCTTTCCCAAGGAGCCGGGCTGGGCGATGACGCGGGGCGGGCCGACCTGCCCCGTGATGCGCAGCGTGGACAAGTGGCTGCTGCTCCAGGACGGAGCGGACCACCGGCGGCTGCGCAAGCTGATCGCGCGGGTGTTCACGCCACGCTTCATCGACCGGCTGCGGCCGCGCATCACGGAGATCGTGGACGGCCTGCTGGACGCCATGGGCGACGGCGAGGTGGACCTGATCCGCGACCTGGCGCTGCCGATGCCGGTCGCGGTGGTGGGGGAGCTGCTCGGCATCCCCGTCGAGGACCGTGCGCGCTGCCGGGACTGGACGGACAAGGTGGGTTACGTCCTGGACCCGGACGTCTCGCCCAGTCGGCGGATCGCCATGAACAAGGCCGAGCCCGAGTTCCGCAGGTATCTGCTGGACCTGATGGCGTCCCGGCGCGGCGCCGACCCCGAGCACGACCTGCTGTCGGTGCTGATGCAGGCGGAGGACGGCGACCAGCTCACCGAGGACGAGATCGTCGCCAACATCCTGCTCATCTTCAACGCCGGTCATGAGACCACCGTGAATCTCATCGGCAACGGCATGCTGGCTCTGCTGAAGCAGCCGGAGGCGCTGGAGGCGCTGCGGGCGGACCCTTCGCTGATGCCGACGGCCGTGGACGAGCTGTCCCGTTTCGACCCGCCGGTCACGCTGGCCACCCGGATCGCCACCGCCGACCTGGAGATCGGCGGGAAGACGATACCGAAGGGGGCTCACGTCATGGGGCTGCTGGACGCGGCCGGGCGGGACCCGGAACGCTATCCCGACCCGGACCGGCTGGACCTGGCCCGCACCGAGCCGAAGACGCTGGCGTTCAGTGCGGGTCCGCACTTCTGTCTGGGAGCGGTGCTGGGGCGGCTGGAGGCCGCGACCGTCTTCTCCCATCTGCTGGAGCGGTACGGGAAGATCGAGCTGGTGCGGGAGGACCTGCCGGTCAACAAGCACTTCAACCTGCACGGCCTGCTGGAGCTGCCGCTGCGTCTCACGCACTGAGCTCCCGCACCGGTGGGTCCGGCGTCAGAGCGTGCGCAGCACCTCGCGCAGTGCGGCGATCACCTGGTCCTGTCGTTCCTCGGAGAGCGAGGCGTACATCGGCAGGGAGAAGATCTCGCCGGCCAGTGCCTCGGTGACCGGCAGCGAACCCTCGGGCTGCCCGAGGTGGGCGAAGCCGGTCATCGTGTGCACCGGCCACGGGTAGCTGATGTTGAGCTCGACGCCGTGGGGGCGCAGCGCCTCGATGATGGCGTCGCGGCGCGGGTGCCTCACGACGTAGAGGTAGTAGACGTGGTCGTTGCCGGAGACCACCTCCGGCAGGACGAGGTCGGTGTCCGCGAGCGCCTCGGCGTAGCGGTCCGCGACGCGGCGCCGGGCCTCGACGTAGCCGTCGAGCCGGCGCAGCTTGCGGCGCAGGATCTCGGCGTGCACCTCGTCCAGGCGGGAGTTGTGGCCCGGGGTCTGCTCGACGTAGTAGCGCCGCTCCATGCCGTAGTAGCGGTACCGGCGCAGTGCGGCGTCGGTGGCCGCGTCGTCGGTGACGACCGCGCCGGCGTCACCGTAGGCGCCGAGGACCTTCGTCGGGTAGAAGGAGAACGCCGCGGCCTTGCCGGTGGTGCCGGCCAGGCGGCCGTGCTGCCGGGCTCCGTGGGACTGGGCGCAGTCCTCCAGGAGCGCCAGGTCGTGGCGGGCGGCGAGCTTCTCCAGCGGGGCGAGGTCGACGCACTGGCCGTAGAGGTGGACGGGGAGCAGGCAGCGGGTGCGCGGGGTGACCGCGGCCTCGGCCTGCGCGGTGTCCATCAGGTAGTCGCTCTCGCGAACGTCCACGAAGACGGGCGTGGCGCCGACCTGGTCGATGGCGATGACCGTGGGGGCCGCGGTGTTGGAGACGGTGATGACCTCGTCGCCCGGTCCGACGCCCAGGGCGCGCAGGGCGAGGACGAGGGCGTTGGTGCCGTTGTCCACGCCGACGCCGTGCGCCAGCCCGTGGTAGGCGGCGAACTCCTTCTCGAAGCCGGTCGTGGAGGGTCCGAGGACCAGTTGTCCGGAGCGGAAGACCTGATCCACCGCGTCGAGGATGTCCTCGCGCTCCGCTTCGTACTCGTCGAGGTAGTCCCATACGCGCAGGGTCATGACTTCTCTTTTCCCTCCCGGCCGGCCAGGCCGTGTAGACAGGCGAGGATGGAGCGGACCTGGATGTTGAGGTAGTGGCTGTGGCGGAGCAGCGCGGCCGTGTCGTGGAGCGCCGTCCAGCGGTAGTCGGGGCAGTCCGCGAGGGAGAGGCCGGGGTCGGCCTCGACGATCACGTAGCGGTTGCGGGCGTGCAGGAAGCGTCCGCCTTCCTCGGAGTGGACGGCGCTGAAGAGGACGTTCTGCTCCGGCGCGGTCAGCACGGTGTCGAGGAAGCGGGGGCGGGCCTCGGGGGGCAGGTGCGCGTAGGTCTGCGGGGTGCACTGCACCGTGGGTGCGAGTTCGAGGACGTCGAGGTGGCCGGCTTCGACCCGGGCGTGCAGCAGCGCGTGCGGTATTCCGTCGATCTCGCGGACCAGCAGCGCAACCAGTCCGGTGCCGCGCGGGGCCAGCAGCGGCTGGTCCCAGCGGCCGACCTCGCGGCCGGCCGCCTCCACCGAGACTCCGACTACGTCGAAGAAGAGGCCGTCCCGGTGGGTGACGCGGCCGTCGCGGAGCTGCCATCCGGTGACGGAGTTCAGCGGGATCTCGCGGACGTGGCGTTCGCGGCGGGTGCGCTCCTCGGTGATCCAGCGCAGGAGTTCTCCGTACGACGGTGCGCACTCGGCGGCCGTGGGGGCGGCGGGGAAGCAGGACAGCACCGTACGGGTGTCCATGTTGACCAGGTCGTCCTGGCGCAGCAGTTCGTGGAGCTGTCCCAGGGTCAGCCAGCAGAAGCCGTCGAGGAGTTCGACAGGACCGGTGGTCTCGACGATCAGGTTGCGGTTGCGTTTGCGGTGGAACCAGGCGCCCTGCTCCGACTGGAGGACGTCGGCGAGCACCCGGTGGGATGCGGTGTCGCGGAAGTACTCGAGGTAGGGGACGGCTTTGCCGCGGTGCACGCCGCTGTAGTTGCTCCGGGTCGCCTGGACGGTCGGCGAGAGCTGGATGCCGTTGATGTTGCCGGGCTCCGCCTTGGCCTGCATCAGGCAGTGCGGCACCCCGTCGAACTCCTTGACGAGGATGCCGAGGATGCCGGCCTCGGGCTGGCTGATGATGGGCTGCTGCCAGCGTTCCACGGCGGCGCCCGGCACCTGCACGTCGAGGCCGCGTACGGCGAAGAACCTGCCGCTGGAATGTCCGACGTCCCCGGTGTGCGGGTCCACCGACCAGCCCTGCAGCGCGTCCAGCGGGCGGAGTTCGACGGTGGTGTGGAAGCGGTCGCGGCAGTCGGCGAGCCAGGCGTCGAAGGCCGCCGTGTCCGTACGGACGCCGTCGACGGCCCGTGCCGACTCGGCGAACCGCGTGGCGGGTGCCTGCTCGGTCACCTGTGTCATGTCGGGCGGCCCGGTCAGGCGCGTACGGCGAGGAACAGTCCACGGCCGTTCTGCACCCCGGGCAGGTACTCGGCGGTCAGGCCGGCCTCGGCGAAGGCCTTCTCGTACTGCTCCCGGGTGTAGAGGCGTGCCAGGTAGGTCTCGACGAAGTGGCTGATGCCGGCGTCCGGGCCCGCCACGGTGTAGTGGACCTCCATCCGGGACTTGTCGTCCTGGCGGGTGGCGTGCGAGACGCGGGCCATGGTGAGCCCGTCCACGGTGCACACGTCGCCCGCCACATGGCCCGGGGTGAAGGTGTCGTCGAACCACCACGGGTCGACGACGATCACGCCGCCGTCCTCGAGGTGCGCCTCGAACCGGCGCAGTGCGGCGACGAGTTCGGGCTCCGTCATGGCGTGGCCGATGGAGCCGAACATGCAGGTGACGACGGAGAAACGGGTCCCGAGGTCGAAGTCGCGCATGTCGCCCTGGTGGACGGTGTCCCCCAGTTTGCGACGGGCCACCTCGACCATGGGCGCGGACAGCTCCACGCCCGCGACTGTCTCGAACATCTCGGCGAAGGCGCCCAGGTGCGAGCCCGTGGCGCAGGCCACGTCCAGCAGCGAGGTGGCGGCCGGGGCCTTCTCGCGGGCGAGGCCGGCGACAAACTGCGCCTCGAGGGCGTAGTCCTTGCCCCGGCCCTGGTGGATCAGGTCGTAGATCTCGGCGAATTCTGCACCGTACACGGCTGTGGTCCCCTCGGACTGCTCAGACTGCGCTCTTGTGGCGGGCGGTGAGGTCCTCGAGGACCGGGACGACTTCGTTGGGCGAGGGCGCGGACAGCAGGTCCTTGCGCAGCGCCTCGGCGCCCGTGCGGAACGACGGGTCCTCGAGGAGTCGTACGAGGGACTCGCGCACGCCCTCGGGCGTGACCTGGCCCGGCGGCAGCGAGATGCCCGCGCCGGACCGCTCGACGAGTTCGGCGCGTACGACCGTGTCCCAGAAGCCGGGCAGGATCAGCTGCGGGACGCCGTAGTAGGCGGCGGTGGACTGCACGCCCGCTCCGCCGATGTGGATCACGGCCGAACAGGTCGGCAGCAGGCCCTGCATGGGCACGAAGTCCAGGACGGTGGCGTTGTCCGGTGCCATGTCCGCCGATTCCCCTGGGACCGGCAGCAGCGTGGCGATCAGCTCGATGTCGAGGTCGGCGAAGGCCTGGAGGGCGCCGATGCTGAACATGTCGAAGCCGAAGTAGCCGCGTACGGAGATGCCGGCGGTGACGGCGACGCGGGGCTTGGGCGGCTCGGCGGCGAGCCATTCGGGCAGCTCCGCCTGCCCGTTGTAGGGGATGTAGCGCACACCGACCACCGGCAGGCCGTTGTCGATGCGGTGGCCGGGCGGGCTGACGTCGATCGTCCACTGCCCGTTGGCGACGGTCTCGTCGTAGGCGGCGCCGTACCTGGCGAGCGACTCGGTGAGCCAGTCGCGCAGCGGGTCCGTGCGCTGGTCCTCGGGGAGCTCCGCGAGGCGGTCCAGGAAGTCGTTGCGGGAGCGGGTGACGACGTCCGCCCCCCACAGCATGCGGGCGTGCGCCGCGCCGGTGACCTGGGCGGCGACGGCTCCCGCCCAGGTGAACTGCTCCCACACGATCAGGTCGGGCTGCCACCAGCGGGCGTAGTCGACCAGCGCGTCCGTGAACTCGTCGTTGTTGACGGTGCGGAAGTACCGGGAGGTGGTCTCGTCGAAGAAGCGGAAGAGCTCCTCGTGGCCCAGGTCCGCCGAGCGCGTGACGGCTTCGGCGACGCGGGCCCCCCAGCCTTCGTCCTGGCTGGCCTCCATGACCTGCTTCCACCGGTGGTCGCCGCCGAGCGGCACCGCCGTCAGCCCGGTCCTGGTGACGGTCTCCGCCATCTCCGGCTGGGTGGCGACCCTGACCTCGTGGCCCGCCGTGCGCAGCGCCCACGCGAGGGGCACCATGCTGAAAAAGTGCGTCTTCTCCGCATGTGCCGCGAAGAGAATGCGCATTGCCGTCCTCCAGACGGGACCGTTGCCGGGAACGGGCCTGGTTCGCTGCCGAGATGGTGTACTCGGCAGGAACATAGGGACTGGGCGTGCCCGCCGAACACCCCCTACCCCCCCTACACCTGGCCTCCTCCACCCCAGTGCCCGGCGGCGGGCGCCAGCGCGGCGGCGGTGCGTCGCAGCGCGTCCTTCAGCTCCACCCGCGCGCTCCAGCCCGTGACCGTGTGGAAGGGCCCCGGGTCGACCACCACGTCCTCGCTGTCGGCCGGGTCGGAGTGGTCGGGCGGGGGCACGGTCACGACGGGGACGGACGGGCTTCCGGTGTGCGCGGCGACGGCCTCGGCGACGCCGGTGAAGAGGGAGAGCAGCGTGACGCCGGTGCCGGTGCCGATCTCCCAGTAGCGGCCCGAGAGCCGGTCGGCGTGGTCGTGGGCGGCCAGCAGGGCCTCCACCACGTCGTCGACGTGGACCAGGTCGCGGCGGACCGAGCCGTCGCCCCAGACGGTGAGCGGCTCGCCGGCCAGGGCGCGGCGGGTCATGGCGGCGACCACGCCGCGGTCGGGGGCGGTGGTGGCGGGGCCGTGGCCGAAGACCGTGGGCAGGCAGAGCGAGACGCCGCGCAGTACGCCCTCGGCGGTGGCGTGCGCGAGCACGTTCTCGGCGAGCAGTTTCTGCCGTACGTACGGGCTCTTCACGTCGCCCGGGTCGACCGCCCCGCCGGGGCCGGCGCCGAGGTGGGTGGTCGTGCTGGGGAAGATCACCACGGGGCGCCGCTCCCCCTGGCGCCCGGCGGCGAGCGCCGCGGCGAGGTCGCGTACCAGGCCGACGTTCAACCGCTCGGCGGCGACGTCGTCCTCGGCGACCCGCCAGCCCGCCTCGGTGGCCGCGACCAGGTGGAAGACGGCGTCGGCCCCCTCGACGGCCTCGGCGATCGCGCCCGGGGCGGCGAGGTCGGCCGTGCGCACCTCGATCTCGGCGACCGCCCCGTCCGGGACGGGGGTCTCGCGGCGGGCCACCAGCCTCAGCCGGCCGGGTCTGGCGGCCAGGGCGCGGGTGAGGGGCGAGCCGATGAAGCCGGACGCGCCGAGCACCACGACCAGGGGACGGTCGTCGCCGCCGGGGCGGGCCGTCACGCGTACATCGCCTTCTCGATCTGCCGGCACTGCTCGTACACCGGGAGTGTCCCGGCCTCCGCCGCCTCGGCCAGGGTGGGGGCGACCGAGTCGCGGTCGGAGAGGACCATCCGGTCACGGTCCGGCAGCGGCAGGCCGAGCGCGGGGTCCAGGACCGTGAGGGCCAGTTCGTGCTCGGGGACGTAGCTGCTGGAGACCATGTACGACATGACCGTGTCGTCCTCGAGCGAGATGAAGGCGTGGCCGAGGCCGAGCGGGAAGTACACG
The DNA here is from genome assembly GCF_019599145.1 of Streptomyces akebiae. Classification (NCBI taxonomy): domain Bacteria; kingdom Bacillati; phylum Actinomycetota; class Actinomycetes; order Kitasatosporales; family Streptomycetaceae; genus Streptomyces; species Streptomyces akebiae. Next base: position 225,869 of record NZ_CP080648.1, on the reverse strand, counting down.
GCGCGGTGGTCGGTCTGGTCGAGCAGCACCGAGTCCCAGGCGCCGAAGGTGGGCGAGCCGACACGGACGTCCACCACTATGTCGATGGCGCTGCCACGCGCGCAGTAGACGTACTTCGCCGCGCCGGGCGGCGTGAGCGTGTAGTGGACGCCGCGTACCACGTCGCGGGCGGAGACGCTGTGGTTGGTCTGGGCGACGGGGAAGAGCGGGTGGCCGAGGGCGGCGGTGAACGCCGGCTCCTGGTACGGCGAGAGGAAGGCGCCCCGGCTGTCGGGGAAGACCTTCGGGGTGAAGGCGTAGGCGCCTTCCACTCTCAGGGGGCGGACGGACATGGAGCCGGTGACGGCGGCGTCGCGCGCGGTGGCGGACGGGGCTTCGGGCACGGCAGACCTCACGGTTGGGCGGACGACGGATGCGCGCCGCGCGCGTGGCGCGGTGCGGCAGGTGGGGGGCTGGGGGGTGCGGTGGCGGGTGCTCAGCGGAAGCGGCGGCCCTCGTCGGCGCGGTAGGCACGGAAGGCGACGAGCGCGAGGACGACGGTCCAGACGCCCTGCGCGATCAGCGAGGCGGGCTGCGGGGTGTAGTCGCTCACCGCCGCCCACACCAGTTCCGCCGCGCCCCGGACCGGGGTGTACGGAGCGATCGTGGCGATGAAGCCGTCCGTCGCGTACGGGTCGGCGAGCAGTCCGCCGAGGACGACCAGGACCAGCGGGGTGATGCTGGTCAGCATGGCCACCAGGTAGGGGTTGACGGCGTACCCGATGGCCAGCATGAAGAGCGCGAAGGGCACCACCGCGAGCATCAGGGCCAGCAGTCCGAGCACGAGCCGGCCCGGGGAGACACTGGCCTCGGTGCCGAGGGCGGCGACCAGGATCAGCGGGATCGCGCCGAGCAGGGTCATCAGCAGGCTCAACGTCACCATGGAGACCATGCGGGGTACGGGTCCGCCGGGCAGCGTGCGGACGTACCCTCCCCAGGGCTTCATCCGGGCGTCGGCGATGCCCATGCCGTACTGCGCGGAGCAAATGATGAGTACCGCGAAGAGGCACATGGAGGCCGTGCCCATGGTCGCCGTCCCGGGGTCGGAGCCCAGCGTCGGGACGACGAACACGAACATGCCGCCGGCGGGCATGAAGAGCAGTCCGAAGAAGACCGCGGGGATGCGGACGGCCTCCAGGATCTCGAACTTCACATAGGCGAGGGTGGTGTTCATCGTGCGATCGCCTCCGCGACGGCCGTGGTTTCGCCGGCTTCCGGGGCCTTGTCCCGGTTGCGGCCGAGCAGTGCGAGGAACGCGTCCTCGAGGGACCCGGCGCTGACGTCGAGTTCGTCGAAGGGCGCGCCGGAGGCGACCAGGTCGCGCACCATCTGGTCGGAGTCCTGGGAGATCAGGTGCACCCGGTCGCCCTCCCGCTCGACGGCGACGAGGCCAGGCAGGTCGGGTACCTCGGCCATCCGCACGGTGACCCGGCGCAGGCCGCTCACCCGGCGCAGCGACGCGACGCTGTCGTCGGCGACGCAGCGGCCCTGGTCGATGATCACGACGCGTTCGGCGAGTTCCTCCACCTCGTCGAGGTAGTGGCTGGTCAGCACCACCGTGCCGCCGCCCTGGTGGAAGGCGCGGATGCCGTCCCACAGCGTGCGGCGGGCCTCGACGTCCAGGCCGGTGGTCGGCTCGTCCAGGAACACCAGGTCGGGTTCGCCGACGAAGGCGAGCGCGATGGCCAGGCGGCGCTTCTGGCCACCGGAGAGGCCGCCGACCTGGCGGCCGGCGAACTCGGTGATGCCGAACCGCTCCTGCAGTTCCCTCGTGTCGGCGGAGCGCGTGAAGTGCGCCGCCACGAAGTCCATCACCTCGGTGGCCTTGAGGGTCTCGGGCAGGCCGGTCTCCTGCGGGGTCATGCCCATCCGGCGGCGGGCCTCCACGTGCCGGGGATCGCGGCCGAACAGCTCGACCCTGCCCTGCGTGGGTTTGCGCAGGCCGGTGAAGAGGTTGATGAGGGTGCTCTTGCCGGCGCCGTTGGGGCCGAGCAGGCCGATCAGCTGTCCGGCCGGTATGTCGAGGGATATACCGTCCACGGCCGTCGTCTCGCCGTAGCGCCGGGAGACCCCGATCGCGCGGGCCAGGGGTTGAATGGTCATCGGGGTTCCTCCATGGAACGGGCACTTCCGGGCACTTCCGGGCGCTCCCGGCGGGGTCGGCCGGACTGTCGGTGTGGTGGGGTTCACGGTGGTCATCGGGGGAGTTCCCCGATCCACCGGTGGACTGCGCGAGCCGTCGTCCCGACGTGCTCGGCCATCATCGTGAAGTGGTCGCCCGGTACGTCGACGACGTCGCGAGCGGCCTTCCACGCGCTGCGCCAGTCACGGCCGTCGGCGGGCTCGCGCAGCGGTTGTGAGGCACGCAGCAGGAGAGTCGGGAAGCGGGTGTCGGGGTCCGGGTTCGTCCAGAACAGGCTGCCGTACCAGGCCATCGCGGTGAGACGGCTGTCGTCCATGGCGACGAACTGCTCCACCCGGTCGAAGACTCCCTCGGAAAGCTCGGCGTTCCACTCCACCATCAGTGGGTCGTCCAGAGCGTAGACATCCGCCAGCACCAACCCCGCAGGCGGGGACCCCAGTTCGGCCATGCGCACCGCCAGCCTGTGGGCAAGCAGCGCGCCTCCGGAGTGCCCGAAGAGGACGACCGGGGTGCCCTCGGCGTGGGCGAGGACACCCTGCGCCTGCCAGTCCAAGGCGATTTCGGGGGTCGCGGGCAGCAGCTCGCCGCGGCCGTAGCCGAGGACGGGCACCGCGGCCACGCGGCGTGCGCCGCGCAGCGGTGCGGCCAGCCGGGCGAACTCGTGCGGGCCGCCGCCGGCCGTCAGGCCGCTGACACAGACCAGCAGTTCGGGCGCCGGGCCGTCGGCGAGGGTGGTGAGCTCCGCCGGTCCGCCCGCCTCGGCCACGTCGTCGGCCATGGGCCGGAACTTCGCCGTTTCGCCGACCAGTTCGAGGAACTCCTGGATCCGCCCGGTGCGCACTGCCTCCCGGTAGAGGGAATCCAGCAGGCCGACCGGGTTGCGGTCGGTGGGCGAGATGCCCAGCACCGGGGCGGGCGCCGTCCCGGCCGCGGCGGTGTCGCCGGCCGCACCGCCGACGAGGTGGCGGGCGAGGGCGGCGGGTGTGGGGTGGTCGAAGACGAGGGTGCCCGGCAGTGTCAGGCCCGTGGCCTGCTCCAGCGTGTCGCGGATCTCCAGCGCGGCGACCGAGTCGACGCCCAGCTCCAGGAACGGGCGGTCGGGGGTGACGGACTTCGTGTCGGTGTGCCCGAGCACGCCGGCGGCCGTCGTACGGACGAGGTCGAGCCCCGTCCGCTGCCGGTCCGGCCCGGTGAGGCCGGATCCCGCGTCCGCGTCCGGCGCCGGAGTGCGCGGAGCGGCCGACAGCCGCTGGACCTCCGGGAGTTCGTCGAACAGCGGGCGGTGCCGGGCCAGGGTGTAGGCGGGGTGGAAGCGCCCCCAGTCCACGTCGGCGACGACGGCGCACGGCGCCGGTGCGGCCACCGCCTCGGCCAAGGCGGCCCAGACCGTGGCCGGATCCAGCGGGCGCAGGGCGGGACGCGGGGCGGCCGGGTCCTCCTCGCCCGTCGCCCACGGCCCCCAGGAGACCGAGGTCGCGGGCAGGCCGAGGGAGTGGCGGTGCGCGGCGAGGGCGTCCGTCCGGGCGCTCGCGGCGGAGCGTACGGCGGCTCCCCTGCCGCCCCAGACGCCGGTCCCCGAGGAGATCAGGACGAACGCCTCTAGGCCGGTGGCCAGATCGCCGGTCACCTCGTGCAGCACCTGGGCGCCGTCGGCCGCGGCCGACGCGCGCAGGTCGCCGGGGCACAGCTCCGTCCAGGGGGTGTTCGCCTCCGCACCCACCGCGTGGACCACGGCGGTGAGCGGTCGGTCGGCGGGGATCGCCGCCAGCACCTCGGCGACGGCGGCCCGGTCGGTGACGTCCGCGGCGGCGAAGGTGACCTCGACGGGCAGGCTCTCGGCGAACTCGCGGGCGCCCGGCGCATCGGCGCCCCGGCGGCCGAGGAGCACCAGATGTCCGGCTCCGTTCGCGGCGAGCGCCGTGGCCAGCGCCCGGCCGCGGCGGCCGGTTCCGCCGGTGACCAGGACGGTGCCCGAGGGCTGCCAGGGCGCGGCGCCGGTGGACGGCGGGGCGGTGGTGACCCTGCGGGCCATGGGGGTGGCCCGCAGGGCGATCTGGTCCTCGCCCGACGTGCCGGCGGCGAGCAGCGCGGCCAGGCGCGCCGCGGTCCTCGTATCCGGGCTCGCGGGCAGGTCCACCAGGCCGCCCCAGCGGTGCGGAGCCTCCAGGCCCAGGGTGCGGCCCAGTCCCCAGACGGCGGCGCGGGCGGGGTCGGCGGGCGGGTCGGCAGGTCCGGTGGCGACGGCGCCCGTGGTCAGGCACCACAGGCGGGCGTCCGCCGCGATGTCGTCGAGTGCCTGGGCGAGGGCGAGGACCGTCGCGGGTTCCTCCGCCAGGCAGATGACACCGGTGACCGCGGACGCCTCGTCGTGGGCCCTCCGCAGCACCTCGGCGCATGCCTGCCTGCTGTCCCCCGTGTCGGGGACGTCGGTCACCCGCATTCCCTGTTCGCGCAGTTGCGCGAGCAGGGCGGTGGCGCTCCCGTCCGCGGCGCCCACGGCGAGCCAGGTGCCGTGGGGGACGGCCCGGTCCGGCTCGGGCAGGGGGCGCCAGGTCACCTGGTAGCGGCCGGTCCGCTCGCCGTCCCGCGCCGCGACGGGGTGCGGTGCGGGCCAGTAGCGGCGTCGCTGGAAGGCGTACGTCGGCACATCGGGGCGGGGCCCGGTGGCGGGCCCGAGGAGCGCGTTCCAGTCGACGGGGACGCCGGCCGTGTGCAGCCGGGCGACGGCGGTGAGCAGCGCAACGGGCTCCTGCCGGTTGGAGCGCTGGAGCGCCACGGCGAGGGTGGCGGTGGTGTCGTCGAGCGCCCGGGCGCGTTCCAGGGTCCGCTCCATCGGGACGGTGAGCGCGGCCCCGGGTCCGATCTCGGCGAAGCGGGTCACGCCCTGGCCGAGAAGGGTGCCGACGGCGTCGGAGAAGCGGACGGTGGCGCGTATCTGGCCGACCCAGTACTCCGGGGTGGACATCGCGCCGTCGTCGTCGAGCCCGGTGACCGTGGACACCAGCGGGATGCGGGCGGGGCGGTACTCCAGGGTCGCGGCCACGGCGGCGAAGTCGTCGAGGACGGGGTCCATGTGCGGGGAGTGGAAGGCGTGCGAGACGTCCAGGGAGCGGATCCTGCGGCCGGTGCGCCTGCCTTCCTCGGCCAGTTCCTCCAGAACGTCGACGTCGCCGGAGAGGACGAGCTCGTCGCGGGTGTTGACGGCGGCGATCGCCACGCGGTCCTCGTACCCGGCGAGCGCGGAGCGCGCCTCGGCCTCGGACATCCGGACCGACATCATGGCGCCGCCCTCGGGCAGCGCCCCCATCAGCCGGGCTCGGGCGGCCACCAAAGTGCAGGCGTCGGCGAGCGACAGGATGCCGGCGACGTGCGCGGCGGCGAGTTCTCCCACAGAGTGCCCGGCCAGCCGGTCGGGGGTCAGGTTCCAGGATTCCAGCAACCGGAAGAGGGCCACCTCGAAGGCGAAGAGGGCGAGCTGCGTCCAGGCGGTGCGGCCGAGCGCGTCGGCGTCATGGAGGACGACGTCGCGCAGCGGGCGGTCCAGGTCCGGGTCGAGGTGGGCGCAGACCGCGTCGAAGGCGTCGGCGAACACCGGGTATTCCTCGTACAGTTCGCGGCCCATGCCGAGGCGCTGCGCGCCCTGGCCGGAAAAGACGAAGGCGAGGTCGCCGCTCGCGGCCACGCCGCGGACGATATCGGCTCCCGGGACGGCACCGGCGGTTCCGGCGAGTCCGGCGAGCCCGCGGCGCAGCCCGTCGGCGTCGGGCGCCAGCACGACAGCCCGGTGTTCCAGGCCGGCCCGGGCCGTGGCCAGTTGGCGGGCGACAGCGTGCAGGTCGAGCGCTGCGCCGGTGCGGTCGAGGTGCGAGCGGAGCCGGTCGGCCTGGGCGCGCAGCGCGTCCTCGGACCGGCCCGAGACGGGCCAGAGCACGAGCGGAGCGGTGGCGTCCGGCTCGTCGGCGGACGGCGGGGTCACCTGCGGCGCCTGCTCACGCGGGGCCTCCTCGATGAGGACGTGGGCGTTGGTACCGCTGATCCCGAACGAGGACACGCCGGCCCTGCGGGCGTGGCCCGTCTCCGGCCAGTCCCGCGCCTCCGCCAACAGCTCCACCGCTCCGGCCGACCAGTCCACATGCGGCGTCGGCTCGTCCACGTGCAGCGTCCGGGGCAGCACACCCCGACGGATCGCCTCCACCATCTTGATCACACCCGCGACACCCGAAGCCGCCTGCGTGTGACCGATGTTCGACTTCACCGACCCCAGATACAGGGGCTCCACACGGTCCTGCCCGTACGTCGCCAGCAACGCCTGCGCCTCGATCGGGTCACCCAGCCGCGTACCCGTACCGTGCGCCTCCACCGCGTCGACCTCGGACGTCTCAAGACCCGCCGCGGCCAGAGCCGCCCGCACCACCCGCTGCTGCGCGGGACCGTTCGGCGCCGTCAAACCGTTCGACGCACCATCCTGATTCACCGCCGAACCCCGCACCACAGCCAGCACCTCGTGCCCGTGACGACGCGCGTCCGACAGCCGCTCCAGCAGCAGCAGACCCACACCCTCACCCCAGCCCGTGCCGTCCGCGGCAGCCGCGAACGCCTTGCACCTACCGTCCCCGGCCAGACCGCCCTGGCGGCCGAACTCGGCGAACACCGCGGGCGAGGGCATGACGGTGACTCCGCCCGCGAGTGCCATGGAGCACTCGCCGGTGCGCAGCGACTGCGCCGCCAGGTGCAGCGCCACCAGCGACGACGAGCACGCCGTGTCGACGGTCACCGCCGGGCCCTCAAGGCCGAAGGTGTAGGAGATACGGCCGGACAGCACGCTGTTGGAGGTACCGGTCAGGGCGTGGCTTTCGGAGCCCTCCGGCAGGACGCCGGCCATGGCGTAGCCCGCGGCGGAGGCGCCGACGAAGACACCGACGCGCGTGCCCCGTACGGAGGTCGGCGCGATGCCCCCGCGCTCGAGCAGCTCCCAGGAGGCTTCGAGGAGCACCCGCTGGTGCGGGTCCATGGCGACGGCCTCGCGGGGCGAGATGCCGAACAGGTCCGCGTCGAACTCCGTGGCGTCGTGCAGGAATCCGCCCTCGGGGGTGAACCCGCCCGCTCCCGACAGGTCCCAGCCCCGGTCCACGGGGAACGGCGACATGGCGTCGGTCCCGGCCGCGACCAGCTCCCAGAAGCGCTCCGGGGAGTCGGCGCCGCCGGGGTAGCGGCAGCTCATCGAGACGATGACGACGGGGTCGTCCGTGTCGGCGAGTGCGGCGGGCCGTGCCTGCGCGGGTGCGGCGTCCGGCTCCATGACGCCGAGCCGGGCGAGGAGTTCGGCGGCGGCCACCCGGGCGGTGGGGTGGTCGAAGACCAGGGTGGCAGGAAGCCGCAGGCCGGTCGCCCCGGCCAGGCCGTCGCGGACGCGGATCGCGGTGAGGGAGTCGATGCCGAGTGCCGTGAAGACCTCGTCGGGGTCGACGGCTTCGGAGCCGCTGTGGCCGAGCACACCGGCGACGACGGTGCGCACCAGGTCGAGCAGGATGCGGGTGCGGTCGGCGGGGACAGCGGCCCCGAGCCGCGCGCGCAGCTCGTGGCCGGCCCCGTCGTCGGCGGTCGCGAGGGCGGCGCCGTCCGCCTGCGCGGCGACCGCCTCCGGCAGGTCGGTCAGCAGCGGGCTCGGGCGGCGCAGCGTGAACGAGGGTGCGAAGAGGTCCCAGTCGACGTCCGCGACCACGCCGGTGGCGCGGCCGGAGTCCACGGCGGCGGACAGCGCGGCCAGGCACAGCCTCGGTGCCATGGCCGTGATGCCCCGGCCCCGGAGGTACTCTCCGGCTTCCCGGTCGGCCGCCATGCCGCTGCCGCCCCAGGCGCCCCACGCCACGGACGTGGCGGCCCGGCCCCGGGCCCGGCGCTGTTCGGCGAGTGCGTCGAGGGCCGCGTTGGCTGCGGAGTACGCGGCCTGCCCGCCGCTGCCCCAGACCCCGGCGATCGAGGAGAACAGCACGAACAGCTCGGCCCTCTCCCCCAGCAGGGCGTCCAGGTGGAGCGCGCCGAGCACCTTGGCGTGGGCGGCCTCGGCGATCTCGGCCGGGGAGGTGACGGCCAGCGGCACGGTGGCCGCGACACCGGCGGTGTGGACGACGCCGGTGACCGGGTGCTCGGCGAGCAGCGCGGCCAGTGCCTCGCGGTCGGCGACGTCGCAGGCGACGACGGTCGCCGTCGCCCCGAGCGAACCCAGCTCGGCGACCAGCTCGGCGGCGCCGGGCGCCTGGGGACCGGAGCGGCTCACGAGGAGCAGTTCGGTGGCCCCGCGTCCGGTGAGCCAGCGGGCGACCTCGCGGCCGAGCGCACCGGTCCCGCCGGTGACGAGCACCGGACCGCCGGGGGTCCACGGCTCGGTGACCGGGTGCGGTTCGGGGGCGGCACGCCGTACCCGGCGGGCGAAGACTCCGGACGGCCGTACCGCCAGCTGGTCCTCGCTCTCGGCGGCGCCCGCCAGGAGCGCACCGAGCCGGGTCGCGGACCGGGTGTCGGTGGCGGACAGGTCGATCAGACCGCCCCACCGCTCGGGGTGCTCCAGGGCGGCGCTGCGCCCCAGACCCCACAGCATGGCCTGGGCGCGGCTCACCTCGCCGTCGACACGGCCCACGGCGACCGCACCGCGGGTGACGCACCACAGGGGTGCGCCGGATCCCGCGTCGCCGAGCGCCTGGAGCAGGGTGACGGTGTCGCCGGTCCCGGTGGGCAGAGCAGCGCCCTCGGGGTGCGGGCGCTCGTCGAGCGCCAACAGGGAGACCACACCCGTCAGGCCGTCCGGCTCCGGGAGCGCGGCGGCGAGTTCGGCACGCCCCGTCCCGGCGGGGACGGTGATCTCGGTGAGGTCCGCCCGGCCGAGCGCGGTGCGTACGGTCGCGCGTTCCGCTTGCGCCCCGGACGACGGGAGGACCAGCAGCCAGCGCCCCGTCGGCGCGATGGACGGCAGTCCGACCAGCGGGCTCCACGCCACGTCATAGCGCCAGGAGGCGACGACGGTCTCCTGGCGGCGGCCCTGCCGCCAGGCGGTGAGGGCGGGCAACACCTGGGCGAGGTCCGGCGCGTCGATGCCGAGGGCCTTGGCGACGGCCTCGGTGTCGCCGCTCTCGACGCCGCCCCAGAACGCCTGCTCGGCAGGATCGGTGCCCGCCTGGGCTTCCGGTCCGGCAGCAGGGCGCTCGACGGGGGTGGGCCAGTAGCGGTCACGCGCGAAGGCGTAGGTGGGGAGGTCGACGGGTCGGCTGTCGGGCAGGACACCGGTCCAGTCGACGGGGACACCGGCCACGTGGGCTTCGGCGAGCGCGGTCAGCCAGCGCGTCGCGTCACCACGGTCGCGGTGGAGAGTGGCCAGCGTGACACCCGGATGACCGGACGCCTCCAACGACTGCTCGATACCAGGAGTCAGCACGGGATGCGGACTGGACTCCAGGAACACCGACCGGCCATCAGCCAGCAACGCGGCCGTCGCCTCGTCGAACCGCACCAACGACCGCAAGCTCTCATACCAATAGCCCGCATCCATCACCGCCGTATCGATACGCCCACCGGTCACCGACGAATACAACGGCACCGACGAGGACACCGGCTTCACCGGAGCCAGATCAGCGAGGATCCGCTCCCGCAACTCCTCCACCTGCACCGAATGCGACGCGTAGTCCACCGGCACCCGACGCGCCCGAACCCCACGCCCCTCACACAAAACCATCAAAGCATCGAGCGCATCCGGTTCACCCGACACCACCGTCGAACCCGGACCGTTGACCGCAGCCACCGAGACCCGGCCCCCAAAACCCGCCACCAGCTCCCCGGCCACCTCCGGACCAGCCGCCAGCGACACCATCCCACCCCGGCCCGCCAACACCCGCAGCGCACGCGAACGCAACGCCACCACACGAGCACCGTCCACCACCGACAGACCACCAGCCACCACCGCAGCCGCGATCTCACCCTGCGAATGCCCCACCACCGCCGACGGCACCACACCACACGAACGCCACAACCGCGCCAGCGACACCATCAACGCCCACAGAACCGGCTGGACCACATCCACCCGACCCCACAACACCTCGTCCCCGCTCTCCAACACCTCCCACAACGACCAGTCCACATGCGGCTCCAACGCCACCGCACACTCCTCAAGACCCTCCCGGAACACCGACGACCAGCCCGCCAGCTCCCGACCCATCCCCAACCACTGCGACCCCTGCCCCGGAAACACCAACACCGGAGCACCCTGACCCGAGCCACGCACACTCGTGACGACGCCCGGCACCTCACGGCCCTCCGCCAGCGCCTCAAGACCCCGCCGGAACTCCACCAGATCCGAACCCAGCACGACCGCCCGATGCCCCAGAGCAGCACGCGTCGCCGCGAGCGAGAAGCCGATCCGACCGACCGCCGGTCCGCCGTCCGCGTCCAACTCCCGGACGTGGTCGAGCAGACGCGCGGCCTGACCCCGCAGCGCCTGCTGCGTACGCCCCGACAGCACCCACGGCACCACACCACCGGCCTCCACCACCGGAGCGGCAGACACCTCCTCGCCGTCGAGCCCGGCGGGCCGGAACTCCTCCAGGATCACGTGCGCGTTCGTACCGCTCACACCGAACGACGACACACCCGCCCGACGCGGCTCCTCGCCCTCGGGCCACTGACGCGCCTCCGTCAACAGCTCGACAGCCCCCGCCGACCAGTCCACATGCGGCGTCGGCTCGGCCACGTGCAGGGTGGCCGGCAACACGCCATGACGCATCGCCTCCACCATCTTGATCACACCACCGACACCCGCAGCCGCCTGCGTATGACCGATGTTCGACTTCAACGACCCCAGATACAGGGGCTCCACGCGGTCCTGCCCGTACGTCGCGAGCAACGCCTGCGCCTCGATCGGGTCACCCAGCGTCGTACCGGTGCCGTGCGCCTCCACCACATCCACATCGGCCGCAGTGAGCCGCGCGGCATCCAACGCGGCACGGATCACCCGCTCCTGGGAGGGGCCGTTCGGCGCCGTCAGGCCGTTCGACGCACCGTCCTGGTTCACCGCCGAACCCCGCACCACGGCCAGCACCTCATGGCCACGCTCCAGAGCATCCGACAGCCGCTCCACCAGCAGCACACCCACACCCTCGCCCCAGCCCGTGCCGTCGGCGTCCGCCGAGAAGGCCTTGCAGCGGCCGTCGGAGGAGAGTGCGCCCTGCGTGCTGAACTCGATGAAGGTGCCGGGCAGCGGCATCACGGTGACGCCACCCGCCAGCGCCATGGAGCACTCGCCGTTGCGCAGCGACTGCGCCGCCAGGTGCAGCGCGACCAGCGACGACGAACACGCCGTGTCCACGCTCAGCGCCGGCCCCCGCAGGCCGAAGGTGTAGGAAATGCGGCCGGACAGCACACTGGCGGTGTTGCCGGTGCCGAGGTGGCCCTCGGTGGCGGTCTCGGAGCCGAGCAGCAGGGCGGCGTAGTCCTGGCCGTTGGTGCCCGCGAAGACGCCGGTGTCGCTGCCGCCGACCGAGGTCGGGTCGATGCCGGCCCGTTCGAACGCCTCCCAGGAGGCCTCGAGGAGCAGGCGCTGCTGCGGGTCCATCGCGAGCGCCTCGCGCGGCGAGATGTTGAACAGGCCCGCGTCGAAGGCGGCGACGTCGTCGAGGAAGCCGCCCGCTCGGCTGGACGAGAGTCCGTCGGGGCCGAGAAGGGTGTCGAGGTCCCAGCCACGGTCCCCCGGGAAGTCGCCCATCGCGTCGGTACCGGATGCCACCAGGCCCCACAGCGCCTCGGGCGAGTCCACGCCGCCGGGGAAGCGGCAGGCCATCCCGATGATGGCGATGGGCTCGTCCGTCGCCATCCGGCTGCCCGCGGCCGGGCGGGCGGCGACGGCCGCCGTCTGGCCGGACAGCAGGGTGAGCAGGTGCGCGGCGAGGGCTGCGGGAGTCGGGAAGTCGAAGACCAGGCCGGCCGGCAGGGACAGGCCGGTCCGGGAGGCGAGGAGGTTGCGCAGCTCCAGGGCCGTGAGGGAGTCGAAACCCAGGTCGTGGAAGGCGCGTTCGCGGTCCACGGCCGCGGGCGAGCCGTGGCCGAGGACGGCCGCGACGGCCTCCAGGACGAGGTTCTCGGCGCCGCGCGCCTGCTCGGCGGCGTCCGCGTCCGGCGCGGCGAGCGCGGCGGGACCGGCTGCCTCGACTCCGCGTACGACCGGGGCGGCCTCGGGGAGTTCGGCGAACAGCCTGCTGGGCCGTACCGCCGTGAAGCCCGGGGCGAACCGTTCCCAGTCGATGTCGGCGACGACCAGCGTGCCGTCTCCCTCGGCCAGGGCGGTGGCCATGGCCCCCAGCGCCCGGTCCTCCGGCATGGCGGGCAGTCCGCCGCGGGCCAGCCGGGCCGCGGCGGCCGGATCGGCGGCCATCCCGGCTCCGGCCCAGGCGCCCCAGGCGAGGGCGGTGCCGGGCAGACCCCGGGAGCGGCGGCGTTCCACCAGGGCGTCGAGGTGCGCGTTGGCTGCGGCGTAGGGCCCCTGCCCGGCGCTGCCGAGCACGCCCGCGACGGAGGAGAAGACGACGAAGTCGGTGACTTCGCCGGTGAGTTCGTCAAGCAGGTCGGCGGAATGGGCCTTGGCGTCGAGTACGGCGGCGAGCCGTTCGGGCGTCAGCGCGTCGAGCACACCGTCGTCGACGATCCCCGCGGCGTGCACGACCGCGGTCACGGGGTGGCGTTCCAGAAGCTCGGCCACCGCGTCCCGGTCGCTCAGGTCGCAGGAGACGACGACGGCGTCGCAGCCGCGCCCCGCGAGTTCCGCGACCAGCTCGGACGCGCCCGGTGCTGCGGGGCCGCGCCGGCTCGCCACGACGAGGCGGGTGGCGCCGCGCTCGGCCAGCAGACGGGCGACCTTGCCGCCCAGCGCGCCGGTGCCACCGGTGACCAGGACGGGCCCTTCGCTGCGCCACTCGGCGGGCTGCGTCTGCCCGGCCACAGCGCCGGCCGCAGCGGTGGGGGCACGCCGCAGGCGGCGGACGTGGATGCCGGTCGGCCGGACGGCCGCCTGGTCCTCGCCCGCGTCCCCGGCCAGCAACTGGGCCAGCCGCTCGGCCGCCCGTCGGTCGAGGCGCTCCGGCACGTCGACCAGGCCGCCCCAGCGGTCGGGGTGTTCGAGGGCGGCGACCCGGCCGAGTCCCCACAGCTGGGCCGCGTCGGGGCGGCACTCGTCGCCGGGCACGGCCACGACCGCGCCGGAGGTGAGGCACCACAGCGGTGCGGCGAGTCCGGCATCGCCCTGGGCCTGGACGACCAGCAGCAGTTCGGCGGCGGTGTCCACGCAGGCGAGCACCCCGGCGACGGGGCGGCCGCCGTCGGCTGCGGCGGACGCCAGGGCGGCCATCCGGGCGGCGCACCGCGTACGGTCCGCGCCGAGTTCCGTCATCTCGGCGACATCTGCGCCCGCGGCACGCAGGCCTTCGGCCAGCCCCTCGGGTGCCTCGCCGCCCGTGACCAGGAGCCAGGTGCCGCTCAGCCGCACCCGCCGGTCGGTGAGCGGGGTCCAGCCGACGCGGTAACGCCAGGCGTCGGTGGCGGCCTTGTGGCGGCCCCTCTCCCGCCAGGCGGCGAGGGCGGGCAGGACGGCGCCCAGGCCGTCCCGCTGGTCCTCGTCCAGTCGCAGCGCGCCGGCCACGGCGTCGGCGTCGGCCGAGTCCACGGCCGCCCAGAACTCCCGCTCGACCGGGTTCTCCGGCGCGGCGGGGCGGGGGACCACGGGAGTGGGCCAGTACCGCCGACGGGCGAAGGGGTACGTGGGCAGGGCGATCCGGGCGCCCCCGAACGGGGCGAGGTAGGCGGACCAGTCCACCGGGACGCCACGGGTGTGCAGGCGCGCCAGCGCGCGGACGAGGGTGGTGGCCTCGGGGCGGTCCGGGCGCAGCGCGGGTACGGCGGCCAGGGTGTCGACCTGCTCCGGTACGAAGACGGAGAGCACGCCGGCAGGGCCAAGCTCCAGCGCCGTACGTATGCCGCTGAGGGAGGCGATCGCCTCGGCGAAGCGGACGGGCTCACGGATCTGGCCGACCCAGTAGTCCGGGCTCGCCATGTCGCCGGGTGCCGTGGCGACGACGGGAATGGTCGGGGCGTTGTACGTCAACGACTTCGCGACCGCCGCGAACTCGTCGAGCATCGGCTCCATCAGGTGCGAGTGGAACGCGTGGGAGACGGTGAGCCGCTTGACCCGTACGTTCTCGGAGCGCAGCCGCTCCTCCAGCGCGCCGATCGCGTCGGCGTCACCGGAAACGGTCAGGGAGGTGGGCCCGTTCACGGCCGCCAGGTCCACGCCCTCGGGCAGCTCCAGCCCGTCCTCGGCCACCTCCACGGCCAGCATCGCACCGCCCGACGGCAACGCGTCCATCAAACGACCACGCGCCGACACCAAACGGCACGCGTCGTCCAGGGACAGCACCCCGGCGCAGTGCGCGGCAGCCAGCTCACCGATCGAATGACCGACCAGGACGTCCGGAGTGACACCCCAGGACTCCACCAGCCGGAACAACGCCACCTCGACCGCGAACAGCCCCGCCTGCGTGTAGACCGTCCGGTCCAGTGCCTCGCCGTCCTCGAACACCACGTCTCGCAGAGGCCGTTCGAGATCCACGCGTGCACACACCGCGTCGAAAGCGTCGGCGAACACCGGGAACGCCTCGTACAGCTCACGCCCCATACCGACCCGCTGCGCACCCTGACCCGTGAACAGCAGCGCCAGCCCTCCGTGCACGACCTGGTCCCGCACCGCGTCCTGCGGCTGCTCGCCCGCGGCCAGTGCCGTCAGTACTTCGGTGTGGTCGCCGAAGACCACCGCGCGGTGGTCCAGGTCGGCGCGAGTGGTGACCAGGGCGAGCGCCAGGTCGGCGGGGTCCGCTTCCACGCCGGCGAGCCGTCCGGCCTGCTGGGCGAGCGCGTCAGGTGTGGCACCGGACAGCGGGACGGGCAGCGGGAGGTCCGGGTGCTCAGGCTTCTGCTGGATGCCGGCGGGTACCTCGGCCGGCTCGGGTGCCTGCTCCAGAATGGTGTGCGCGTTGGTGCCGCTGATGCCGAACGACGACACGGCCGCCCTCCGCGGCCGGTTCGCCTGCGGCCACGGGCGGTTCTCGGTGAGCAGCTCCACCGCGCCGGCCGACCAGTCCACTTCCGGGGTCGGCTCGTCCACGTGCAGCGTCCGGGGCAGCACCCCGTGCCGGAGCGCCATGACGGCCTTGATCACGCCCACGACACCGGCGGCGGCCTGGGTGTGCCCGATGTTGGACTTCACCGACCCCAGGTACAGGGGTTCGTCGCGGTCCTGCCCGTACGTCGCCAGCAGCGCCCCGGCCTCGATCGGGTCACCCAGCCGCGTACCCGTACCGTGCGCCTCCACCGCGTCCACGTCGGAGGGCTCAAGACCCGCCGACGCCAGCGCGGCCCGGATCACCCGCTGCTGCGCGGGACCGTTCGGAGCCGTCAAACCGTTCGACGCGCCGTCGGAGTTGACCGCGCTGCCGCGGACCACCGCGAGCACCTCGTGCCCGTTGCGGCGCGCGTCCGAGAGCCGCTCGACGAGCAGGACACCCACGCCCTCGCCCCAGCCGGTGCCGTCCGCGCCCGCGGCGAAGGCCTTGCAGCGGCCGTCGGCGGCCTGGCCCCGCTGCTTGCTGAACTCGGCGAAGACGGACGGCAGGGAGAGCACGTTGACACCGCCGACCAGAGCCAGGTCGGACTCATGGTGGCGCAGTGACTGGCAGGCCAGGTGGAGGGCCACCAGAGAGGAGGAGCACGCGGTGTCCACGGTGACCGCCGGGCCTTCGAGACCGAAGGCGTAGGCGACACGGCCCGACAGCACGCTGGGGGATCCGCCGGTGACCAGATAGCCGTCGCCGGCCTCGGGGTCCGCCGCAAGGACGGTCAGGTAGTCCTGGCCGCCGGCGCCGGCGTACACCGCCGTACGCGACCCGGCCAGCGACTTGGGGTGGATGCCCGCGCGCTCCAGTACCTCCCAGGACGCTTCGAGCAGCAGACGCTGCTGCGGGTCCATGGCCAGCGCCTCACGCGGCGAGATGCCGAACAGGTCGGCGTCGAAGGCGGTCGCGTCGGGGAGGAAGCCGCCCGTCCGCGGGTAGTCGCCGCCGGGCGCGTCGAGGTCCCAGCCGCGGTCGGCGGGGAAGGGGCCCATCGCGTCGGCGCCGGACCGGACCAGCTCCCACAGGTCCTCCGGGGAGCGGACGCCGCCCGGGAAGCGGCAGGCCATGCCGACGAGGACGATCGGGTCGTCGTCCGCCGCGGCGTCACCGGGTACCGGCACGGCCGGGGCCGCGGTGTCGGGAACCGTTCCGGCGTTCCCGCCGGTGATCTCGGCGGCCAGGAACCGGGAGAGGGCCAGCGGGCTGGGGTGGTCGAAGACGAGGGTGGCGGACATGCGCAGACCGGTGGTGAAGGTCAGTCGGTTGCGCAGTTCGACGGCGCCCGCCGAGGTGAGGCCGAGCTCGCCGAAGGCCCGGCCGGGCTCCACCTCGGAGGCCGACTCGTGGCCGAGCACCAGCGCCACCTGGTCACGGACCAGGTCGAGCAGGAACCGGTTGCGCTCCGCCTCCGAGGCCCCGGCCAGCCGTTGGGCCGGCGGCAGGTTCTCCTGGTCGGCGGCGGGACCCTGGGCCGCGCTCTGTTCGGCTGCCTGCCGGAGGCTGCGGGCGTCGGGGAGTTCGTCGAGCAGGCGGCTGGGGCGGGTGGCGGTGAAGAACCAGGAGAAGACCTCCCAGCGGATGTCGGCGAGGGCGAGCGTGGTCTCGTCCCGCTCCAGCGCCGTACGCAGTCCCGCGAGGGCGTGTGCGGGCTCCATCCGGAGGATGCCGTGGCGTTCGAGTACGTCGCCGAAGCCCCCCTCGGCCATGCCGGCGCCCGCCCATGACCCCCATGCCACGGAGGTCGCGGTCAGGCCCTGGGCGCGGCGGTACTGCGCGAAGGCGTCCAGGAAGGCGTTGCCGGGGGCGTAGTTGCCCTCGCCGGCGGAGCCGAAGACGCCGGCCATCGACGAGAAGAGCACGAAGTCCGAGAGGTCCAGGTGCGCGGTGAGCCGGTGCAGGTTGAGGGCGCTGGCGACCTTGGCGCGCAGCGCGGTCTCGACGCGGTCCGGCGTGAGGGAGTCCACGATGCTGGAGTCGACGACTCCAGCGGCGTGGAAGACGGCGGTCAGCGGCTGGGCGGCGGGCAGCCCGGCGAGGACGGCCGCCAGTGCGTCGTGGTCGGCCGCGTCCACCGCGGCGACGGTGACCTCGGCTCCCGATTCCCGCAGTTCGGCGGCGAGTTCCGCCGCGCCGGGGGCCTCCGGGCCACGCCGGCTGAGCAGGAGCAGGTGTTCGGCGCCCGAGGCGGCGAGCCAGCGGGCCACGTGCGCGCCGACACCGCCGGTGCCACCGGTGACCAGCACGGTGCCGGACGACTGCCACGTGCGGCCGGGCGGGGCCGGCTCGGCTCGGCGCAGGCGGGGTACGAAGACCCCGGTGGGGCGTATCGCCGCCTGGTCCTCGCCCGTGCCGGCGAGGACGGCCGCCAGCCGGGACATCGCGCGTGGCCCGGGGTCGGTGGGCAGGTCGATCAGGCCGCCCCACTGGGTGTACTCGTGGGCGGCGACCCGGCCAAGACCCCAGGTCAGGGCCTGTACGGGGTGGGTGACGGTGTCGCCCGGCCCGGCGGCGACGGCGCCGGAGGTGGCGCACCACAGACGCATCGGTTCGCGGGTGTCGTGCACGGCGTGCAGCAGGGTGATGCCGGCGGCGAATCCGGTCGGGGTGGCGGGGTGCCCGGAGGCGGGGTCCTCGGCGAGGGAGAGCAGCGACAGCACACCGTCGGCGCCGCGCAGCCGCTCGGCGAGGGTGCCGCGTTCGTCCTCGGGGGCCACGGACAGCAGTTCGGGGGCGGCGCCGGCCTCTTCGAGGGCCGCGAGAACCGCGGTGACCAGCGCGTGTGCGTGGTGGTCCGGGTGTACGGCCACCATCCAGCGGCCGTCGAGCCGCCCGGCGGGGAGCTGCGCGGGCGTCCACGCGGTCCGGTAGCACCAGCTCTCGGCGCGGCTGCGTTCGCGGTCGCGCCGGTGCCAGGAGGAGAGCGCGGACAGGGCTTCGGCCAGCGGGGTCCGGCCGCTGACGTCGAGCATGCGCTGGAGGGCCGGGAGGTCCTCGTTCTCGACGGCGGACCAGAACCAGTCCTGTGCGCGTTCGGTGGGGGGCAGTTCGGGCTCGGCGGTGTCGAGCCAGTAACGGCGTCTCTGGAAGGCGTAGGTGGGGAGGTCGACGGGTCGGCTGTCGGGCAGGACACCGGTCCAGTCGACGGGGACACCGGCCACGTGGGCTTCGGCCAGCGCGGTCAGCCAGCGCGTCGCATCACCACGGTCGCGGTGGAGAGTGGCCAGCGTGACACCCGGATGACCGGACGCCTCCAACGACTGCTCGATACCAGGAGTCAGCACGGGATGCGGACTGGACTCCAGGAACACCGACCGGCCATCAGCCAGCAACGCGGCCGTCGCCTCGTCGAACCGCACCAACGACCGCAAGCTCTCATACCAATAGCCCGCATCCATCACCGCCGTATCGATACGCCCACCGGTCACCGACGAATACAACGGAACGGTGGAGGACACCGGCTTCACCGGAGCCAGATCGGCGAGGATCCGCTCCCGCAACTCCTCCACCTGCACCGAATGCGACGCGTAGTCCACCGGCACCCGACGCGCCCGAACCCCACGCCCCTCACACAAAACCATCAAAGCATCGAGCGCATCCGGTTCACCCGACACCACCGTCGAACCCGGACCGTTGACCGCGGCCACCGAGACCCGGCCCCCAAAACCCGCCACCAGCTCCCCGGCCACCTCCGGACCGGCCGCCAGCGACACCATCCCACCCCGGCCCGCCAACACCCGCAGCGCACGCGAACGCAACGCCACCACACGAGCACCGTCCACCACCGACAGACCACCAGCCACCACCGCAGCCGCGATCTCACCCTGCGAATGCCCCACCACCGCCGACGGCACCACACCACACGAACGCCACAACCGCGCCAGCGACACCATCAACGCCCACAGAACCGGCTGGACCACATCCACCCGACCCCACAACACCTCGTCCCCGCTCTCCAACACCTCCCACAACGACCAGTCCACATGCGGCTCCAACGCCACCGCACACTCCTCAAGACCCTCCCGGAACACCGACGACCAGCCCGCCAGCTCCCGACCCATCCCCAACCACTGCGACCCCTGCCCCGGAAACACCAACACCGGAGCACCCTGACCCGAGCCACGCACACTCGTGACGACGCCCGGCACCTCACGGCCCTCCGCCAGCGCCTCAAGACCCCGCCGGAACTCCACCAGATCCGAACCCAGCACGACCGCACGATGCCCCAGAGCAGCACGCGTCACCGCGAGCGAGAAGCCGATCCGACCGACCGCCGGTCCGCCGTCCGCGTCCAACTCCCGGACGTGGTCGAGCAGACGCGCGGCCTGACCCCGCAGCGCCTGCTGCGTACGCCCCGACAGCACCCACGGCACCACACCACCGGCCTCCACCACCGGAGCGGCAGACACCTCCTCGCCGTCGAGCCCGGCGGGCCGGAACTCCTCCAGGATCACGTGCGCGTTCGTACCGCTCACACCGAACGACGACACACCCGCCCGACGCGGCTCCTCGCCCTCGGGCCACTGACGCGCCTCCGTCAACAGCTCGACAGCCCCCGCCGACCAGTCCACATGCGGCGTCGGCTCGGCCACGTGCAAGGTGGCCGGCAACACGCCATGACGCATCGCCTCCACCATCTTGATCACACCACCGACACCCGCGGCCGCCTGCGTATGACCGATGTTCGACTTCAACGACCCCAGATACGCCGGCCGACCGGCCGGCCGCCCCTGCCCGTACGTCGCGAGCAACGCCTGCGCCTCGATCGGGTCACCCAGCGTCGTACCGGTGCCGTGCGCCTCCACCACGTCCACATCGGCCGCAGTGAGCCGCGCGGCATCCAACGCGGCACGGATCACCCGTTGCTGCGAAGGGCCGTTGGGGGCCGTCAGCCCGCTGGAGGCGCCGTCCTGGTTGACGGCCGAACCGCGCACGACCGCCAGCACGCGGTGTCCGTTGCGCACGGCGTCCGAGAGCCGCTCCACCAGCAGCACGCCGACGCCCTCGCCCCAGCCCGTGCCGTCGGAGTCCGCCGAGAAGGCCCTGCACCGGCCGTCGGCGGAGAGCGCGCCGGACATGCCGAAGTCGATGAAGGTGTTGGGGGTGATCATCACGGTGACGCCACCCGCCAGCGCCATGGAGCACTCCCCGCTGCGCAGCGACCGCACCGCCAGGTGCAGCGCGACCAGCGACGACGAGCACGCCGTGTCCACCGTCAGTGCGGGGCCCTCGAGGCCGAGGGTGTAGGACACCCGGCCGGAGACGACGCTGCCGCTGCTGCCGGTGCCCAGGTGTCCGGCGACCTCCTCGGGGACGGACAGGGCACGGGAGGCGTACTCGTTGTACATGACACCGGTGAAGACACCCGTACGGCTGCCGCGCAGGGAGAGCGGGTCGATGCCGGCGCGCTCCACGGCCTCCCAGGAGGTCTCCAGGACCAGGCGCTGCTGCGGGTCCATGGCGAGGGCCTCGCGCGGCGAGATGTTGAAGAGCGAGGGGTCGAAGTCGGCGACCGCGTCGATGAACCCGCCCTCGCGGGTGAACTCGACACCGGCGGCTGCACCGGCGTCGAAGGGTGCCATGTCCCAGCCCCGGTCCACGGGGAAGCCGGAGACCGCGTCGACGCCGTCCCGCACCACGCGCCACAGCGCCTCGGGCGAGTCGACTCCCCCGGGATAGCGGCAGGCCATGCCGATGATGGCGATCGGCTCGCGCTCGGCCGAATCGGCGGCGCGGAGCCGCTGGCGCACCGCGGCGAGGTCCGCGGTGGCGCGCTTCAGGTAGTCCCGGAGCTTGTCCTCGGTGGATACGGCACGTGCGCCGGCTGTCTTGTCCTGCACCGCCTCAGACTCCTCTTTCGTTGTCGATGAAGGCGAAGAGTTCCTCGTCTCCTGCCGCGTCGAAGTCCGCGGCGGTGCCGACCGCACCCGTGTCGTCCCCGGCGTCGTACCGGGCGAGCAGCGCATGCAGCCGCGCGACCACGCGCGCCCGGGTCTCGTCCTCCGGGCCGATGCCGGAGAGGGCACTGTCGAGCCGGTCGATGTCGGCCAGGAGCGCGGCGGGGCTGGCTCCGGTGTCGTCGATGGCCAGGTGCTCCAGCAGGTGGTCCGCGAGACGCGCGGCGTTCGGGTGGTCGAAGATCAGCGTGGTGGGCAGTCGCAGCCCGGTGGCGGTGTTGAGCCGGTTACGGATCTCGACCGCGGTGAGGGAGCTGAACCCCAGGTCGGTGAAGCCCTGTTCGGGCTCCACGGCCTCGGCCGAGGTGTGCCCGAGCACCGTGGCGGCGTGGCCGCGTACGAGGTCGAGCACGGCCTGCCGCCGCTCGGAGGGGTCGAGGGCTGCCAGGCGGGTGGTGAACGACGCGGCGTCCTCCCCCGCCTCGGCCGCTCGCCGCGCGGGCTGCGGGACGAGGTTGTACAGCAGCGGCGGCACCGGGACGCTGCCCGCGCGTGCCCGTAGCGTCGCCAGGTCCAGGCGGGCCGCCACGAGGTGGGGCCGACCGGAGGTGAGGGCGGCGTCGAGCAGGGCGACGCCGTCCGCGTCGGAGAGGGCCGTGCCGTCTCCGGTCGCGCGCCCGCGCACGTCGTCCGAGAGGTGACCGGTCATGCCGGTGGCCGTGGCCCACATGCCCCAGCCGATGGAGAGGGCGGTGCGGCCCTGTGCGCGGAGGCGGGCGGCGAGGGCGTCCAGCACCGCGTTGGCGGCGGCGTAGTTGGCCTGGCCGGCGGCGCCGAAGGTGCCGGAGGCGGAGGAGAAGAACACGAACGTCTCGGCCTCGACCAGTTCGGCCAGGTGGAGCGCCGCGTCCGCCTTGGGGCGCAGCACCGTCGCGAGGCGCTCGGGCGTCATCGAGGTGAGGACACCGTCGTCGAGGACGCCCGCCGCGTGCACGACGGTCCCGATCCGGCGGCCGGCGAGCACCTGCGCGAGCCGGTCCCGGTCGGCGGTGTCGCAGGCCACGATCTCCGCCCGGGCTCCGAGCGCGGCGAGGTCGTCGGTGAGGGCGGCGGCCCCGGGCGCCTGCGGGCCGGAACGGCTGAGCAGGAGCAGTTCGGTGACGCCGTGCGTGGCCGCGAGGTGCCGGGCCACCAGGGCGCCGAGACCGCCGGTCCCGCCGGTGATCAGCACGGTCCCGGACGGCAGTGCGGGCGACGCGGGCGCGTCGGCGGACCCGGCGCGCACGAGGCGCGGCACGTGCGGGGTGCCCTTGCGGAGGGCGGTCTCCGGCTCGCCGGGGAGGAGCGCTTCGGTCAGTCCGCCGAGGCTGCCGTCGGAGTCGAGCGTCGCGAAGCGGCCGGGGTGCTCGGAGTGCGCCGTGCGCAGCAGTCCCCTGGCGGCCGCGCCGGGCAGGTCGGTGATGTCCTCACCGGGGTGGACGGCGACGGCTCCCGAGGTGAGCAGGACGATGCGCGAGCCGTCGAAACGCTGGTCCGCGAGGAGGGCCTGCGCGGCGGCGAGCACCCCGGTGACCCGGTCGTGCACGTTCTCGGGCGTTCCGGCGGTTCCGGCCGGCCCGGAGAGCAGGACGATCTCGGGCACGGTCATGCCCGCGTCGACGGACTCGGTCAGTGCGGCCGTGTCGGCGTGCCACTCGACGGCGTAGGTCTCTTCCGCCAACTGGTCGGCGGCGCCCAGGGCGTCGGCGCCGACCACCGCCCACGAGACGGGGATCGGACCAGCCGCGGCAGGCGTCCATTCGACCGCGAACAGCGCGTCGCGCGGTCCCTGCGCGGAGGCCAGCTGCGCGGCGGAGACCGGACGGAACTCCAGCGTCTCCACCTGGACGACGGGTGCGCCCGAGGTGTCCGTGGCCTCCAGGCGAAGGGCGTCCCGCGCGGCGGAACGGCTGATCCGGACCCGCAGTTCGGTGGCGCCCGCGGCGTGCACGGTGACGCCCTGCCATGCGAACGGCACCCGCACCTGGCCGGTGTCGGGGAACAGGCGGCCGGCCCCGGCGGCGTGCAGGGCCGCGTCGAACAGCGCGGGGTGCAGGCCGAAGCCGGCGCTGTCGGTGCGGGCTTCCTGGGGAAGCACGATCTCGGCGAAGACCTCGTCGGCCCGCCGCCAGACGGCGCGCAGGCCTTGGAAGGCCGGCCCGTATCCGTAGCCGCCTTCGGCCACGGCCGCGTAGAACCCTGCCGGGTCGACTGGTTCGGCGTCCCGGGGCGGCCACGGGACCGGCTCCGGGGCGGACCCTGCGGGAGTGGCCCGCAGGGTGCCGGTGGCGTGCCGGGTCCAGACGCCCTCGTCGCCCTCCGCGCGGGAGTAGACGGTGACGGCACGGCCGTCGTCGGCGGAGGTGCCGTCACCGACGGCGACCTGGACGACGACCGCCCCGTCCCCGGGCAGGGTGAGCGGTACCTCCAGGGTCAGTTCGTCCAGGTGCGGGAAGCCCGCCGACTCCCCGGCTCGCAGGGCGAGTTCGACGAGGGCGGTGCCGGGCAGCAGGACCGTGCCGAGCAGGACGTGGTCGGCGATCCACGGGTGGGTGCCGGCGGCGATCCGCCCCGTGAGCAGGACGCCGTCGCTGCCGGCCATGGGCACCGACGCGCCGAGCATCGGGTGATCGGCGCGGCCGAGGCCCACGGCGGAGACGTCGGTGGGCAGCGGCCGCTTCTCGGGCCAGAAACGTTCCCGCTGGAAGGCGTAGGTGGGCAGGTCGACCGCACGGCCCGTACGGTCCTCCAGGACGGTGGTCCAGTCGACGGGGACACCGGCCACGTGGGCTTCGGCGAGCGCGGTCAGCCAGCGCGTCGCATCACCACGGTCGCGGTGGAGAGTGGCCAGCGTGACACCCGGATGACCGGACGCCTCCAACGACTGCTCGATACCAGGAGTCAGCACGGGATGCGGACTGGACTCCAGGAACACCGACCGGCCATCAGCCAGCAACGCGGCCGTCGCCTCGTCGAACCGCACCAACGACCGCAAGCTCTCATACCAATAGCCCGCATCCATCACCGCCGTATCGATACGCCCACCGGTCACCGACGAATACAACGGAACGGTGGAGGACACCGGCTTCACCGGAGCCAGATCGGCGAGGATCCGCTCCCGCAACTCCTCCACCTGCACCGAATGCGACGCGTAGTCCACCGGCACCCGACGCGCCCGAACCCCACGCCCCTCACACAAAACCATCAAAGCATCGAGCGCATCCGGTTCACCCGACACCACCGTCGAACCCGGACCGTTGACCGCGGCCACCGAGACCCGGCCCCCAAAACCCGCCACCAGCTCCCCGGCCACCTCCGGACCGGCCGCCAGCGACACCATCCCACCCCGGCCCGCCAACACCCGCAGCGCACGCGAACGCAACGCCACCACACGAGCACCGTCCACCACCGACAGACCACCAGCCACCACCGCAGCCGCGATCTCACCCTGCGAATGCCCCACCACCGCCGACGGCACCACACCACACGAACGCCACAACCGCGCCAGCGACACCATCAACGCCCACAGAACCGGCTGGACCACATCCACCCGACCCCACAACACCTCGTCCCCGCTCTCCAACACCTCCCACAACGACCAGTCCACATGCGGCTCCAACGCCACCGCACACTCCTCAAGACCCTCCCGGAACACCGACGACCAGCCCGCCAGCTCCCGACCCATCCCCAACCACTGCGACCCCTGCCCCGGAAACACCAACACCGGAGCACCACCGGAACGCGCGACACCCCGCACCACACCCGCATGCGACACATCCCGCGCCAACGCCCGCAGAGCCCCGGCACGGTCCTCCCCCAACACCACCGCCCGATGCTCCAGCACCGCACGACCGGTGACCAGCCGCCAGGCGACGTCGGAGGGATCCGCCTCGGACGTCAGCCCGGCGAGCCGTGCCGCGGCCGTCTGGAGCGCTCCCGCGCTCTTGCCGGCGAGCAGCCAGGGCGCGGGGGCCGACAGGGGCTCGGTCTCCACCGCGGGGGCGGCAGGCACCTCGTCGGCGTCGGGCTCGGGCGGGGCCTCCAGGATCACGTGCGCGTTCGTACCGCTCACACCGAACGACGACACACCCGCGCGGCGCGGCCGGTCCGTCTCCGGCCACTGACGCGCCTCCGTCAACAGCTCGACAGCCCCCGCCTCCCAGTCGACATGCGGCGTCGGCTCGGCCACGTGCAGGGTGGCCGGCAACACTCCATGACGCATCGCCTCCACCATCTTGATCACACCACCGACACCCGCAGCCGCCTGCGTATGACCGATGTTCGACTTCAACGACCCCAGATACAGGGGCTCCACGCGGTCCTGCCCGTACGTCGCGAGCAGCGCCTGCGCCTCGATCGGGTCACCCAGCGTCGTACCGGTGCCGTGCGCCTCCACCACATCCACATCGGCCGCAGTGAGCCGCGCGGCATCCAACGCGGCACGGATCACCCGCTCCTGGGAGGGGCCGTTCGGCGCGGTCAGGCCGTTCGACGCACCGTCCTGGTTCACCGCCGAACCCCGCACCACGGCCAGCACCTCATGGCCACGCTCCAGAGCATCCGACAGCCGCTCCACCAGCAGCACACCCACACCCTCGCCCCAGCCCGTGCCGTCGGCGTCCGCCGAGAACGTCTTGCAGCGGCCGTTGGAGGAGAGTGCGCCCTGCGTGCTGAAGTCGATGAAGACGGCGGGGGTGGAGAGCACGGTGACGCCGCCCGCCAGTGCCATGTCGCACTCGCCCGCGCGCAGCGCCTGGCAGGCCAGGTGGAGCGTGACCAGAGAGGACGAGCACGCGGTGTCCACCGTCATGGCCGGGCCCTCGAGCCCGAAGGTGTAGGAGACACGGCCGGCCAGCACGCTGCCGGAGGTACCGGTGCCGAGGTAGCCCTCGACGCCCTCGGGCAGCACGGTCATGGTCGAGCCGTAGTCGTGGTACATGAGTCCGGCGAAGACGCCGGTGCGGCTGCCGCGTTGCGAGGTCGGGTCGATGCCCGCCCGTTCGAAGACCTCCCAGGAGGCCTCGAGGAGCAGGCGCTGCTGCGGGTCCATCGCGAGCGCCTCGCGCGGCGAGATGTTGAAGAGCGCGGGGTCGAAGCGGTCGGCGTCGCGGACGAAGCCGCCTTCGAGGACGTACGACTTGCCCGACGCGTCGGGGGTGGGGTCGTAGAGGTTCCCGATGTCCCAGCCGCGGTTGTCCGGGAACGGGCCGATCGCGTCGGAGCCCTCGGTCACCAGCCGCCACAGGTCCTCGGGGCTGTTCACCCCGCCGGGGTAACGGCAGCTCATCGCGACGATCGCGATGGGTTCGTCGTTGCCGGCGGCCGTTCGGGGGGCGCGGCCGGCCGACGTGGGGGCCTTGCCCTCCTCGCCGATCAGGCGGGACAGCAGGTGCGCCGTCAGCGCCTGCGGGGAGGGGTGGTCGAAGACCAGGGTCGCGGGCAGCCGCAGGCCGGTCACGGCGCCGAGGCGGTTGCGCAGTTCGACGGCGGTCAGCGAGTCGAAGCCCAGGTCCTTGAACGTGCTGTGGTCCTGCACCGGGTCGGTGGCGGCGTACCCCAGCACTCCGGCGGCTTCCGACCGCACCAGTTCGGCGAGGAACTCGGTGCGCTCGAGCTCGCCGAGCGCGGCGAGACGCTCGCCCAGCGGGGAGGCGGCGCCGGGTACGGCACGCGTCGCCGCCGCGGGCCGGGTGGAGCGGGTGACCAGGCCGCGCAGCAGCGGGGGCGCCTGGCCGGCGGGGTCGCCGTCCAGGGCCTTCCGGAGTTCGGGGAGGTTCAGGTGGAGGGCGACCAGGTGCGGGGTGTCACCCGTGTGGGCGGCGTCCAGGATCGTCAGCGCCTCGGCCGTGGTGAGTGGCCCGCCCGCGCGGTTGATCCGGGCCCGGCCCGTCTCGTCCAGCCCGGCGGAGATGCCGGAGGTCTCCTCCCACAGTCCCCAGCCGACGGAGACGGCGCCCGGCCTGCGCTGGGCGAGGGCGTCGAGCACCGCGTTGGCCGCCGCGTACCCGGCCTGGCCGGCCGAGCCGAACGTCGCCGAGGCGGAGGAGAACAGCACGAAGAGCGGAACGTCTCCGACCAGCGCGTCCAAGTGCAGCGCGGAGGCCGCTTTGGCGTCCAGCACCGCGTCGATCCGCTCCGGGGTGAGGCCGGTGACCACGCCGTCGTCCACGATCCCGGCGGCGTGCACCACTCCGGTCAGCGGGCGGTCCTCGGGCACGGTGGCGAGCATCGCGGCCAGCGCTTCGCGGTCGGCCACGTCGCAGGCGACGGCCCGTGCGTGGGCGCCCAGTTCGGCCAGTTCGGCGATCAGTTCGTCGGTCCCGGGGGCTGCGGGGCCGCGCCGGCTCACCAGCAGCAGCTCGCGGACGCCGTACTCGGCGGCGAGGTGCCGGGCCACCCGGGCACCCAGGACACCGGTGCCGCCGGTGACGAGTACGGTTCCGTGGGCCACCGGCTCCTTGGAGTCGGCGCCCGGCGCGGAGGCGGCGACGCGGGCGAGGCGCGGGGCGTGCCACCGGCCGTCCCGCAGCGCGAGCTGCGGCTCGTCGGTGTCGGCCGGTCCCGTACCGGGTACGTCGCCGTCCGCGGGGTCCAGGTCGAGCAGGACGAAGCGGCCGGGGTGTTCGGTCTGCGCGCTGCGGATCAGGCCCCACACGGCGGCCACGGCCGGATCTACCGGGGCCGGGCCGACGGGCATGGCGCCCCGGGTGAGCAGGACGAGCGTGGAGTCGGTGAAACGCCCGTCGGCGAGCCAGGTCCGTACGCAGTCCAGGGCGCGGTGCGCGGCGGCGCGGACCCGGGCGGGCTCGTCGGCGTCGGACACCGGACCGGCGTGGACGGCCACCAGCGCGGGGACCTCCGGCAGGGCCGCCAGGTCGGCGAGTTCGGCCGGTCCGGCGACGACCGTCCAGGGGCGGGCGCCCTCCCGGCCGTCCGTCGTGGGCAGCGCGGTCCACTGGACGCGGAAGAGCGTGTCGGGTATCACGGCGGCGGCGCCCGTGGTCCCGGCGGGTCGCAGGACCAGGGACGCGACGGAGGCGACCGGTCGGCCCTCCGGGTCGGCGAGGTCGAGGGAGACGGCGTCGGTGCCCGCCGGGGCAAGGCGTACGCGCAGAGCGGTCGCGCCGGTCGCGTACAGGGTGACGCCGGACCAGCTGAACGGCAGCCGTACGGAAGGCTCACCCTGCGCCGGAGCGCTCTG
The DNA here is from genome assembly GCF_019599145.1 of Streptomyces akebiae. NCBI lineage: Bacteria > Bacillati > Actinomycetota > Actinomycetes > Kitasatosporales > Streptomycetaceae > Streptomyces > Streptomyces akebiae. The sequence goes on along the minus strand of NZ_CP080648.1, from coordinate 197,354 downwards.
CGCCGGGTCGTACAGTGCCGCTCCGTGCAGGGCGGCGTCGAAGAGTGCCGGGTGCAGGCCGAAGCCGCCGGGCTCAGGGGCGCCCGCGCCGCCGACCGAGGGCAGCGCCACTTCGGCGTACACCGCTCCGTCGGCGCCGCGCCACGCGGCCTGCAGGCCCTGGAAGAACGGCCCGTACTGGAGGCCCGCGTCCGCGGCGGTGGCATAGAAGTCGCCCAGGTCCACCGGCGCCGCGTCCTGCGGCGGCCACGGGGCGAGCGGGGTGCCGGCGGTGGCAGAAGGGGCGGCCGAGAGGATGCCGCTCGCGTGCCGTACCCAGTCGCCGGCCGGTTCCACGGCTGCGGTCAGGTCGTCGGCGTGGGAGTAGAGCGCGATCTCCCGGGAGCCGTCCGCGAGCGGCGCTCCCACCTCGGCGTGGATGCGGACGCCGCCCCGCTCGGGCAGCACCAGCGGCGTGTCGAGGGTGAGTTCGTCCACGACGGGGCACCCCACCTGCTCGCCCGCGTGCAGGGCCAGCTCGAGGAGCGCGGTGCCCGGGACGAGGACCGTGTCGGCGACCCGATGGTCGGCGAGCCAGGGGTGGGTGGCCCGGGAGAGCCGCCCGGTGAACACCAGACCGCCGCCGCCGGCCACCGTGACCACCGCACCGAGCAGCGGGTGATGCGTGCCGCGCAGCCCCACGGCTCCGAGCGCGGCCGCACCGCCGAGGGCCGGCCAGTAGCGCTGCCGCTGGAAGGCGTATGTGGGCAGGTCGATGCGCCGGGGGGTCCAGGGTGCGTACACGGCGGCCCAGTCGGGCGTGGCGCCGGCGGTGTGCACGTGGGCCAGGGCGGTGAGCACGGACTCGGTGTCGTCCCGGTCACGACGCAGCAGGGGGACGGCGGGCGTGCTGTCGTGCAGGTACGGAACGAGCGCGGACAGCACCCCGTCCGGCCCGAGTTCGAGGAAGACCCGCACGTCGGTGAGAGGGGCGACCGCGTCCGCGAAGCGGACGGGCTCACGGATCTGGCCGACCCAGTAATCCGGGGTCGCCAGGTCTCCGGGCGCCGTGGCGACGACCGGGACCGTCGGGGCGTGGTACGTCAACGATTCCGCGACGGTCGCGAACTCGTCGAGCATCGGCTCCATCAGATGCGAGTGGAACGCGTGGGAGACGGTGAGCCGCTTGACGCGTACGTTCTCTGCCCGGAGCCGCTCCTCCAGCGCGCCGATCGCGTCGGCGTCACCGGAAACCGTCACCGACATGGGCCCGTTCACGGCCGCCAGGTCCACGCCCTCGGGCAGCTCCAGCCCGTCCTCGGCCGTCTCCACGGCCAGCATCGCACCGCCCGACGGCAGCGCGTCCATCAAACGACCACGCGCCGAGACGAGAGCACACGCGTCGTCCAGGGACAGCACTCCGGCGCAGTGCGCGGCGGCCAGCTCGCCGATCGAATGACCCACCAGCACGTCCGGGGTCACACCCCAGGACTCCACCAGCCGGAAGAGCGCCACCTCGACCGCGAACAGCGCAGGCTGCGTGTAGACCGTCCGGTCCAACAGCTCCGCATCCTCCCCGAACACCACCTCGCGCAAAGGCAGTTCGAGGTCCACCCGCGCACACACCGCGTCGAAAGCGTCGGCGAACACCGGGAACGCCTCGTACAGCTCGCGCGCCATGCCGACGTACTGCGCACCCTGACCCGAGAACAGAAAGGCGGTCAGCCCCGGCCGCACGGCTCCGGTGAGGACACCGGGACCGGCCGTGCCCTCCTCGACGGAGCGCAGGCCGGCCTGGATGTCCTCCGGGTTCGAGGCGAGGACGACACCGCGGTGCTCGTGGGACTGACGGGTCGCGCCGAGAGAGTAGGCGAGATCGACGAGTTCGACGGGGGCGGCGGAGTTCTCCCGCGCTTCGTCCAGGAAGCCGCGCAGCTGCGCCGCTTGCGCGGACAGGGCCTGCGCGGTGCGCCCGGAGACCGGCACGGGCACCACGCCGGGGCCGGTGCGGCGCACGGTGGCCGGCGCCGTCGCGGCGGGGGGCGCCTCCTCCAGGATCACGTGGGCGTTGGTGCCGCTGATGCCGAAGGACGAGACGGCCGCCCGGCGCGGGCGCTCGCCCGGCTCCCAGGGGCGCTGTGCGGTGAGGAGTTCGATGTTGCCGGAGGACCAGTCCACGTGCGGGGTGGGCACGTCGGCGTGGAGCGTACGGGGCAGCATGCCGTGCCCCAGCGCCAGCACCATCTTGATGACGCTGGCGACTCCGGCGGCGGACTGGGTGTGCCCGATGTTGGACTTCAGCGAGCCGAGCCAGAGCGGCTGCGCGCGGTCGCGGCCGTACGTCGCCAGCAGCGCCTGTGCCTCGATCGGGTCGCCCAGCGCGGTGCCGGTGCCGTGCGCCTCGACCACGTCTATCTGGTCGGGGGTCAGGCGCGCGTTGGCGAGGGCGGCGCGGATGACGCGCTCCTGGGCGGGACCGCTGGGGGCGGTGAGACCGTTGGAGGCGCCGTCCTGGTTGACGGCGGAGCCACGGACCACGGCGAGCACCGGGTGACCGGCGGCCCGCGCGTCGGCGAGCTTCTCCACGAGGATCATCGCGACGCCCTCGGCCATGCCCATGCCGTCGGCGTCGGCGGAGAACGCCTTGCAGCGGCCGTCGGAGGCCAGGCCGCTCTGGCGGCTGAACTCGTGGAAGCCGACCGGGTGCGGCATGACGGTGACGCCACCGACGAAGGCGAGGGAGCAGTCGCCGTTGCGGATCGCCTGCATGGCCAGGTGCAGGGCGCTCAGCGACGAGGAGCACGCGGTGTCCACGCTGACCGCGGGACCCTCCAGGCCCATCGTGTAGGCGATGCGGCCGGAGAGTACGGACGTGGCGGCGCCGGTGAGCTGGTAGCCCTCGGTGCCGGCCAGGCCCGCCTGCATGCCGTTGCCGTAACCCTGCCCGTTCGTGCCGACGAAGACGCCGGTGCGGCTGCCGCGCAGCGTGCCGGGGTGGATGCCCGCCCGCTCCATCGTCTCCCAGGCCGCCTCCAGGATCAGCCGCTGCTGCGGGTCCATGGCCAGCGCCTCGCGCGGGTTGATGCCGAAGAACGCGGGGTCGAACATGCTCGCTTCGTGGAGGAAGCCGCCCTGGGAGGCCGTGGCGTCGGCGACGCCGTCGGCCGCCGCCAGTGGCGTGTCGTCCCAGCCCCGGTCGTCGGGGAAGGGCGTGACGCCGTCCCCGCCCGCGGCGAGCAGCCGCCACAGGTCGTCGGGCGAGCGCACGCCGCCGGGGAGGGTGCAGGCCATCGCCACGACGGCCATGGGCTCCGGGTCCCGGGTGCCGACCTCGCGCAACTGCCTGCGGGTGTCGTGCAGTTCGGCGATCACCCGGCCCAGGTAGTCGCGGAGTTTGCGCTCGGTGGGGCTCGTGGCGGCTTCGTCGGTCATCGTGTTCTCCTGAGGGCCCTCGGGGCGGCGGCGTTCACTTGAGTCCCAGGTCCCTCTCCACCAGGGCGAACAGTTCGTCGTTCGTGGCATTGCCGAGCCGGTCGGCCAGTGCCGCGTCGGCGGATCCGTCGCCGTCGGCCGTGACATCGGCGGACGCGGCGGCAGCGGGCCCGTTGCGGGTCCGGGACAGCAGCGACTCCAGTCGCATCACGATCCGGACCCGGTCGAGGTCGTCGTCGGCGCGGCGGGCGAGCGCCGCTTCCAGCCGGTCGAGTTCGTCCGCCGACGGCAGGGCCTCGGCGGCGTCCTCCGGTTCTTCCGGCAGCAGCAGGCCGCCCAGGTGCTCCGCCAGCGCGACGGGCGTCGGCTGGTCGAAGACGAGCGTGGCGGGCAGGGCCAGTCCGGTAGCGGCGGTCAGCCGGTCGCGCAGGGCGACGGCGGTGAGCGAGTCGATGCCGAGGTCGCGGAAGGTGCGTTCGGGCTCGATCTCCTCGGCTCCGGTATGGCCGAGTGCGACGGCGGCGTGCGTCCGTACCAGCTCCACCACGGCGCGCCCGCGTTCCACCGCGGACAGCGTGGCCAGCCGGGCACGCAGCCCTTCCTCGGCACCGGCCGTACCGTCCGTGGCGTCCTCGTCCGGCCGGCCGGACGTCAGCGCGCGCACCTCGGGCAGGTCGGTCAGGAGCGGGCTGGGGCGCAGCGCGGTGAAGGAGGGCACGAAGCTCGCCCAGTCCACCTCGGCCGCGGCCACCGCCGGTTCGCGTGCGTCCAGTGCCTGGCGCAGCGCGACCATGGCGGGGCCGGGCCGCAGCAGGGGGATGCCGCGGCGCTGCATCAGCTCGGCGGCGCCGGCCTCGACCATGCCACCGCCGTCCCACGGCCCCCAGGCGACGGAGCGGACGGGAGCGCCCTCGTGGCTGCGGAGTTCGGCGAGCGTGTCGAGGTAGGCGTTGGCCGCGGCGTACGCGCCGTGGCTTCCGACGCCCCAGACCGCGGAGACGGACGAGAAGTGGACGACGGCGTCGAGTTCCGTCGGGTCGAGCAGTTCGTCGAGGTACCGGGCGCCGGCCGCCTTGCCGCCCATCAGGCGGGCTAGGTCCGCGACGCCGGTGTCGGCGAGGGGGGCGAGCTCCCCCAGGCCTGCGGTGTGCATGACGGTCCGGACGGTGACACCGTCGTCGGCCAGCTCCGCGAGGGTGCGGGCGACCTCGGCGCGGTCCTGGAGGTCGCAGGCGCGGACGGTGACGCGGGCGCCCAGCGCGGTGAGTTCGGCGGTGAGGTCGAGCGCGCCGGGGGCGTCGGGTCCGCGCCGGCTGAGCAGCACGACGTGTTCGGCTCCCTCGGTGGCCAGCCAGCGGGCGACGTGGCCGCCGATGGCTCCGGTGCCACCGGTGATCAGGGCGGTGCCCGTGGGCCGCCATCCGGTGCCGGGCGGTACGGGGGTGGTCTCGGCGTGCCGCAGCCGCCGTCCGTAGGTGCCGCGGGCGCGGAGGGCCATCTGGTCCTCGCCGTCCGTGCGGGTCAGGGCGGCCGCGAGCCGGGCGGCCAGGCGCGGGTCGCCGTCCAGGCCGTGGGCGGGCAGGTCGATCAGACCGCCCCAGTGGCCGGGGTGTTCGAGGGCGGCGACCCTGCCGAGGCCCCAGGCGGCGGCCTGGTCGGGGCTGACGGGCGCCTCGTCGTCGCCGGTGCCGACGGCGCCCGCGGTGAGCGTCCACAGCGGGCCGGGCTCGGTGTCGAGGGCGGCGTGCAGCAGGTGGAGGGTCGCGGCCAGTCCGGCGGTGAGCACCGGGTGGCCGGTGCAGGGTGTCTCGTCCAGGGCGAGCAGGGAGACCACGCCCCGCAGCCGTTCGCCGGGGGCGACGTGGTCGCGGAGCAGGTCCGCGAGTTCGGTCGCGTCGGTGTCGGCGGGATCGACGAGGAGTACGTCGGTCTCGCCTTGGCGTTCGGTGAGGGCGGCGCGGCAGGCGTCGGCAGTGGTGGCGGCGGAGTCGGGGGCCACCACCAGCCAGCGCCCGGAGCAGGAGGGCGCGGGCTGCTCCTCCAGGGCGTTCCAGGTGACGTGGTACCGCCAGGCGGCGACGGTCTCCTGTGCGCGGGTGTCGCGGTGCCAGGCCGAGAGGGCGGGCAGCAGGGGTGCGAGGTCTGCCGCGTCCAGGCCCGCGGTGGTGGCCACGGCCTCGGTGTCCCCGTCGTCGACGGCCGCCCAGAAGCGGGACTCGGCCGGTGAGGCGGTGGCCGCCGGCGCGGTGGCCGGGTCGGCGCCGCGTGCCTTGGGCCAGTAACGGGTGCGCTGGAAGGGGTAGGTGGGCAGGTCGGTGAGGCGGGCGCCGGGCCAGGGCTCCAGTGCCGTGCGCCAGTCGACCGGGGCGCCCAGGACGTGGGCCTCGGCCAGGCTCGTCAGCAGCCGTTCGCGGCCGCCCCGGCCGCGGTGCAGGGTGCCCAGGGCGGCCACGGTACGGCCCGCCTCGGCGGCGGTCTCCTGGATCGCGGCGGTGAGCACGGGGTGCGGGCCGACCTCGATCAGGAGGGTGTGGCCGTCGCGGAGCGCGGCGGTGGCGGCCCGGTCGAAGCGGGCGGTCTCACGGAGACCGGTGAACCAGTACTCGGCGTCGGCGCCCGCGGTGTCGAAGCGGTCGCCGGTGAGCGACGAGTAGAAGGGCACCTCGGAGGTGCGCGGGGTGTTGGCCACGGCGGTCAGCGCGCCGGTGACGCCGGTGCGGACGGCCTCCATCTGCGCGGAGTGCGCGGCGTAGTCGAAGGGCAGCCACTGACACCGTACGCCGTCGGCGGCGAGCTGGGCCTCCAGCTCCGCCAGGGCGACCGGCTCGCCGGAGACCACGGCCGAGCGGGGGCCGTTGACCAGGGCGAGGGAGATCCGGCCGGCATAGGGGGCCAGACGATCCTCGGCGCGGTCGGCGGGCAGCGCCACCGCCAGCATCCGGCCCTGTCCTGCGACCTGGGTGAGCGCCTTGGCCCGCAGGGCCACCACGGCGGCGCCGTCGGCCAGGGACAGCGCGCCGGCGACGACGGCGGCGGCGATCTCGCCCTGGCTGTGGCCGATGACCGCGGAGGGGGTGACGCCGTGCGTCCGCCACACCTCGGCGAGCGACACCATCACGGCCCACAGCAGCGGCTGGACGACGTCCACGCGCTCCAGGCCGGGGGCACCGGGCCGGCGGCGGAGCACGTCGGCGGGCACGAAGTCGACGTGCGGGGCGAGGGCGTGCGCGCACTCCTCGAACCGTGCCGCGAACGCCGGTGACTCGTCGAGCAGTTCGGCCGCCATTCCCTCCCACTGGGTGCCCTGGCCCGGGAAGACGAACGCCACCTTCGGGGTGGTGTCGCGGCCGGTGACGGCGGCCGGGTGCGGCCGGTCGGCGGCCATGGCGTCGAGGGCGTCGAGGAGTTGGTGCCGGTCGGTGCCGACGACCACGGCGCGGTGGTCCATGGCGGTGCGGGCGGTGGCCAGGGTGAACGCGGTGTCGGCGACTGCGGCCCCGTCGTCCTCGGTCGCCCGCGGTGCGCCGCTCTCCGGCCGGCCGGCCAGGTGGGTGTGCAGGGCGGCTGCCTGGGCGCGCAGGGCCTTGGGGGTACGGGCGGAGAGCACGAGCGGGAGTACGGTGCCGGTGCCGGGCGCGACGTCGGGGCCGGGGGCGGTGTCGGCTCCGGTGTCGGGGGCGATGTCCTCGGCGGCGGGGGCCTCCAGGACGACGTGTGCGTTGGTGCCGCTGACGCCGAAGGAGGAGACGCCCGCGCGCCGCGGCCTGCCGGTGTCCGGCCAGGGGCGGGCCTCGGTGAGGAGCGCGACGTCCCCGGCGGACCAGTCCACCTTGGTGGTCGGCCTGTCCACGTGCAGGGTGCGGGGCAGCAGTCCGTGGCGCATCGCCAGGGCCATCTTGATGATGCCGGCGATGCCGGCGGCGGCCTGGGTGTGGCCGATGTTGGACTTCACGCTGCCGGTCCACAGCGGCTCGGCGCGGTCCTGTCCGTAGGCTGCGAGCAGTGCCTCCGCCTCGATCGGGTCGCCGAGCGCGGTGCCGGTGCCGTGCGCCTCGACGGCGTCCACCTCGGCGGGGGCGAGGCCGGCGGAGGCGAGCGCGGCTCGGATCACCCGCTGCTGGGCGGGGCCGCTGGGCGCGGACAGCCCGTTGGAGGCGCCGTCCTGGTTGATGGCGCTGCCGCGCAGCACGGCGAGGACCGGGTGGCCGTTGCGACGGGCGTCGGAGAGGCGTTCCAGCAGCAGCATGGCGGCGCCCTCGCCCCATCCGGTGCCGTCGGCGCCGTCGGCGAACGACTTGCAGCGGCCTTCGGGGGCGAGGCCCCCGAGGGTGCTGAACTCCGTGAACGGGCCGGGAGTGGTCATCACCGACACGCCGCCGGCCAGAGCCAGGGAGCATTCGCCGTCGCGCAGGGCGCGCAGGGCCAGGTGGACGGCGACGAGGCCGGAGGAGCAGGCCGTGTCGACGGTCACCGCGGGGCCTTCCAGGCCGAGGGTGTACGAGAGTCGGCCGGAGAGGACCGCGCCGGTGACGCCCGCGGTCAGGTGTCCCTCGACGTTCTCACCGGAGCCGAGCAGCAGGTAGCCGTAGTCCTGGCCGTTGCTGCCGACGAAGACGCCGGTGTCGCTGCCGTGCAGGGAACCGGGGGCGACCCCGGCCCGTTCGGCGGCCTCCCACGCGGTCTCCAGGAGCAGCCGCTGCTGCGGGTCCATGGCCAGCGCCTCGCGGGGCGAGATGCCGAACATGCCGGCGTCGAAGCCCGCCACGTCGTCGATGAAGCCGCCGAAGCCGGCCACCGGGGCGTCACCCGCCGTGTCGAGGAGCGCCCCGAGGTCCCAGCCGCGGTCGGTGGGGAAGGGGGTGACGGCGTCCTCGCCCCGGGCGATCAGCTGCCAGAAGTCCTCCGGGGTCCGTACGCCGCCGGGGAAGCGGCAGCCGATGCCGACCACGGCGACGGGGTCGTCGTCGGCCACCGGGGCCCGTACCAGCGGGGCCGACGGCGTCGGCGCGTCCTCGCCCAGCCGGGCGGCGAGGTGCTCGCCGAGCGTGCCGGGCCGGGAGTGGTCGAAGACCAGGCCCGCGGGGAGGGCCAGGCCGGTGCGGGCGGCCAGCCGGTCGCGCAGTTCGACGGCGGTCAGCGAGTCCACGCCCAGGTCGCGGAAGGCCGTACGGACGCCGACCGGGTCCACGGACGGGTGCCCGAGCACAGCGGCGGTCTCCTCACGGACCATCTCGATCAGGGGGGTGGAGCGGTCCCGCGCGGGCAACTCGGCCAGTGTCCGGGCCCAGTCGGCGCGGAGCGCCGCGGGGTCGGCGGCGGTGACGGCCACCGTCTTGGCGGCCTCCGGGATCTCGCCGAAGAGGCGGGTGGGCCGGGAGACCTGGAAGGCGGAGGAGAAGCGCTGCCAGTCGACGTCGGCGACGACCAGGGCGGTCTCGTCGTGGTCGAGGGCGGTGGCCAGCGCGGTGGTGGCCACCGCGGGTTCCATGGGCGGAAGGCCGCGCCGGGCGAGGTGCGCGCGGACGTCGTCGCTCGCGGCCATGCCGGCCTCGTCCCAGGGGCCCCAGGCGACCGAGGTGGCGGGCAGCCCGGCGGCGCGGCGGCGCTCGGCCAGGGCGTCGAGGTGGGCGTTGGCGGCGGCGTACGCGCTCTGCCCGCCGCTGCCCCACACGCCGGCTACGGAGGAGAAGAGCACGAAGCGTTCGACGTGCGAGGCGTCGGAGAGGAGTTCGTCGAGCACCTCGGCACCGCGCACCTTGGCGTCGAGGACGTCGGCGAACGTGTCGAGGCCGGTGCTCTCCAGCGCCTCGGTGCCGGTCACGCCGGCGGCGTGCACGACCGCGCGCACGTCGTGCTCGGCGAGGAGGGCCGCCATCGCCGTACGGTCGGTGACGTCGCAGGCGACGGCGGTGACCCGGGTGGCGGGCGCGAGTTCGGCGGCGAGGTCGGCCATGCCCGGTGCTTCCGGGCCGCGACGTCCGGCCAGCACCACGTGGCTGGCGCCCCGTTCGGCGAGGAGCCGTGCCGTGCGGACACCGAGCGCGCCGGTGCCGCCGGTGATGAGAACGGTGCCGTCCGGGCGCCAGGGGCCGGTGCCGTCCGGGTCGGCGGCCAGGGCGGGCGCGACGCGCCGGGCGAAGGCGCCCGAGGGGCGCAGAGCGGTCTGGTCCTCGCCCGTCGTGCCGGTGAGGAGGGCCACCAGCAGGGCGGCCGACGTCTCGTCGAGGGCGTCGGGCAGGTCGATCAGTCCGCCCCAGCGGCCGGGGTGTTCGAGGGCCGCGACCCGTCCGAAGCCCCACAGCGCGGCCTGGCGCGGGCTGCCGACCTGCTCGGCGGAGCCGATGGCGACGGCGCCGCGGGTCAGCGCCCACAGCGGCGCCTCGATCCCGGCGTCGCCGGCGGCCTGGGTGAGCAGGACGGTCCCGGCCAGGCCCGCGGACAGCGCGGGGTGGGTGGCGGACGGGGTGTCTTCCAGGCCGAGCAGCGACACCACGCCGGTGTACGGGCCGTCGGCGGCGGCGGACTCCTTCAGGAGCTCGGCGAGTTCTCCCCGGTCGGTCTGCGTGAGGAGGCCGACGGGCAGTTCGGTGACCAGGGCGCCGGCGTCGCGCAGCGCGGCCGGTACAGCGGCCGTCAAGGGGTCGGGGCGGCGCTCGGCGGGCAGCACGGTCAGCCAGTGGCCGCCGGCCGTCACCGGAGTGAGGCCGGTGAGCGGCCGCCAGGTCACCCGGTAGCGCAGCGAGTCGGCGCGGACGCGGTTGCGGTGGTCGTTCCGCCAGCGGGTGAGGGCGGGGAGCAGCGGTTCGACGGCGGCCGCATCGGGCAGGCCCACCGTCTCGGCGAGCAGGCCGGCGTCGGCCTGCTCGACGGCGTTCCAGAACCGATCCGCGGCCGGGTCGGCGGTGGTGGCGACCGGGTCGGCGGGGGCGGCGGTGCCGGGCTCCACCCAGTAGCGGTCGCGGTGGAAGGCGTAGGTGGGCAGCGGGATCCGCCGCCCGCCCCAGCAGTCGAAGACGGCCTGCCAGTCGACGGCCGCGCCCGCCGTGTGGGCGGCGGCGAGGGCGCTGAGCAGGGTCTCCGGTTCGGGGCGTCCGGGGCGGAGCGTGGCGGTCACCGTCGGGCCGCCCGAGACACCCGGTGCCGGCAGGCTGTCGCGGGCGGCGGCGGCGAGGGTGCCGCCGGGGCCCAGCTCCAGGAAGACGCCGGCGCCGTGGTCGTGGGTCCAGGACACCGCGTCGGCGAATCGTACGGTCTCGCGGACCTGACGGACCCAGTAGCGCGGGTCGCACAGGGTGTCCGCGTTCACCGGGCCGCCGGTCAGGGTGGAGACGACGGGCAACGTCGGCGGGTGGTACGTCAGCGACCGGGCGACGGCCGCGAAGTCGTCGAGCATCGGCTCCATCAGGTGGGAGTGGAACGCGTGGGAGACGGTGAGCCGCTTGACCCGGACGCCCTGCGAACGCAGCCGCTCCTCCAGTGCGGCGATCGCGTCCGCGTCGCCCGAGACCGTCACCGACGCGGGCCCGTTCACGGCGGCGAGGTCCACCCCGTCGGGCAGCTCCAGCGCGTCCTCGGAGGTCTGCACGGCCAGCATCGCGCCGCCGTCGGGCAGTGCCTGCATGAGCCGGCCGCGGGCCGCGACGAGCGTGCAGGCGTCGTCGAGGGAGAGGACTCCGGCGACGTGGGCGGCGGCCAGTTCTCCGACAGAGTGGCCGACGAGGTGGTCGGGGGCCGTCCCCCAGGACTCGAGCAGCCGGAACAACGCCACCTCGAGCGCGAAGAGCCCGGCCTGGGCGTGGACCGTGCGGTCGAGCGCGCCACCGTCCTCGGAATCGCCGTCGCCGAAGACGAGTTCTCGCAGGCCGGGGCCCGTCGCGGAGTCCAGGCGGGCACAGACCGCGTCGAAGGCGTCGGCGAACACCGGGAAGGCGGAGTGGAGTTCGCGTCCCATCCCGGTGCGCTGGGAGCCCTGGCCGGTGAAGAGGAGCACCAGGCGGGCGTCCCCGGTGGCCTCGCCGCGGACGAGGCCGGCCAGGGTGCGGCCCGCGGCCAGTGCGGAGAGGCCGGCGGCGAGGTCCGCGCGGTCGCCGGCCAGCACGACGGCGCGGTGCTCCAGCGGCGAGCGGGTGGTGGCGAGCGTACGGCCGATGTCCAGCAGATCCAGGTCCGGCTGCGCGTCGAGTTCGGCGCCGAGCCGCCGCGCCTGCTCGGCGAGCGCCTCGGCCGTGCGGCCGGAGACCGGGCAGGGCACCACGGTGGGGGCGGCAACGGGGGAAGCGGCGGGCACGGCGGCGCCGGGGTCGGGGGCGGGTGCCTCGCCGAGAATGACGTGGGCGTTGGTGCCGCTCAGCCCGAACGACGAGATGCCGGCGCGCCGCGGCCGCCCGGCCGGGGCCCACGGTCGTTCCTCGTCCAGCAGGCGTACGGCGCCCGTCGACCAGTCGATGTGCGGTGACGGTTCCGCGGCGTGCAGGGTGCGGGGCAGCACGCCGTGGCGCAGCGCCTCGATCATCTTGATCAGCCCTGCCATGCCCGCGGCGGCCTGCGCGTGGCCGATGTTCGACTTCACCGAGCCGAGCCAGAGCGGTTCCTCCCGGCCCTGGCCGTACATGCCGAGCAGCGCCTCCGCCTCGATCGGGTCTCCGAGCCGGGTGCCGGTGCCGTGCGCCTCGACGGCGTCCACCTCGGAGGGCAGCAGCCGGGCGTCGGCGAGCGCGGCGCGGATCACGGCGCGCTGAGCGCGGCCGTTGGGAGCGGTCAGCCCGTTGGTGGAGCCGTCGGAGTTGACGGCGGACCCGCACAGGACGGCGTGGACGTGGTGGCCGTTGGCCCGCGCGTCGGAGAGCCGCTCCAGCAGGACCACGCCCGCTCCCTCGGACCAGCCGGTGCCGTCGGCTCCCGCGCCGAACGACTTGCAGCGGCCGTCGGGGGAGAGGCCGCCGTGGCGGCCGAACTCGCCGAACATGCCGAGGTCGGCGAGGACCGCGACACCGGCGGTGACGGCGAGGTCGCACTCACCGCTGTGCAGGGCGCGGGCGGCCTGGTGCACGGCGACGAGGGACGACGAGCACGCGGTGTCGACGGTGAAGGCCGGGCCCTCGAACCCGAAGGTGTAGGAGATCCGGCCGGACAGGACGCTGCCCGCCATGCCGGTCATCAGGTGGCCCTCGGAGCCCTCGGGCGGCCGCGCTCCCCCGCCGTAGCCGGAGGACCCGGCGCCGACGAACACCCCGGTCCGGGTGGCGCGCAGGGAGAGCGGCGGGATGCCCGCCCGCTCCAGCGCCTGCCACACGGTCTCCAGCAGCACGCGCTGCTGGGGGTCCATGGTGAGCGCCTCGCGGGGGCTGATCCCGAACAGTGCGGCGTCGAAGCGGTCCGCGTCGTCGATGAAGCCGCCCTTGAGGGCGGGCAGCGCGTCGGGTCCGCCGGGCACGCCCCAGCCGCGCGCGGCGGGCAGGTCGCCGATGGCGTCCCGGCCCTCGCGGACGAGTTCCCACAGTCCTTCGGGGTTGTCGGCGCCGCCCGGGTAGCGGCAGGCCGTGCCGACGACGGCGAGCGGCTCGCGCTCCCGGCCCTCCGCCTCTGCCAGCCGCTGCCGTGTCTCGGCGAGGTCGGCGGTGACGCGCTTGAGGTACTGGAGAAGTTTCTGATCGTCTGCCATGCCCGGTCCCTGCGCGGGTTCGGTGCGGTCGGCCGTCCGGCGGGAGGTCACGACAGTCCCAGCTCCTTGTCGATGAAGTCGAAGACGTCGGATGCCGAGGCGTCCTCGAGCCGGTCGGCGACGGCGGTCTTCACGCCTGCCGGGTCCGTGTCGCCCTCGGTCACCCGGGCCAGCAGCGCGCGCAGCCGGTCGGCGACCGCCGGGCTGTCGGCCCCGGCCACGGTGAGTCGGCCGACGGCGGCTTCCAGCCGGTCGAGTCCGGCCAGTACGTCGGCCGTGTCCGCCTGCGCCGGGTCGGTGGACCCGGCCAGTTCGGCCCACAGGTGCGCGGCGAGCGCGGTCGGTGTGGGGTGGTCGAAGACCAGGCCGGCGGGCAGCCGCAGTGTGGTCGCCTTGGTGAGCCGGTTGCGCAGTTCCACGGCGGTGAGTGAGTCGAAGCCGAGCTTGGTGAAGGCGTGATCGGCGGCGACCGCGTCGGGGCCGTCGTAGCCGAGGACGGCGGCGGCGTGTGCGCGTACGAGGTCGAGGACGGTGCGCCGCTGCTCGGGCTCCGGGAGCCGGGCGAGGTCGGCGGCCAGGTCGCGGGGGGCCGCGGCGCCGGCCCGGGTGCGCTCGACGGGGGCGCGGACCAGGCCGCGCAGCAGCGCGGGCACCGGTTGGCCCTTCGCCTCTTCGCGCAGCCGTGCGAGGTCGAGGGCGACGGGCACCAGGTGGGCGTGCGGCAGGGCGCGGGCGGCGTCGAACAGCGCCATGCCCTGTTCCGCGCCGATCACACCGGCCGTCGCGGCCCGGTCGCGCTCGCGGCGGCCGAGGCCGCCCGCCATGCCGTCCTCGGTGTCCCACAAACCCCAGGCCAGGGACTGGCCTGCCAGTCCGCGGACCCGGCGGCGGTGGGCCAGGGCGTCGAGGACGGCGTTGGCGCCGGCGTAGCTCGCCTGCCCGGCGGACCCGAAGGTCGCGGCGGCCGAGGAGAACAGCACGAAGAACGCCAGATCCTGATCGGCCGTCAGTTCGTCGAGGAGCAGGGCCGCGTCCGCCTTGGGGGTCAGGACCCGGTCGGCGCGCTCCGGGGTGAGCGCGTCGAGCACCCCGTCGTCGAGGATCCCGGCGGCGTGGACGACGCCGGTGAGCGGGCGGTCGAGGCTCGCCAGCAGGGCGGTGAGCGCGTCGCGGTCGGCGACGTCGCAGGCCTCGATGCGTACGGCGGTCCCGGCCTCGGCGAGTTCGGCGGCGAGCCGGTCCGCGCCGGGCGCGGCCGGGCCGCTGCGGCTGGCCAGCACCAGATGCCGTACGCCGTGTTCGGCGACCAGGTGGCGGGCGAGCAGGCCCGCCAGCGCTCCGGTGCCGCCGGTGATGAGGACCGTGCCGTCCGGGTCGGGGGCGGCGGGCAGGGTGAGCACGTTCTTGCCGATGTGCCGGCCGCGGCCCATGAACCGGAACGCCTCGGCGGCGTCCCGCAGGTCCCAGGCGGTGAGCGGCAGGAGCTCCAGGACGCCCTGCTCGAACAGGTCGATGATCTCGGTGAAGATCTCCGCGATCCGGCCCCGGTCGGTGCTCATGAGGTCGAAGACGTCGTAGTGCGTGCCCGGGTGGGCGGCGCTGACCTGCTGACCGTCGCGGATGTCCGTCTTGCCCATCTCGACGAACCGGCCGCCGGGGGCGAGCAGACGCAGCGAGGCGTCGATGAACGGACCCTCCAGCGAGTTCAGCACCACGTCCACGCCGCGTCCGCGGGTGGCTTCGCGCACCCGGTCCTCGAAGTCCGTGGTCCGGGAGGAGGACAGCCGCCCGTCGGGCAGGCCGGTGGCGCCCCACTTGCCGGGGGAGGCGGTGCCGTGGGTCTCCAGGCCGAGGTGGCGGGCGAGCTGCACGGCCGCCATGCCGACGCCGCCCGCCGCCGCGTGGACGAGGACGGTCTCGCCCGCGGTGACGTCGGCGACGTCCACCAGCCCGTAGTAGGCCGTGAGGAAGGGAGTGGGTACGGAGGCCGCCTCGGCGTAGGTCCACTCCGGCCGCATGCGCGCCAGCACCCGCCGGTCGGTGACCGCGGTGGGCCCGAAGGCCCCGGCGAACAGGCCGAAGACACGGTCGCCGGGGGCGAGGTCGGTGACGTCGGCGCCCGTCTCCAGGACCACACCGGCGCCCTCGGTGCCCATGCCGCGCTGGCCGGGGACCATGCCGAGGGCCATCACCACGTCGCGGAAGTTGACGCCTGCGGCGCGCATGGCGACCCGGACCTGGGTGGGGCCGAGGTCGGCGAGGGCCTCGGGGGCGGGCACGAACGCCAGGTTCTCCAGGGTGCCTTCGCCGGTGGTGTCGAGGCGGGTGCCGGGCACCGGCTCCCCGGCAGGGGCCGGGCCGGTGCCACGGGCCAGCCGGGGCGCGAGCAGGGCGCCCGCGCGGATCGCGAGCTGCGGCTCCGTGGAGCCGAGCGCGGCGGCCAGGGCGGCGGCCGAGTCGGGGTGGCCGTCCACGTCGATCAGGGCGAAGTGGTCCGGGTGCTCGCTCTGCGCCGAGCGCAGCAGGCCGTGCACGGCGGCGCCCGCGAGGTCGGGGACGCCCTCGCCCGCGCCGACGGCGACCGCGCGTGCCGTCAGCACGGCGAGCCGGGAGCCGGAGAAGCGCGCGTCGGCCAGCCAGGTCTGGGCGGCGTGCAGCGCCTCGTGGACGGCGGCGTGCAGCGTGTCGGTGTCGGCCGGATGCGCGGCGGTGGAGTCGGCCGCGTGGCCGGATTCCTCGTCACCGGGCCGGGAGCCGCACCACAGGACGGCCTCCGGCAGCCGCTTGCCCGCGTCGACCGCGGCGCCGAGCGCGTCCAGGTCGTCGTACCGGGTGGCCGCGAGCGACGCGAGGGCGGCGGGCGGCGGGCCGACGAGGACCAGCGGGAGGGCCGGTCCCTCGGCGGCGGGCGCCCAGTCCACGCGGTGGAGTACGTCGAGGTCCGCGGCGCGGGCCGCCCGGCGCAGCGCGTCGGCGTCGACCGGCCGCAGGGTGAGGGAGGCGACGTCGGCGACGGGGTTCCCGGCGGCGTCGGTGGCCACGAGCGAGATGGCGTCCCGGCCCGCCGGCGAGAGCCGCACCCGCAGGGTGTCGGCGCCCGTCGCGTGCAGCCGGACGCCCTCCCAGGCGAACGGGAGCAGGCCGGTCCGGGCGAGCAGTCCGCCCACCCCCGCCGCGTGCAGGGCGGCGTCGAAGAGCGCGGGGTGCAGGCCGAAGCGCTCGGCGTCCGCGCGCGCCCCGTCGGGGAGCGCGACCTCGGCGCAGAGGTCGTCCCCGGCGCGCCAGAGCGCCTTCAGCCCCTGGAAGACCGGCCCGTAGGAGTAGCCGGCGGAGGCCAGGGCCTCGTAGCAGCCGTCGACGGGAACCGGTACGGCTCCGGCGGGCGGCCACGGGGCGGGCGTGCCGGGCTCGGGCGCCCCGTCGGCGGAGCCGTCGGCGAGGAAGCCGGTGGCGTGCGTGGTCCATGCCGGGCCCGCTTCGCCCGCGTCGCCCGCCGTCTCGGGACGGGCGGAGACGGTGACGGGCCTGTGGCCGTCCTCGGCGGCCTCCCCCACGAGCATCTGGAGCGTCACACCCTCGTCGGCGGGTATCGCCAGAGGCGCCTGGAGGGTGAGTTCGTCCAGGCCGTCGAGGCCCGCGTGCAGGGCCAGTTCCACGAAGGCGGTGCCGGGCAGCAGCACCGTGTCCCCGATGGTGTGGTCGGCGAGCCAGGGGTGGGTGGCCGTCGACAGCCTGCCCGTCCACAGCGTGCCGCCGCCGGCCAGCGGTGCCGCCGCGCCGAGCAGCGGGTGCCGTACGCCGGACAGTCCGGCGGCGGCGACATCGGCGGCGGGGCGGATGTCCGGCCAGTAACGCCGGTGCTGGAACGGGTAGGTGGGCAGGTCGAGAACGCTCCGGCCGGCCGGGCCGCCGAGCACGCCGGGCCAGTCCACGTCGACACCCGCGCAGTGCGCCTCGGCGAGCGCCAGCGCCCAGCGGTGGTCGTCGTCCTCGCCGCGGCGCAGGGTCGTGAGCACCGCGCCCGGGGTGTCGGTGTCGTCGAGGGTCTCGGCGATGCCCGGGGTGAGCACGGGGTGCGGGCTGATCTCCAGGAAGGTGGTGTGGCCGTCGGCCACGGCGGCGCGGACGGCCTGGTCCAGCCGTACGGTGTCGCGGAGGTTGCGGTACCAGTAGCCGCAGTCCAGGTCCGCGGTGTCCAGTGCGGCGCCGGTGACCGTCGAGTAGAACGGCACGGTGCCGAGGGCCGCGGGCGTCTCGGGCAGCGCCTCGAAGACCGGGCGGAGCGGCTCGACCAGCACCGTGTGCGAGGCGTAGTCGATGCCGACGCGGCGCGCGCGCACGCCGCGCCGCTCGCACTCGGCGGCCAGTCGTTCCAGTGCGGCGTTCTCGCCGCCGACCACAGTGGCCCGCGGGCCGTTGAGCGCGGCGATCCACAGCGGCTGGGCCGAAGTGGCGAGCAGCTCCGCCGCCTCGGCCTCGGTCAGCGGCAGGGACACCAGGCCACTGCGGCCCGACAGCTGGTCGGCGATGGCCCGGCTGCGGGCGGCGACGACGCGCGCGGCGTCCGGCAGCTCCATGGCACCCGCCACGACGGCGGCGGCCAGTTCGCCCTGGGAGGCGCCGATCACGGCGGCGGGCTCGACGCCCGACGCGCGCCACAGCTCGGCCAGCGACACCATCACCGCCCACAGCAGCGGCTGTACGACGTCGGCGCGGTCCACGCCCGCGTGCACCGGGTCCTCGCCGCGGATCACGGCGATGAGCGAGAAGTCGAGGTACGGAGCGAGCGCGCGCTCGCACTCCTCCAGCCGTGCCCGGAACGCCGGCTCGGTGTCGATGAGCCGGGCGGCCATGCCGGTCCACTGGGCGCCCTGCCCGGGGAAGACGAAGACGGGCGCGCCGGTCTGGCGGGCAGTGCCACGGCGCAGTTCCGGCGACTCGCCTTCTTCGGCGAGGGCGGCCAGCCCTTCGGGTCCGAGAACGACGGCGCGCTCGGTGAGGGTGGCGCGGGCGGTGGCCAGTGTCCATGCCAGGTCGAGCGGGTCGTCCGACGCGTGGGTGGCCGGTACGGAGCCGGCGAGTCGACGGGCCTGGTCGCGCAGCCCGTCGGGGGTGTCGGCGGAGAGCAGCCACGGCACCGGCCGGGCCGAGGGCGCGGGCACGGCGGTTTCGCGTACGGCCTCTTCGGCGGGCGCCTGCTCCAGGATCACGTGGGCGTTGGTGCCGCTCATGCCGAACGACGAGACGCCCACGCGGCGCGGCGCGGACCTCTCGGGCCAGGCCCGCTCCTCGGCGAGCAGCCTGACGTTTCCGGTCGTCCAGTCGACCTGGGTGGTGGGCCGGTCGGCGAAGAGCGTGCGCGGCAGCCGGCCCGCCCGCATCGCCATGGCTCCCTTGATGACGCCCGCGATGCCCGAAGCGGCCTGCGTGTGACCGATGTTGGACTTGATGGAGCCGAGCCAGAGCGGCTCGTCGTCCGTTCGGCCCTGGCCGTAGGTGGCCAGCAGCGCCTGGGCCTCGATCGGGTCGCCGAGCTTCGTGCCCGTACCGTGCGCCTCGACCATGTCCACGTCGGCGGGGGCGAGACCCGCGTCGGCGAGGGCGGCGCGGATGACGCGCTGCTGGGAAGGGCCGTTGGGGGCCGTGAGGCCGTTGGAGGCGCCGTCCTGGTTGACGGCGGAGCCGCGGACGACCGCGAGGATCCGGTGGCCGTTGCGGCGGGCGTCCGAGAGCCGCTCCAGCAGCAGGATGCCGGCGCCCTCCGCCCAGCCGGTGCCGTCGGCCTCGTCGGAGAACGCCTTGCAGCGACCGTCGGCCGCCATCGCGTCCTGCTTGCCGAACTCGGCGAAGACGCCGGGGGTGGACATGGTGACCACGCCGCCGGCCAGGGCCAGGGAGCATTCACCTCGGCGCAGGGCCTGCCCCGCGAGGTGCAGGGCCACCAGGCCGGACGAGCAGGCGGTGTCGACGGTGACGGCCGGGCCCTCCAGGCCGAACGTGTAGGAGATCCGGCCGGAGAGCACGCTGGCCGAACCGCCGGTGGCCAGGTAGCCTTCGCCGCCCTCCGGGGTCTCGCCGGGCAGAGAGGTGTAGTCGTGGTTGTTGGCGCCCGCGAAGACGCCGGTACGGGAGCCGCGCAGGGAGAGCGGGTCGATGCCGGCGCGCTCGAAGACCTCCCAGGCCGTCTCGAGGAGCAGCCGCTGCTGCGGATCCATCATCACGGCCTCGCGGGGCGAGATGTTGAACAGGCCGGCGTCGAAGGAGGCGATGTCGTCCAGGAATCCGCCCTGGAGGGGGCGGGGCACGCCGGTGCCGTCGGCGGACTGCAGCGGCCAGCCGCGCTCCGCGGGGCAGTCGCCGACCGCGTCGACACCTCCCGCGACGAGGTCCCACAGGTCCTCGGGCGAGTGGACTCCGCCGGGGAAGCGGCAGCTCATGCCGATCACGGCCAGCGGCTCGTCGTGGGAGCCGCGGGCGTCCGGGACCGCGGGGACGGCCACGGCGTCGGCGGTGGCCTCCTCCCTCCCGGCCACCGGCGGGAGGTCCGCGACGAGCAGGGCGCCGAGGTGGGTGGTGAGGTCCTGGGCGGTGGGGTGGTCGAAGACCAGGGTGGCGGGCAGGTCCAGGCCGGTGGCGTTGCTCAGCCGCCCCCGCAGTTCCACCGCCATCAGCGAGTCGAACCCGAGGTCGGAGAAGGCTCGCAGCGGTGCGACGGCGTCGCTGCCGCTGTGGCCCAGGGTGGCGGCCGCCTCGTCGCGTACGAGTGCCAGCAGGACCCGCTCCCGCTGCTGCGCGCCGAGTTCCGCGATGCGCCGCCGGAGCGGGGTGCCCTGGGCGGTGGTCGCCACCTCGGCCTCGCGTCGGGCCGCCTCGGGGAGTTCGCCGAACAGCGGCGCCGGACGGACGGCGGTGAAGCTGGTGGAGAAGCGGTGCCAGTCGAGGTCGGCGAAGGTGAGGCAGCCGAGATCGTGGGTGACCGCCTGCTCCAGCGCGGTCACGGCGAGACCGGGGTCGAGCGGGATGAGGCCGCGGCGGCGCAGGTGCTCCTCCGCCTCGCCGTCGACCAGCATGCCGGCTTCGGCCCAGGGTCCCCAGGCCACCGAGGTGGCGGTCAGGCCACGAGCCCGGCGCTGCTCGGCCAGACCGTCGAGGTAGGCGTTGGCCGCCGCGTACGCGGACTGCCCGCCACTGCCCCACACGCCGGCGATCGACGAGAACAGTACGAACATGTCGGCCTCGGGCACCAGTTCGTCCAGGTGCCGGGCACCCAGCGTCTTCGCCCGCAGCACCTCCGCGAACTGCTCCGGACCGACACCCACCAACGGCACCGTGTCCACGACACCAGCCGCATGGACCACACCCGTGACCGGGTGCTCGACGAGCAGCGCGGCCAGCGCGTCACGGTCGGCGGCATCACAGGCCGCGATGGTGACGCGGCAGCCCAGGGCCTCCAGGGACGCGGCGAGTTCGTCCGCGCCCGACGCCTCGGGGCCGCGCCTGCTGGTCAGCAGCAGGTGCTCGGCACCGGCCTCGGCGAGCGAGGTGGCCACGCGCGAGCCGAGCCCGCCGGTGCCGCCGGTGACGAGTACGGTTCCGCGCGGCCGCCAGGAGCGGGCGGCTACCCCGGTGGGGGCTGCGGAACGGACGAGCCTGCGGGCGTAGGTGCCGGATGCCCGGACGGCGACCTGGTCCTCGGACCCGGCCAGTACCCGTGCCAGACGCGAGCCCGCACGCTCGTCCAGCACCACCGGAAGATCCACCAACCCGCCCCAACGCTGCGGGAACTCCAACGCGGCGACCCGCCCCAGACCCCACACCTGAGCCTGCTCCGGATCCACCACACCATCAGCACGCCCCGTCGACACAGCACCCGACGTCACGCACCACAACGGCGCATCGATCTCCGCATCACCCAACGCCTGCACAAGCGCCAGCGACCACGCCACCGACACCGGCAACGCCTCCGGCACACCCGCAACACCCACACGCCAATCCAGCGCCGCCAGAGACAACACCCCAGCGACACCACCCCCGAACGCGTCCTCCTCCGTCAGCCGGGCAGCCAACTCCCAACGATCAAGCTCACCATCGTCCAACACCACCACGAACGGCTCCGCACCACCGCCCGCCAAAGCCGCCACACACGCCTCGACCCGCTCCTCAGGCACACCCTCCGTACCCACCACGAGCCAACGACCCGAAACAGCGCCGACCACGTCGTCCGCCACCCGCCACGAAACGCGATACCGCATCCCGTCCGCCCGCGAACGCTCCACCCGCTCACGCCGCCGGCCCGCCAGAGCCGGCAACACCGCCTCCACCTCACCAGCACCCACACGCAGCACCTCGGCCAGCGCCCCACTGTCACCGGCCTCCACCGCCGACCAGAACGCCTCATCCTCACCAACGCCGGAAGCCACCACCTCCGCGACCTCCGCCACCCCCAGCCAGTACCGCTCACGCTGGAACGCATACGTCGGCAGACCCACACCAGGCCCCGACACATACCGACCCCACTCGACGGGGACGCCACGGGTGTGCAGGCGCGCCAGCGCGCGGACGAGGGTGGTGGCCTCGGGGCGGTCCGGGCGCAGCGCGGGTACGGCGGCCAGGGTGTCGACCTGCTCCGGTACGAAGACGGAGAGCACGCCGGCAGGGCCAAGCTCCAGCGCCGTACGTATGCCGCTGAGGGAGGCGATCGCCTCGGCGAACCGGACGGGCTCACAGATCTGACCGACCCAGTAGTCCGGGCTCGCCATGTCGCCGGGTGCCGTGGCGACGACGGGAATGGTCGGGGCGTGGTACGTCAACGACTTCGCGACCGCCGCGAACCCGTCGAGCATCGGCTCCATCAGACGCGAATGGAACGCGTGCGAGACGGTCAGCCGCTTCACCCGTACGTTCTCGGAGCGCAGCCGCTCCTCCAGCGCGCCGATCGCGTCGGCGTCACCGGAAACGGTCAGGGAGGTGGGCCCGTTCACGGCCGCCAGGTCCACGCCCTCGGGCAGCTCCAGCCCGTCCTCGGCCGTCTCCACGGCCAGCATCGCGCCGCCCGACGGCAGCGCGTCCATCAAACGACCACGCGCCGACACCAAACGGCACGCGTCGTCCAGGGACAGCACCCCGGCGCAGTGCGCGGCGGCCAGCTCACCGATCGAATGACCGACCAGGACGTCCGGGGTGACACCCCAGGACTCCACCAGCCGGAACAGCGCGACCTCGACCGCGAACAGCCCGGCCTGGGCGTAGACCGTGCGATCCAGTGCCTCGCCGTCCTCGAACACCACGTCTCGCAGAGGCCGTTCGAGATCCACGCGTGCACAGACCGCGTCGAACGCGTCGGCGAACACCGGGAACGCCTCGTACAGCTCACGCCCCATACCGACCCGCTGCGCACCCTGACCCGTGAACAGCAGCGCCAGCCCTCCGTGCACGGTCTCGTCGCGGACCACGGACGGCACGGCCTTGTCCTCGGCCAGTGCGCGCAGTCCGGTCAGCAGTTCGTCGCGGTCGTCACCGAGCACGACCGCCCGGTGCTCCAGCGCCGCACGACCCGTCGCCAGCGTGTGCGCCACAGCCGACGAACCCACCTCAGGACGCTCGGCCAGGAACGACCCCAACCGCTCGGCCTGCGCCACCAACGCACCCTGCGACCGCGCGGACAACACCCACGGCCCCACAGCCCCCACCAGAGCCGGCCCAGCCACATCAACAACCTCAGCAGCCTCAGCAGCCTGCTCCAGGATGACGTGCGCGTTCGTACCACTCACACCGAACGACGACACACCGGCCCGACGCGGACGACCCGCCTGCGGCCAGTCCCGCGCCTCCGCCAACAGCTCCACCGCTCCGGCCGACCAGTCCACATGCGGCGTCGGCTCATCCACGTGCAGCGTCCGGGGCAGCACACCCCGACGGATCGCCTCCACCATCTTGATCACACCCGCGACACCCGAAGCCGCCTGCGTGTGACCGATGTTCGACTTCACCGACCCCAGATACAGGGGCTCCACACGGTCCTGCCCGTACGTCGCCAGCAGCGCCTGCGCCTCGATCGGGTCACCCAGCCGCGTACCCGTACCGTGCGCCTCCACCGCGTCGACCTCGGACGTCTCAAGACCCGCCGCGGCCAGAGCCGCCCGCACCACCCGCTGCTGCGCGGGACCGTTCGGCGCCGTCAAACCGTTCGACGCACCATCCTGATTCACCGCCGAACCCCGCACCACAGCCAGCACCTCGTGCCCGTGACGACGCGCGTCCGACAGCCGCTCCAGCAGCAGCAGACCCACACCCTCACCCCAGCCCGTGCCGTCCGCGGCAGCCGCGAACGCCTTGCACCTACCGTCCCCGGCCAGACCGTCCTGACGGTCGAACTCGGCGAAGATGTCGGGACCGACGATCACGGTCACGCCGCCGGCCAGCGCCATGGAGCACTCGCCGGTGCGCAGCGACTGCGCCGCCAGGTGCAGCGCCACCAGCGACGACGAGCACGCCGTGTCGACGGTCACCGCCGGGCCCTCAAGGCCGAACGAGTACGCGACCCGACCGGACAGCACGCTCCCGGCCATGCCGGTCATCAGGTGGCCGTCCGCGCCCTCGGTGCGTCCGCCGGTGCCGTAGCCGGACGTCGAGGCGCCGACGAACACCCCGGTCGACGTGCCCTGGAGCGTGCGCGGGTTCATGCCCGCCCGCTCCAACGTCTCCCAGGCCGTCTCGAGCAGCAGTCGCTGCTGCGGATCCATCGCGATCGCCTCACGCGGCGAGATCCCGAACAGCCCCGCGTCGAACTCGGTGGCGTCGTGCACGAAGCCGCCCTCGGCCGCGAAGGCTCCCGTTTCCCGCAGGGCGGAGAGGTCCCAGCCTCGGTCGGCGGGGAAGGCGGAGATGCCCTCGGCTCCCGAGGCGACCAGGTCCCACAGGTCCTCCGGCGAACGGACTCCGCCGGGGAAGCGGCACGCCATGGAGACGATCGCGATCGGCTCGTCCGGGTCTGCTGCGATCCGGGGGGCGATCGCCGACGACGTGTCGCCGGGCGCGGAGGAAGGCAGCAGGCCGGCGAGGTGGCCTGCCAGGGCCTGGGCGGTGGGGTGGTCGAAGACGAGCGTCGCGGAGAGCGAGAGGCCCGTCGCGGCCATCAGCCGGTCGCGGAGGTCGACGGCGGTGAGCGAGTCGAAGCCCAGGTCGGAGAAGGGCAGCTCGACGGGGATGCTGTCCGCGCTCGCATGGCCCAGGACCGCGGCGGCACCGGTCCTGACCGTGTCCAGCAGCACGGCGCGGCGCTCGGCGGGCCCCTTTCCGGCGAGCGCGGACATGAGGGGTGTGGAGTCGGAGTCCGCCTCCGACATGGGTACGGCGGCGGACGGCGCGACAGCCTCGGGAACGTCGTCGAAGAGTGTGGTGGCGCGGCCCGATCCGAAGGCCGGTGCGAAGCGCGTCCAGTCGGCGTCGGCGGCGACGAGGCAGCCGAGGTCGCGGGTGACCGCGTCCTCCAGGATGGTCACGGCGAGACCGGGGTCGAGCGGGGTGAGGCCGCGGCGGCGCAGGTAGTCCTCGGCGTTCTCCTCGACCAGCATGCCGGCTTCGGCCCAGGGTCCCCAGGCCACCGAGGTGGCGGTCAGGCCACGAGCCCGGCGCTGCTCGGCCAGACCGTCGAGGTAGGCGTTGGCCGCCGCGTACGCGGACTGCCCGCCACTGCCCCACACGCCGGCGATCGACGAGAACAGTACGAACATGTCGGCCTCGGGCACCAGTTCGTCCAGGTGCCGGGCACCCAGCGTCTTCGCCCGCAGCACCTCCGCGAACTGCTCCGGACCGACACCCACCAACGGCACCGTGTCCACGACACCAGCCGTGTGGACCACGCCCGTGACCGGGTGCTCGGCGAGCAGCGCGGCCAGCGCCTCGCGGTCGGCGACGTCGCAGGCGACGACGGTCGCCGTCGCCCCGAGCGAACCCAGCTCGGCGACCAGCTCGGCGGCCCCCGGGGCCTCCATGCCCCGCCTGCTGCTCAGCACCAGCTCGGTGACGCCACGCCGGGCGAGGCGACGGGCGACAGCCGCGCCGAGGGCCCCGGTCCCACCAGTGACGAGAACCGCTCCGGCGGAGGTGAACTCCCCAGGAGCGTCAGCGTGCGGCTCCACACGGGCCACACGGCGGGCGTAGGTGCCGGATGCCCGGACGGCGACCTGGTCCTCGGACCCGGCCAGTACCCGTGCCAGACGCGAGCCCGCACGCTCGTCCAGCACCACCGGAAGATCCACCAACCCGCCCCAACGCTGCGGGAACTCCAACGCGGCAACCCGCCCCAGACCCCACACCTGAGCCTGCTCCGGATCCACCACACCATCAGCACGCCCCGTCGACACAGCACCCGACGTCACGCACCACAACGGCGCATCGATCTCCGCATCACCCAACGCCTGCACAAGCGCCAGCGACCACGCCACCGACACCGGCAACGCCTCCGGCACACCCGCAACACCCACACGCCAATCCAGCGCCGCCAGAGACAACACCCCAGCGACACCACCCCCGAACGCGTCCTCCTCCGTCAGCCGGGCAGCCAACTCCCAACGATCAAGCTCACCATCGTCCAACACCACCACGAACGGCTCCGCACCACCGCCCGCCAAAGCCGCCACACACGCCTCGACCCGCTCCTCAGGCACACCCTCCGTACCCACCACGAGCCAACGACCCGAAACAGCGCCGACCACGTCGTCCGCCACCCGCCACGAAACGCGATACCGCATCCCGTCCGCCCGCGAACGCTCCACCCGCTCACGCCGCCGGCCCGCCAGAGCCGGCAACACCGCCTCCACCTCACCAGCACCCACACGCAGCACCTCGGCCAGCGCCCCACTGTCACCGGCCTCCACCGCCGACCAGAACGCCTCATCCTCACCAACGCCGGAAGCCACCACCTCCGCGACCTCCGCCACCCCCAGCCAGTACCGCTCACGCTGGAACGCATACGTCGGCAGACCCACACCAGGCCCCGACACATACCGACCCCAGTCCACAGCGGCACCCTGGACGTACAGGCCGGCCAGGGCCCGCCCGAAGGCGCTCGTCTCCCCTGCCCCCGAGCGCAGGGCGGGCACGGTGGTCGCGTCCTCGCGGATGTGCGGGACGAGGGCGGAGAGGGTGCCGTCGGGGCCGAGTTCGAGGAAGACCCGCACGTCGGTGAGGGAGGCGATCGCGTCGGCGAAGCGGACGGGCTCGCGGATCTGGCCGACCCAGTAGTCCGGCGTCGCCAGGTCTCCGGGCGCCGTGGTGACGACGGAGATCGTCGGGGGGTTGTACGTCAACGATTCCGCGACGGCGGCGAACTCGGCCTGCATCGGCTCCATCAGGTGCGAGTGGAACGCGTGGGAGACGGCCAGCCGCTTGACCCGTACGCCCTGTGCCCGGAGCCGCTCCTCCAGCACCGCGATCGCGTCGGCGTCACCGGAAACGGTCACCGAGGTGGGCCCGTTCACGGCCGCCAGGTCCACGCCCTCGGGCAGTTCCAGCCCGTCCTCGGCCGTCTCCACGGCCAGCATCGCACCGCCCGACGGCAACGCGTCCATCAAACGACCACGCGCCGACACCAAACGGCACGCGTCGTCCAGGGACAGCACCCCGGCGCAGTGCGCGGCGGCCAGCTCACCGATCGAATGACCGACCAGGACGTC
The DNA here is from genome assembly GCF_019599145.1 of Streptomyces akebiae. Taxonomy (NCBI): domain Bacteria; kingdom Bacillati; phylum Actinomycetota; class Actinomycetes; order Kitasatosporales; family Streptomycetaceae; genus Streptomyces; species Streptomyces akebiae. The sequence goes on along the minus strand of NZ_CP080648.1, from coordinate 170,606 downwards.
CGGAGTGACACCCCAGGACTCCACCAGCCGGAACAGCGCGACCTCGACCGCGAACAGCGCAGGCTGCGTGTACGCGGTCCGGGCCAGCAGCTCCGCATCCTCCCCGAACACGACGTCACGCAAGGGCCGTTCGAGGTCCACGCGTGCACAGACCGCGTCGAACGCGTCCGCGAACACCGGGAACGCCTCGTACAGCTCACGCCCCATCCCCACCCGCTGCGCACCCTGACCCGAGAACAGGAAGCCCGTACGCCCGTTCCGCACCGTGCCGGTGACGACCCGCTGCGAGGGCTCTCCCTCGGCCAGTGCGCGCAGTGCGGTCAGCAGTTCGTCGCGGTCGTCACCGAGCACGACCGCCCGGTGCTCCAGCGCCGCACGACCCGTCGCCAGCGTGTGCGCCACAGCCGACGAACCCACCTCAGGACGCTCGGCCAGGAACGACCCCAACCGCTCGGCCTGCGCCACCAACGCACCCTGCGACCGCGCGGACAACACCCACGGCCCCACAGCCCCCACCAGAGCCGGCCCAGCCACATCAACAACCTCAGCAGCCTCAGCAGCCTGCTCCAGGATGACGTGCGCGTTCGTACCACTCACACCGAACGACGACACACCGGCCCGACGCGGTCGCCCCGCCTCCGGCCAGTCCCGCGCCTCCGCCAGCAGCTCCACCGCTCCGGCCGACCAGTCCACATGCGGCGTCGGCTCATCCACGTGCAGCGTCCGGGGCAGCACACCCCGACGGATCGCCTCCACCATCTTGATCACACCCGCGACACCCGAAGCCGCCTGCGTGTGACCGATGTTGGACTTCACCGACCCCAGATACAGGGGCTCCACACGGTCCTGCCCGTACGTCGCCAGCAGCGCCTGCGCCTCGATCGGGTCACCCAGCCGCGTACCCGTACCGTGCGCCTCCACCGCGTCGACCTCGGACGTCTCAAGACCCGCCGCGGCCAGAGCCGCCCGCACCACCCGCTGCTGCGCGGGACCGTTCGGCGCCGTCAAACCGTTCGACGCACCATCCTGATTCACCGCCGAACCCCGCACCACAGCCAGCACCTCGTGCCCGTGACGACGCGCGTCCGACAGCCGCTCCAGCAGCAGCAGACCCACACCCTCACCCCAGCCCGTGCCGTCCGCGGCAGCCGCGAACGCCTTGCACCGGCCGTCCCCGGCCAGACCGTCCTGACGGTCGAACTCGGCGAAGACGCCCGGGGTGCTCATCACCGCGACGCCGCCCACGACCGCCATGGAGCACTCGCCGGTGCGCAGCGACTGCGCCGCCAGGTGCAGCGCCACCAGCGACGACGAGCACGCCGTGTCGACGGTCACCGCCGGGCCCTCAAGGCCGAACGAGTACGCGACCCGACCGGACAGCACGCTCCCCGACATACCGGTCAGGAAGTGCCCCTCGGAGCCGGAGTCGGTGGCCCCCACCCCGTACCCCGAGGGAGAGGCGCCGACGAACACGCCGGTCGGCGTCCCCTGGAGCGTGCGCGGGTTCATGCCCGCCCGCTCCAGCGCCTCCCACGCCGTCTCGAGCAGCAGTCGCTGCTGCGGATCCATCGCCAGCGCCTCACGCGGCGAGATCCCGAACAGCCCCGCGTCGAAGTCCGTGGCGTCGTGGACGAAGCCGCCCTCCAGGGCGAAGTCGACGCTCGCGCCCGGGGCCGCCCGCCAGCCGCGGTCGGTGGGGAAGGCTCCGACCCCGTCCCGGCCCTCGGCGACCAGGTCCCACAGCGCCTCGGGGGAGTCCACCCCGCCGGGGTAGCGGCAGGCCATGGAGACGATGGCGAGCGGTTCGTCGGACGCCGCGGTCACCGTGACGGCCGTACGCTCGTCGGCGCTGATCAGCGACAGCAGGTGCCGGGCGACCGCCGAGGGGGTGGGGTGGTCGAAGACGAGCGTCGCGGGCAGTTGCAGACCGACGGCGTCGGCCACGCGCTTACGGACCTGGAGCGCGGTGAGGGAGTCGACGCCCAGATCCTTGAACGGGCGCTCAGCCTCGACAGGTTCGGGGTAGCCGAGGACCGCCGCGGTCTCCCGGCGGACCAGATCGAGGACCGTACGGACCCATTCCGACTCGGGCACCCCGGCCAGCAGGGTCCGCACGGCGGCGGCAGAGGTGCCCGAACGGCCCTCGTCGCCGTCCGCGCCCTTCGCGAGGGCGTCGGCCGCCTCGGGCAGCTCGGCCAGCAGCGGACTGGACCGGCGGCTGGTGAAGGCAGGGGTGAAGCGTACCCAGTCCACGTCCGCGACGGTCACGCACGCGTCGTCGGAGTCGATCGCCCGCTCCAGCGCGGCGATGCACAGAGCCGCCGCCATGGGGCGCAGCCCACGGCGTCTCAGGTACTCGTCGGCGCCGTCCCGCGCGGCCATGCCGACCTCGGCCCAGGAGCCCCAGGAGATGGCGGTTCCGGCCCGGCCGGCCGCCCGGCGGGCGGTGGCGAGGGCGTCGAGATGGGCGTTGGCGGCGGCGTAGGCGCCCTGTCCGCCGCTGCCCCAGATCCCGGCGATGGACGAGAACAGCACGAACAGTTCGGCGTCGGGGAGGAGCGCGTCGAGGTGTTCGGCGCCGCAGGCCTTGGCCCGGAGGCCGTCGGCGAGCTCGGGCACCGATGTCGCGTCGAGCGGGAGGACCGGGTCGAGCCCCGCGGTGTGGACGACGCCGGTGACCGGGTGCTCGGCGAGCAGCGCGGCCAGCGCCTCGCGGTCGGCGACGTCGCAGGCGACGACGGTCGCCGTCGCCCCGAGCGAACCCAGCTCGGCGACCAGCTCGGCGGCCCCCGGGGCCTCCATGCCCCGCCTGCTGCTCAGCACCAGCTTCCGGGTGCCCCGGCGCGCGAGCATCCGGGCGGTCTCCGCGCCCAGCGCACCGGTGCCGCCCGTGATCAGGACCGCTTCGGGCGCGTCAGGGGGAAGGGCGGGGTCACCGGTGGCGGTGGAGGCGGCGTGGAGCAGGCGGCGTACGTAGACGCCTTCGGCCCGCACGGCGACCTGGTCCTCGTCCCCGGTGAGCACCGCGGCGAGGCGGGCCAGCGTGCGGGGCTCGGGGTCGGCGGGCAGGTCGATCAGCCCGCCCCAGCGTTCGGGGTGCTCCAGGGCGGCGACCCGGCCGAGTCCCCAGACGCGGGCGGCGGCGGGATCGGTGATCCGGTCGGCGCGGTTGGCGGCGACGGCGCCGGTGGTGGCGCACCACAGCGGCGCCGTGATCTCGGCGTCGGTCAGCGCCTGTACGACGGTGAGGGTGGCACCGAGCCCGACGGAGACCGCCGGATCCTCGGGGTGCGCCCGGCGGTCGTCGGCGAGCAGGGACAGGATCCCGGTGACCGGCGACTCGGCGGACTCGGCCGTCTCGCGCAGGAGTTGGCTGAGGCCCCACCGGTCGAGACCGGCGTCGGGCACCGTCAGCTCGGTCACGTCCGCGCCTGCCTCGCGCAGCGCCTCGGCGCAACGTGCGGCGTGGTCCGTGTCCGTCCCCCCTGTGCGCAGCAGCAGCCAGTGACCGTCGAGTGCGGTGGCGGGAGCGCGGTCGGCGGGCTGCCAGGCGACGCGGTAGCGCCAGGCGTCGACGGTGGAGCGTTCGGCGCGGCTTCGGCGCCACACCGAGAGGGCGGGCAGTACGGTCTCCAGGCCGTCGCCCGATTCCAGGTGCAGGGTGCCGGCGACCTGGTCGTAGTCGAGCCGGTCGACGGCGTCCCAGAACTCCGACTCGTCCGGATCGGCTCCCGTGGCCGCGTCCAGGGCGCGGGCTACCTCGGGGGGTTCGGTCATCCAGTATTGGGTGTGCTGGAAGGCGTAGGTGGGGAGGTCGACGGGTCGGCTGTCGGGCAGGACACCGGTCCAGTCGACGGGGACACCGGCCACGTGGGCTTCGGCCAGCGCGGTCAGCCAGCGTGTCGCGTCACCACGGTCGCGGTGGAGAGTGGCCAGCGTGACACCCGGATGACCGGACGCCTCCAACGACTGCTCGATACCAGGAGTCAGGACGGGATGCGGACTGGACTCCAGGAACACCGACCGGCCATCAGCCAGCAACGCGGCCGTCGCCTCGTCGAACCGCACCAACGACCGCAAGCTCTCATACCAATAGCCCGCATCCATCACCGCCGTATCGATACGCCCACCGGTCACCGACGAATACAACGGCACCGACGAGGACACCGGCTTCACCGGAGCCAGATCGGCGAGGATCCGCTCCCGCAACTCCTCCACCTGCACCGAATGCGACGCGTAGTCCACCGGCACCCGACGCGCCCGAACCCCACGCCCCTCACACAAAACCATCAAAGCATCGAGCGCATCCGGTTCACCCGACACCACCGTCGAACCCGGACCGTTGACCGCGGCCACCGAGACCCGGCCCCCAAAACCCGCCACCAGCTCCCCGGCCACCTCCGGACCGGCCGCCAGCGACACCATCCCACCCCGGCCCGCCAACACCCGCAGCGCACGCGAACGCAACGCCACCACACGAGCACCGTCCACCACCGACAGACCACCAGCCACCACCGCAGCCGCGATCTCACCCTGCGAATGCCCCACCACCGCCGACGGCACCACACCACACGAACGCCACAACCGCGCCAGCGACACCATCAACGCCCACAGAACCGGCTGGACCACATCCACCCGACCCCACAACACCTCGTCCCCGCTCTCCAACACCTCCCACAACGACCAGTCCACATGCGGCTCCAACGCCACCGCACACTCCTCAAGACCCTCCCGGAACACCGACGACCAGCCCGCCAGCTCCCGACCCATCCCCAACCACTGCGACCCCTGCCCCGGAAACACCAACACCGGAGCACCACCGGAACGCGCGACACCCCGCACCACACCCGCATGCGACACATCCCGCGCCAACGCCCGCAGAGCCCCGGCACGGTCCTCCCCCAACACCACCGCCCGATGCTCCAGCACCGCACGCGAGAGCAGGGAGCGGCCCACGCCCGCCGGGTCGGCCTCGGCCATGCCGGCGAGGCGGGCGGCCTGCGCCGCGAGGGCCTCGGACGTGTGCCCCGACAGCACCCACGGGACCACCGGGAGCACCGGCCGGTCGGCGTCGGCGGTCTTCGCCGCCTCGCCGCCGGTCTCGACGTTCTCGACCGTCTCCCCGGACTCGTCGTCGGCCCGTTCGGCCGTCGCGTCGGGGCCCTCCAGGATGATGTGGACGTTGGTGCCGCTGATGCTGAAGGAGGAGACGCCCGCCCGGCGCGGTCGCTCCGGGTCCTGGGGCCAGGCCACCGGATCGGTGAGCAGCCGTACCTGGCCCTGCGACCAGTCGACGTGCGGGGTGGGTTCGCTGACGTGGAGGGTCGGCGGCAGTTCCTCGTTGCCCAGGGCCAGCACCATCTTGATGAGCCCGGCGACGCCCGAAGCGGCCTGCGCGTGCCCGATGTTCGACTTGACGGAGCCCAGCATCAAGGGCTCGCGGCGGGTTGCCTGCCCGTACGTGGCGAGCAGTGCCTGAGCCTCGATCGGGTCACCGAGCGTCGTGCCGGTGCCGTGCGCCTCCACCACGTCCACGTCGGCGGGGTCGAGCCGGGCGTTCTCCAGGGCCGCCAGGATGACCCGCTCCTGGGCGGGGCCGTTCGGCGCGGTCAGGCCGTTCGACGCACCGTCCTGGTTGACGGCGGAGCCCCGGATGACCGCCAGGATGCGGTCGCCGCGGCGCTTCGCGTCGGCCAGGCGCCGGAGGACGAGCACACCTGAGCCCTCGGCCCACCCGGTGCCGTCGGCGTCCGCGGAGAACGGCTTGCAGCGACCGTCGGGGGCGAGGCCCCGCTGCCGGCTGAACTCGGTGAAGATGCCCGGGCTGGTCATCACGGTCACGCCGCCCGCGAGGGCCGCGTCGCACTCGCCCGACCGCAGTGCCTGCACGGCGAGGTGGGTCGCGACCAGCGACGACGAGCAGGCCGTGTCCACGGTGACGGCGGGCCCTTCCAGGCCCAGGGCGTAGGCGACCCGCCCGGAGACGACGCTGGGCGCGCTGCCGGTCAGCAGGTGCCCTTCCACTCCCTCGGGCAGGGCGCGCAGCCCGGCACCGTAGGCGGACGAGGAGGAGCCGACGAAGACGCCGGTGCGGCTGCCCCGCAGGGACAGCGGGTCGACGCCCGCCCGCTCGAAGGCCTCCCAGGAGGTCTCCAGGAACAGCCGCTGCTGTGGGTCCATGGCGAGGGCCTCGCGCGGCGAGATGTTGAACAGGCCGGCGTCGAAGCGGCCTGCCTCGTGGACGAATCCGCCCTCGCGCACGTAGGTGGTGCCGGCGGTGTCCGGGGCTTCGTCGTAGATGGCGGCAGTGTCCCAGCCGCGGTCCACGGGGAAGGCGGAGATGCCGTCGCGGCCCGTGGAGACCAGGTTCCAGAGGTCTTCCGGGGAGCGCACCTCCCCGGGGTAGCGGCAGGCCATGCCGACGACCGCCACGGGCTCGCTCCCGCGCGCCTCGGCGATCCGCAGGCGGCGCCGGGTCTGCCGCAGGTCCGCGGTGAGCCGCCTGAGATAGTCGAGATACTTCTGGTCGTCGGCCACTCGATGCCACCTTCTCCGGACCCGCAGCACACTTTCGCGGCGGAATTTCGCTGAATTACCCTGCCCGCGCGACAACGCAATTTCGCCTGGAATTTCTCCGACACCGAATGGTTAATTTCGGCAGGGGAAATTCCGTGCGGAAACTCTCGCTGAGCCTACGAACGGCGCCGAGGCATGGACAACCCCTAGCCCGACCCCTTAGGGGGCCGGGCCGGCAGGTGGCATTTGCGAGGGTGTTCGAGCAGGCGGGAAGGGGGTTCAGTCCTCCGGATTCTCGAACGCGGTCTGGATGAGCGCGTCGAGGTCCATCAGGTCGATGTCGCCCTCCGACGGACCCTCTTCGAGGCCGTCCGCGGGGATATCCGCGGAGGCGGGGGCAGGGTCCGGGTCCGTGGTGGGAGCGGCCTCTGCCGCGATCTCTTCCGACAGGTGGGCGGCGAGTGCGGCGGGGGTCGGGTAGTCGAAGATCATCGAGTTGGGGAGCCCCAGTCCGGTGGCTGCGGCGATCCTCCCCCGGATCTCGACGGCGGTCAGCGAGTCGAACCCGAGGTCGGCGAAGCCGCTCCTCGCTGCGATGCCGTCCACTCCCTGGTGGCCGAGTACGTCGGCGACCTGACGGCGCACCAGGTCGAGAAGGGCGCGTTCGCGCCGGGCCGGGGAGAATCCGGCCAGTCCGACGGCGTACGCGGTGAGTCCCTCCTCCGCTGCCTGCTCCTCGCCGGCCCCGCCCTCGGCGAGCGGGACGAACAGCGGGGCGGGCCGGCCGGCCGTGAAGGCGGGCAGGAAGCGGCTCCAGTCCACGTCGGCGACGGTCACGCAGGTGTCCTGCGCGCCGAGCGCGTCGGACAGGGCCCGCAGCGCCGTCTCGGGTGCCATCGCGGTCAGGCCGCGCCGGGCGAGGTAGGCGGCGGCATCGCCGTCGCCTCCGCCGAGTCCGGCCGCGGCCATGCCCTCCCCGGCCCAGGGGCCCCAAGCGAGGGAGAGAGCTGCGCGGCCCTGCGCGCGGCGGCGTTCGGCGAGCGCGTCGAGGGAGGCGTTGCCGGCCGCGTACGCCGCCTGCTCCCCGCTCCCCCACACCCCGGCGATGGACGAGAACAGGACGAACTGCTCGGCCTCGGGGAGGAGTTCGTCGAGGTTGCGCGCGCCGTCGACCTTGGCCCGGAGGACCTCGCGGAAGGTGTCCGCGTCGAGGTTTCGGAGGGGACGGGCGGTGTCGGTGCCTGCGGTGTGCACCACGGCCCGGACCGGGTGTGCGGCGAGCAGGGCGGCGAGGTCGTCGCGGTCGGCGACGTCGCACGCCGCCACGACGGCCGTGCAGCCCAGGTCCGCGAGTTCCGCCACCAGGGCCGCGGCACCCGGCGCCCGGGGACCCGACCTGCTGGTGAGGACCAGCTTCCCGGCCCCCTGCCGGGCGAGCAGGCGGGCGACGTGCCCGCCGAGGGCGCCGGTGCCGCCGGTGATGAGCGTGGTGCCCGCCGGGGTCCACGCCCCGCCGTGCGCCAGCGGTGCGCGGTCCAGGCGGCGGGCCAGGACCCGGCCGCCGCGGAGTGCCACCTGGTCCTCGGTACCGCCGAGGACGGCCGGGATCAGGGCCAGGGTGTCCGCACCGGGCTGCTCGGGCAGGTCGATGAGACCGCCCCAGCGGCGCGGGAGTTCGAGGGCCGCGACCCGGCCCAGACCCCATACCTGGGCCGCGCGGGGGTCGGCCACGGTGTCACCGGCGCCGACCGCCGACGTCGTCACGCACCACAGGGGCGAGCCGAGTCCGGTGCGCACCACGGACAGGACGGTCTCCGGGTCGTCGGAGAGCAGCAGCACTCTGTCGGCGGGGTCCGCCGCGGGCAGCTCGTCCGGCGTGCAGACGGTCGCCCCGGCGCCGCTGTCCCGCAGCGCGGCGGCCACGGCCGCGGCACGGTCGGTGTCCTCGCGTGCTGCGGCGACCAGCCAGTTTCCGTCGGCGGACCGGGCCGCCGGGAGGACGTCCGTCCACTCGACGCGGTACCGCCAGTCGGCCGCGGCCTCGCGCAGCATACGGGTGCGGCGCCAGGCGGCGAGCGCGGGCAGTGCCTCGGCCAGTGCGGCGGCCGTGCCGGGGTCCATTCCGGCCAGGGCCCCGAGGTCGCCGGAGTCGACGGCGTCCCAGAACTCGGTGTCGGCCGGGCCGGGTTCCGCAGTGCGGGCCTTTGGCCAGTAGCGGCTCCGGTCGAACGCGTAGGTGGGCAGTGCGGCCCGGGGGCCGGTGCCGAGGACGGCCTGCCAGTCCACGCCGGTGCCGCGGGTGTGCGCGGCGGCCACGGCGGTCAGCAGCGTGACCGGCTCGGCGCGGCCGGGCCGCAGCGCGGGTACGGCGACGACGTCCTGGCCGGCGGTGGCGCGGGCCAGCGCGGTGAGCACGCCGTCCGGGCCGAGCTCGACGCAGGCACCGACGTCCCGGCGCCACAGTTCGGCGACGGCGTCGGCGAACCGGACCGGCTCGCGGACCTGGCGCACCCAGTACGCGGGAGTCGCCGGGTCGCCCGGTGCCGTGCAGACCAGCGGGATGACCGGTGCGTGGTACGTCAGCCGTTCGGCGATCTCGCGGAAGGCGTCGAGCATGGGCCGCATGCGGTGCGAGTGGAAGGCGTGCGAGACGACGAGCCGCCGGACCTTGCGGCCCTCCGCCCGCCAGTGCTCCTCGCAGCCGGCGATCGCTTCCTCGTCGCCCGAGAGGGTCAGCGCCTTCGGGCCGTTGACCGCCGCGAGGTCCACGCCGTCGGGCAGCGTGATCTCGTCCTCGGCGGCCTCGACCGCGAGCATGGCGCCCCCTGCGGGCAGCGCCTGCATCAGCCGGCACCGGGCCGCCACCAGCGTGCACGCGTCGTCCAGTGACAGCACGCCGGCGACGTGCGCGGCGGCCAGCTCGCCGATCGAGTGGCCGACCAGCACGTCCGGTCGTACGCCCCACGACTCCACCAGCCGGAACAGCGCCACTTCCAGTGCGAACAGCGCGGGCTGGGTGTACTCGGTCCTGGCCAGGATGTCGTCGTCGGTGCCGAACACCACGTCCCGCAGGGGCCGGCCGAGCTCCAGCCGGTCGCAGACGGCGTCGAAGGCTCCGGCGAACACCGGGTACGCGTCGTACAGTTCGCGGCCCATGCCGGCGCGCTGCGCGCCCTGGCCGGCGAAGAGGAACGCGGTGCGTGACTCGTCCGCCCTGCCGGTGGGGGCGCCCGTGACGCCCTCGGTGAAGGCGCGCAGGGCGGCCAGCAGCGTCTCGCGGTCGGCGCCGAGCAGCGCCGCGCGGTGCGCGAGCCGGGCGCGCGAGCCGGTGAGAGCGCGGGCGATGTCCACGGCCGAGGTCTCCGGGTGCGCGTCGGCGAAGGCGAGAAGCCGCGCGGCCTGGCCGCGCAGGGCGGCCGCGGAGCCCGCGGAGAGCAGCCAGGGCAGTACGGCGGGTGCCGCGCCCGGCTCCTGCGGTGCGGTCTGCTCCGCCTGCCGCTCGTGCGGGGCCTCCTCGATGAGGACGTGGGCGTTGGTGCCGCTGATCCCGAACGAGGACACGCCCGCCCGGCGCGGGCGGCCGGTCCGCGGCCAGGGCCGGGCCTCGGTGAGCAGTTCCACCGCGCCCGCCGACCAGTCCACCTCAGGGGTCGGCTCGTCCACGTGCAGCGTCTTCGGCAGCGTGCCGCGCCGTATCGACTCGACCGTCTTGATGACGCCGGCGACACCGGCGGCGGCCTGGGTGTGGCCGAGGTTCGACTTGACCGAACCCAGGTGCAGCGGCTCGTCGCGGTCCTGGCCGTAGACCTCCAGCAGGGCCTGCGCCTCGATCGGGTCGCCGAGCCGGGTGCCCGTGCCGTGCGCTTCCACCGCGTCGACCTCGGACGGCTCCAGGCCGGCCGCGGTCAGCGCGGCGCGTATGACGCGCTGCTGGGAGGGGCCGTTGGGGGCGGTGAGACCGTTGGAGGCACCGTCCTGGTTGACGGCGGAACCACGGACCACCGCGAGCACCGGGTGGCCGTTGCGGCGGGCGTCGGAGAGCCGCTCCAGCAGCAGCAGGCCCACCCCCTCGCCCCAGCCGGTGCCGTCGGCCGCGGCGGCGAACGCCTTGCAACGGCCGTCGGCGGCCAGGCCGTTCTGCCGGCTGAAGCCGATCAGCACGTCCGGGGTCGCGACCACGGTGACGCCACCGGCGAGCGCCATGGTGCACTCGCCCGCCCGCAGCGCCTGCGCGGCCAGGTGCAGCGCGACCAGCGACGCCGAGCAGGCGGTGTCCACGGTGACGGCCGGGCCCTCCAGGCCGAAGGTGTAGGAGACCCGGCCGGAGGCGACGCTGCCGGCGCTGCCGGTGACCAGGTGGCCCTCGGCGTCCTCGGGCATCTGCAGCCCCACGCCGTAGCCGGATCCCATCGCGCCGGCGAAGACGCCGGTCCGGCTGCCGCGCAGGGTCGCGGGGTCGATGCCGGCGCGCTCGAAGGTTTCCCAGGCGGTCTCCAGCAGGAGCCGCTGCTGCGGGTCCATGGTGAGGGCCTCGCGCGGCGAGATACCGAAGAGCGCCGCGTCGAAGTCGCCGGCGGTGTCGATGAACGCGCCGCCGCCGGCCCGGATGGCGTCGCCGCCCCGGGAACCGAGGTTCCAGCCTCGGTCGGCGGGGAACGGGCCGACCACGTCGCGTTCCTCGGCCATCAGCCGCCACAGGTCCTCGGGCGACTCCACCCCGCCCGGGTACCGGCAGGCCATCGCGACGATGGCGATCGGCTCGCCGGCCGGCGGGGTCGGGGCGGCCACGGGCGCGGTGGTTCGCCTGGCGCGGCCCCCGGCGGGCTGCAGGTGCGAGTGGTCCGCCAGGGCGGGGGCTGCCTCGGGCGCGGCGCTCCGCGTGGCGCGGACCGTGCCGGCGAGCCGCTCGTGCAGGTGGTCCGCCAGGGCCCTGGGGGCCGGATGGTCGAAGACCACGGTCGCGGGCAGCTTGAGACCGGTGGCGGCCGAGAGCCGGTTGCGCAGTTCCACCGAGGTGAGCGAGTCGAAGCCCATGTCGCGGAAGGCCCGGTCCGGGGAGACCCGCTCGCCCGGCGCGTGGATCAGCACCGCGGCGACCTCGTCGCGGACCAGGTCGAGCAGCGGCCCGGTCGGGTCGGCGGCCGCCGCCAGCCGCTCCGCCAGGCCGCTTCCCCGGTCCCCGCCGGACGCGCCGGCCTTGCGGAGCTGGGCCGGGACGCGCACCAGCGCGCGCAGCAGCGGCGGCACTTCGTGCGCCGCGCGCACCGGTGCCGGGGAGAAGCGGGTCGGCACCAGGTGGGCCCGGTCGGCGGCGAGCGACGCGTCGAAGAGGGCGAGGCCCTCCTCGGCGCCGAGCGCGTCACCGAGGCGGGTGAGCCGGGCGACGGCCGTGCCGTCGAGGTGCTCGGACATCGCGCCCGGCTGCGCCCACAGGCCCCAGCCGAGCGAGACGGCGGGCAGGCCCCGGTGCCTGCGGTGCGCGGCGAGGCCGTCGAGGACGGCGTTGGCCGCCGCGTAGTTGGCCTGTCCGGCGGCACCGATGGTCGCGGCCAGCGAGGAGTACAGGACGAACATGGCCAGGTCCTGGCCCGCTGTCAGCTCGTGCAGGTGGACGGCGGCCTCGGCCTTCGGCGCGAACACCGCGGCCAGCCGCTCGGGGGTCTGTGCCTCCAGGACCCCGTCGTCGAGGACACCGGCGGTGTGGACGACCCCCGTCAGCGGGTGTTCGGCCGGTATCCCCGCGAGCAGCGCGGCCAGCGCCTCGCGGTCGGCCGCGTCGCAGGCGACGACGCGGACGTCCGCGCCCTGTTCGGCCAGTTCCCGGACCAGTTCCCGCGCGCCGGGGGCGTCGGGGCCCCGGCGGCCGGTCAGCAGCAGGTTCCTGACGCCATGGCGCGCCACCAGGTGGCGGGCCAGCATCGCGCCCAGCGCACCGGTGCCGCCGGTGATGAGAACGGTCCCGTCGGGGTCGAGCCGTACGACGGTGTCCGTACCGTCGGGCCGGAAACGCCGCAGCCTGGGCACCAGCACCCGGCCGTCACGCACCGCCGCCTGCGGTTCGTCCGCCCCGGACAGCATGCCGAGGACCGTCGCCGCCTCTTCGTCGGTGTCCGCGTCGAGCAGTACGAAGCGTCCGGGGTGTTCGGTCTGCGCGGTTCGCACCAGGCCCCATGCGGCGGCGGCGAGCGGATCGGCGACGTCGTCGCCGGTGACGGCGGCGACCGCGCCGCGGGTGAGGACCACCAGCCGCGCGTCGGCCGTGCGCTCGTCGGCGAGCCAGGCCCGTACCCCGGCGAGCGTCGCGGTCGGGTCGGTCGGCGCCCGCCACAGGGCCACCGGCGGCACCTCGGCGAGGCCGTCCGGATCGTCCACGGTCACGCACGCCTCGTCGGCGGCGCTCCCGGCCGTCTCGTCCAGCCGGGTCCACACCACCTCGAACAGGGATTCGACCGCCGGCTCTTGGGCCGACTGCGCGGCCGCTTCCCGCAGCGTCAGCGACGCGACGGACAGCACGGGCAGGCCCGCGTCGTCGAAGGCGTCCAGCGTCACGGAGTCCGGGCCGGCGGGCGTGATGCGTACCCGCAGGGTCCGTGCGCCGACCGCGTGCAGGGCGACGCCCGACCACGAGAACGGCAGCCGCGGTGCCGGTGGCCCCGCGTCCCCGGGGCCCGCCAGGGCCAGCGCGTGCAGTGCGGCGTCCAGCAGTGCGGGGTGCGCCGCGTAGGCGTCGCCGCGCTGCGGGTCCGGCAGCGCGACCTCGGCGTGGAGCACGTCGCCGGACCGCCAGGCGGCCCGCAGTCCCCGGAAGGCCGGTCCGTACTCCAGGCCCGCCGCGTCCAGCAGCTCGTAGTGCCCCTCCAGGTCCACGGGCTCCGCGCCCGCCGGGGGCCACACCGGGTGCGGCGCCGGCTCCGGCGGCAGGGCCGCTGCGAGCACGCCCGCGGCGTGCCGGACCCAGGGTCCGTCGGTGCCGGACTCGGGGCGGGCGTAGACCGCCACCTCGCGTCCGCCTCCGGACGCGCCGTCCTCGGCTCCGACCACGACCTGGAACCGCACGGCCGTCCGCTCCGGCAGGACCAGCGGCGCGTGCAGGGTCAGTTCCTCGACGAGCCGGCCTCCGGTCATCCGGGCGGCCTGCAGCGCGAGTTCGAGCAGCGCGGTGCCCGGGACCAGGACCGTGCCGCCGAGCCGGTGGTCCGCGAGCCAGGGGTGGACCGAGGTGGACAGGCGCCCGGTGAGCACCAGGCCGTCGTCGGTCACCGACGCCACCGCCGCGCCCAGCAGAGGGTGGTCCACGCCGGCGAGACCGGCGCCCTCCACGTCGGCGGGGCCGGATGCGGACAGCGCCCAGTACCGGCGGTGTTCGAAGGCGTACGTGGGCAGGTCTGCGCCCTCGACCGCGTCCAGCGGCCAGTCCACCGTCGCACCCGACACGTGCAGCCCGGCCAGCGTCTGCAGCAGGGCGTCGGGCTCGGGGACGCCGGACCGCAGCGTCGGCACGGCGACCGCGTCGTCCACCAGCTGCTGGGCCACGGCCGACAGCCCGCCCTTCGGTCCGATCTCGACGAACCGCCGCACCCCGCGCAGGCCGCGCACGGCGTCGGCGAAGCGGACGGTCCGACGCATCTGCTCGACCCAGTACTCCGGTGTGTCGAGCCGCCCGGGGCCGGTGGCCGCCATGGGGACGGCGGGCTCGTGGTGGGTGAGGCCGGCCGCGACGGCGGCGAGTTCGCCGAGGGCCGGGTCCACGTGGTGGGAGTGGGCGGCGAGGGAGACGGAGATGTCCTTCACGCGCCGGCCCTCGGCCCGCCAGCGGTCCCCGAGCGCGTCGAGCACGTCCGCGTCGCCGGAGACGACCAGCGACTCGGGCCCGTTGACCGCGGCGAGGTCGACGCCGTCGGGCAGGGGCAGCACGTCTTCCTCACGTGCCTCGACGGCGAGCATCTTCCCGTCCTCGCGCAGGCCGAGCAGTAGCCGGGCGCGTGCCTCCACCAGGGTGCAGGCGTCGTCGAGCGAGAGGATGCCGGCGATGTGCGCGGCGGCCAGCTCGCCGGTGGAGTGGCCGAGCACCACGTCGGGGGCGACGCCCCAGGACTCCAGCAGCCGGGCGAGGGACACCTGGAGGGCGAACGTGCCGGCGTGGGCGTTGCCGGCCCGTTCGAGCTGGTCCCCGTCCCCGAAAAGCAGCTCGGTGAGCGGTGTCCCCATGTCGATCCGGGCCGCCACAGCGTCGAACGCCTCGGCGAACGCCGGGTGGGCGGCATAGAGTTCGCGCCCCATACCGGCGTACTGGGAGCCCTGGCCCGTGAACACGAAGGCCGTACGCCCCTGAACCGCGGTGCCATGGACCACGGAGGCCACCGAGGTCTCCGACACGAGCGCGTCGAGCCCGGCGAGCAGACCGTCGAGGTCGTCGGTCCGCCCGACCACCACAGCCCGACGGTCCAGCGCGGCCCGGCCGGTGACCAGGGTCCGGGCGATCTGCGCCGCGTCCGGACCGGGACGTTCGGCCGCGAACGCGCGCAGGCGGGCGGCCTGGGCGCGCAGGCCCTCGGTGGTGCGTGCGGAGACCGGCCAGGCGACGGGGCGCGCCGGGGCGTCGGTGGCCGGTGCGGCCTCCGGCTTCCGGGCGGGCGGCAGCGCGCGAGGGGCCAGTGCCTCTTCGAGGATGACGTGCGCGTTGGTCCCGCCGATCCCGAAGGACGACACCGCGGACCGGCGCGGCCGGTCCCCGCGGTGCCACGGCCGCGCCTCGGTGAGCAGCGCGACGGCGCCGGAGGACCAGTCCACCTGCCCGGTCGGCTCGGAGACGTTGACGGTCTGCGGCAGGACGCCGTGCCGCATCGCCTCCACCATCTTGATGACGCCGCCGACACCCGCCGCGCACTGGGTGTGGCCGATGTTCGACTTCAGCGAGCCGAGCCAGAGCGGTTGGTCGTCCTCGCGCTCCTGGCCGTACGTCGCCAGCAGCGCCTGGGCCTCGATCGGGTCGCCGAGCCGCGTACCGGTGCCGTGCGCCTCGACGGCGTCGACGCCCGATGGCGCGAGGCCCGCCGCGTCCAGCGCGGCCCGGATGACCCGCTGCTGGGCGGGGCCGCTGGGCGCGGTGAGGCCGTTGGAGGCGCCGTCCTGGTTGACGGCGGAGCCGCGGACCACGGCCAGGATGCGGCGGCCGTTGCGCCGCGCGTCGGAGAGGCGCTCGACGATGATCATTCCGGCGCCCTCGGACCAGCCGGTGCCGTCGGCGTCCGCCGAGAAGGACTTGCAGCGCCCGTCGGGCGCGAGCCCCTTCTGCTTGCTCAGCTCCGTGAAGACGTCCGGGGCCCCCAGCACGGTCGCGCCGCCCGCCAGGGCGAGGTCGCACTCGCCGTTGCGCAGCGACTGCACCGCCAGGTGCAGGGCGACCAGCGAGGCCGAGCAGGCGGTGTCCACGGTGACGGCGGGACCCTCGAGACCGAAGGTGTAGGCGATCCGGCCGCAGACGACACTGCCGGACATGCCGGTGAGCAGGTGCCCGTCCACCTCCTCGGGGAGGTTCGCGCCGCTGGCGTAGCCGACGTTGGTGGCCCCGACGAAGACGCCCGCCTGGGTGCCGCGCAGGCCGGCGGGGTTCATGCCGGCCCGCTCGAACGCCTCCCAGGAGGTCTCCAGGAGCAGCCGCTGCTGCGGGTCCATGGCGAGCGCCTCGCGCGGCGAGATGCCGAACAGGTCGGCGTCGAAGTCGCCCGCGCCGTCGAGGAATCCGCCGAGCCGGACGTCGGAGCTGCCCCGGCGGGTCGGGTCGGGGTCGTACAGCGCGTCGAGGTCCCAGCCCCGGTCCTCGGGGAAGGGCATCGCGACGCTGTCGCCGGCCATGACGAGCCGCCACAGGTCCTCGGGGGAGGCGACCCCGCCGGGGTACCGGCAGGCCATGCCGATGATGGCGATCGGCTCGTCGCTGCGGGCGGCCGTCGCACGGGGCTTCGCGGCGGTCTCCCGGGCGCCGCCCAGTTCGACCAGCAGGTGCTCCGCGAGGGCGGTGGGGTTGGCGTAGTCGAAGACGAGGGTGGCGGGGAGCCTGAGGCCGGTGACCGTGTTGAGACGGTTGCGCAGCTCCACCGAGGTGAGCGAGTCGAAGCCCAGCTCACGGAAGGCGCGGTCCGCCGTCACCTCGTCGCCGGACGCGAACCCGAGCACGGCGGCACTCTCGGCCCGGACCAGGTCGAGGAGCCGACGCGCCGGGTCGGCCGCGGTGGCCAGGGCCGCCGCGAGGCCTTCCCGGCCCCGCCTGCCGCCGACCCGCCCGGCCGTGCTCCGGGTGGTGCCCGCAAGGCCACGCAGGATCGCGGGGACTTCCGTGGCTGCACGCAGCCGGGCCCGGTCCACGACCGCCGCCACCAGGTGCGGGCGGGCGGCGTCGAGCGCCGCGTCGAAGAGGGCACACCCCTGCGCGTCGGACAGGGGAGCGCCGAGCCGGCTCGCGCGGGCGAGGGCGGGCGCATCGAGGTGTCCGCTGATGGCACTCGAACGGGCCCACAGACCCCACGCCACCGACACGGCCGGCAGGCCCAGCGCCGCCCGGCGCTGCGCCACGGCGTCGAGTACGGCGTTGGCCGCCGCGTAGTTGGCCTGCCCCGGGGTGCCCAGGGTGGCGGCCACGGACGAGTAGAGGACGAAGAACGACAGGTCCAGGTCGCGGGTCGCCTCGTCGAGCACGACCGCCGCGTCCGCCTTGGGCGCGAGGACCGAGCGCAGGCGCTCGGGCGTCAGGGTGTCGGCCACTGCGTCGTCGACCACGCCCGCCGCGTGCACGACACCCGTGAGCGGGTGCTCCACAGGAACGCCGGCCAGCAGGGCCGTGAGGGCGTCCCGGTCTCCGGTGTCGCAGGCCGCGAACCGCACCGAGGCTCCCAGGGCCGCCAGCTCGGCGGCCAGTTCGGCGGCGCCCGGGGCGTCGGCGCCGCGCCTGCCGGTCAGCAGCAGGTGCCGGGCGCCGTGCCGCTCCACCAGGTGACGGGCGAGCAGCGAGCCGAGCGCGCCCGTGCCGCCGGTGATGAGGACGGTGCCCTCGGGGTCGAGGGCCGGGGTGGGCCGCGTCTCGGGCGGCTCGCCCGGGGTACGCAGCCGGGTGAGCCGGGGCACCAGCAGGCGGCCCGCGCGCAGCGCCGCCTGCGGCTCGCCGGAGTCGAGCAGCCTCCCGACGGCCTCTGTCAGGCCGTCCTCGGTGTCCGCGTCCAACAGGACCAGCCGGTCGGGGTGTTCGGACTGGACCGAACGGACCAGCCCCCAGGCCGCAGCCCGCTCCGGGTCGGTGATCCCGGCCCCGTCGGCGGCCGCGACGGCGCCACGGGTGAGGACCACCAGGGGCGTGCCCTCCGCCGGTGCACCGGCGAGCCAGGCCTGGAGGCCCGCAAGGACCGCCACCACATCGGCCGGCGCCCGCCACACCAGCAGCCCGGCCGCGTCCGGTTCTGCCGGGTCGTCCACGACCAGGAAGTCAGGTCCCGGGTTCTCGGCCGGAGTCTCCGCCGCGCCGAGCGGCGTCCACGCCACCTCGTACAGCGGGTCGGCGGTCGGTGCGGTCGGTCCGCCGAGGGTGCGCAAGGTCAGCGCGTCGGCCGTCAGCACCGGCATGCCCGACTCGTCGAAGGCGGCCACCGACACCGCGTCCCCGCCGGCCGGTGCCAGGCGGACCCGAAGCACCGTGGCGCCCGGGGAGTACAGGGAGACGCCTCTGAAGGCGAACGGCACCCGGGCCGCCCCGTCCTCACCGAGCGGACCGGCGGCGAGCGCCTGGAGCGCGGCGTCGAACAGGGCCGGGTGGAGGGCGTACCCGGCCGCCGCGCCCTTCCCGGGCAGGGCGACCTCGGCGTACAGCGTCTCGCCGGACCGCCAGGCGGCTCGCAGGCCCTGGAAGGCGGGGCCGTAGGCCAGCCCGGCGTCCGACAGCGCGGAGTAGTGGGCGTCGAGGACGACCGGCTCCGCGTCGGCGGGCGGCTCGGCCGCGGAATCGGCCGGGAGCGGGAGCTCCTCGCCGGTGAGCAGACCGCTCGCGTGCAGGGTCCACGGGTCGTCCTCGTCGGACTCGGACCGCGCATGGACGTCGACCGCGCCGTCGGCCGCGACCCGCACCTGTACCTGTACTCCGCCGCGCTCGGGAAGCACGAGCGGGGTGTGCAGGGTCAGTTCGTCGAGCCGTACGAGCCCGGCGGACGCGCCCGCGTGCAGGGCCAGCTCGACGAACGCGGTGCCGGGCAGCACGATGCTGTCGTGCACGACGTGGTCGGCCAGCCAGGGCTGGGCGGCGGCGGAGAGTCGGCCGGAGAGCAGCAGTCCGCCGCCGACGGCCGGAGACATCTCGGCCCGCAGCAGCGGGTGCCCGCCGGCGCGCATCCCGGCGGCACCGAGGTCACCGGCGCCGGGGCGGGGATGCAGCCAGTAGTCCTCGCCCTGGAAGGCGTACGTGGGCAGGTCGATGCGCCGGGGGGTCCAGGGTGCGTACACGGCGGCCCAGTCGGGCGTGGCGCCGGCGGTGTGCACGTGGGCCAGGGCGGTGAGCACGGACTCGGTGTCGTCCCGGTCACGACGCAGCAGGGGGACGGCGGGCGTGCTGTCGTGCAGGTACGGAACGAGCGCGGACAGCACCCCGTCCGGCCCGAGTTCGAGGAAGACCCGCACGTCGGTGAGAGGGGCGACCGCGTCCGCGAAGCGGACGGGCTCACGGATCTGGCCGACCCAGTAGTCCGGGGTCGCCAGGTCTCCGGGCGCCGTGGCGACGACCGGGACCGTCGGGGCGTGGTACGTCAACGATTCCGCGACGGTCGCGAACTCGTCGAGCATCGGCTCCATCAGATGCGAGTGGAACGCGTGGGAGACGGTCAGTCGCTTGACGCGTACGTTCTCTGCCCGGAGCCGCTCCTCCAGCGCGCCGATCGCGTCGGCGTCACCGGAAACCGTCACCGAGGTGGGGCCGTTCACGGCCGCCAGGTCCACGCCCTCGGGCAGCTCCAGCCCGTCCTCGGCCGTCTCCACGGCCAGCATCGCACCGCCCGACGGCAGCGCGTCCATCAAACGACCACGCGCCGACACCAAACGGCACGCGTCGTCCAGGGACAGCACCCCGGCGCAGTGCGCGGCAGCCAGCTCACCGATCGAATGACCCACCAGCACGTCCGGGGTCACACCCCAGGACTCCACCAGCCGGAACAACGCCACCTCGACCGCGAACAGCCCCGCCTGCGTGTAGACCGTCCGGTCCAGTGCCTCGCCGTCCTCGAACACCACGTCTCGCAAGGGTCGTTCGAGGTCGACCCGCGCGCACACCGCGTCGAAGGCGTCGGCGAACACCGGGAACGCCTCGTACAACTCACGGCCCATACCGACCCGCTGCGCACCCTGACCCGAGAACAGGAACCCGGTCCGGCCCTCACGTGCCGTGCCTCGGACGACTGCGGGGTTCGGGCGGCCCTCGGCGAGGGCGGTCAGCGCCTGCGCCGCCTGCTCCGGGTCGTGCGCCAGCACCACAGCGCGGTGGACGAGCGCGGCCCGGCCGGTCGCCAGGGTGTGGCCGATGTCCGCGGGTCGCGCGTCCGGCGCGCCGAGCAGTCGGCCGGCCTGCGCGGCCAGCGCATCGGCGGTGTGCCCGGACAACGGCCACGGCACGACGGCCGGCTCCGGCTGCGGGGCCGCGGCGGCCTCGGTCTGCTCCGGCTCCTCCGGGGGCGGCTCTGCCAGGACGACGTGGGCGTTGGTGCCGCTGATGCCGAACGACGAGACGCCCGCCCGGCGCGGTCGTCCGGACCGGAACCACGGTCGGGGGCGGTCGAGCAGTTCCACCGCTCCGGTCGACCAGTCGACGCTCGACGCGGGACGGTCGGCGTGCAGGGACGCGGGCAGCAGGTCGTGGCGCATCGCCTCGACCATCTTGATGACTCCCGCGACGCCCGAAGCGGCCTGGGTGTGGCCGATGTTGGACTTCACCGACCCCAGGTACAGCGGCCGCTCGGCGTCCCGGCCCTGGCCGTACGTGGCCAGCAGCGCCTCCGCCTCGATCGGGTCGCCGAGCTTGGTGCCGGTACCGTGCGCCTCCACCGCGTCCACGTCCGCCGGCTCGAGTCCCGCGGACGCCAGCGCGGCGCGGATGACCCGCTGCTGCGACGGGCCGTTCGGGGCCGTGAGGCCGTTGGACGCGCCGTCCGAGTTCGTCGCGGAGCCGGCGACCACGGCGAGTACCGGGTGGCCGTGGCGGCGTGCGTCGGACAGCCGCTCCACCAGCAGCAGGCCGATCCCTTCGCCCCAGCCGGTGCCGTCGGCCGCGTCGGAGAAGGGCTTGCAGCGGCCGTCGGCGGCCAGCCCCTGCTGTCGGCTGAACTCCACGAAGGCACCGGGGGTGGCCATCACGGTCACACCGCCGGCCAGCGCGAGGTCGCATTCGCCGTTGCGCAGCGACTGCGCGGCCAGGTGCAGGGCGACCAGCGACGACGAGCACGCGGTGTCCACGGTCACCGCCGGGCCCTCGAGCCCGAAGGCGTAGGCGACGCGGCCGGACAGGATGCTCGCGGAGCCGCCGGTGGCTACGTGACCCTCCAGTTCGCCGGAGTCGGCGAGGGTGAGCCGGGTGTAGTCCTGGCCGTTGGTGCCGGCGAAGACGCCGGTGCGGCTGCCGCGCAGCGCGTGCGGGTCGATTCCGGCGCGTTCCAGGGTCTCCCAGGAGGTCTCCAGGAGGAGCCGCTGCTGGGGGTCCATCGCCAGCGCCTCGCGCGGCGAGATGCCGAACAGGGTGGCATCGAAGCGGCCCACGTCGTCGAGGAACGCTCCTTCGTCGACGTACGAGGTGCCGGGGCCGTCCCCGGCGGCGAGCGCTTCCAGGTCCCAGCCCCGGTCCGTGGGGAAGGCCCGGACGGCGTCGCGTTCCTCGGTGACCAGCTTCCACATGGTCTCGGGGTCGGTCACCCCGCCGGGGAAGCGGCAGGCCATGGACACGATGACCACCGGGTCGTCGCCGGCGGCGACCGTGCCGCGGGCTTCGGCCGCGAACGATGCCGGGTCGGCGGGCTCGCCGAGCAGCTCGGCGAGGCGGGCGGCGAGGGAGGCGGCCGTGGGGTGGTCGAAGGCGATGCCGGCGGGCAGCCGCAGCCCGGTGGCCGCGTTGACGCGGTTGCGGAGCTCGACGGAGGTCAGCGAGTCGAAGCCCAGATCGGCGAACGCCCGCTGCGCGGCGACGTCCTCGGCGGAACGGTGGCCGAGCGCGGCGGCGGCCTCGGCGCGGACCAGGTCGGTCAGCTGCCGGATCCGCTCGGTGGGCGGCGCGGCCTGCAGCCGGGCGGTGAACTCGGTCGCGGCGCCGGTGGTGGTCTCCTGGTCGGGCGCCGCGACGAACTCCTCAAGGAGCGGGCTCGGGCGGCCGCTGGTGAAGGCGGCGCCGAAGCGGCTCCAGTCGACGTCCGCGACGGTGACGCAGGTGTCGCCCGCGTCGACGGCGTCCCCGAGTGCGGCCAGCGCACGGTCGGGGCGCAGGGCGTTCAGGCCGCGGCGGCGCAGGGCCTCTTCGGCCTCGGCGTCCACGAGCATGCCGGACTCGGCCCAGGGGCCCCAGGCCACCGAGGTGGCGGGCAGTCCCAGGCCGTGGCGGTGTTCGGCCAGGGCGTCCAGGTAGGCGTTGGCCGCCGCGTACGCGGGCTGGCCGCCGCTGCCCCAGACTCCGGCGATCGACGAGAACAGCACGAACGCGTCGAGGTCGGCGTCGGCGAGCAGGTCGTGCAGATGGGTCGCGCCCGCCACCTTGGCCCGCAGGACCTCGGCGAACTCCTCGCCGGTGACGGTCTCCAGCGGCTGCGTCCCGTTCACGCCCGCGGTGTGGATCACGGCTGTGACGGGGTGCGCGGCCAGAGTTGCGGCCAGGGAGTCGCGGTCGGCCACGTCGCAGCTGACGGCCTCGGCCCGTACGCCGCGCTCCGCCAGCGCGGCGACCAGGTCGGCCGCGCCCGGCGCGTCGGGTCCGCGACGGCTGGTCAGCACCAGGTCGCGGGCCCCGCGGTCCGCCAGCCAGTGGGCCACGCGGGCGCCGAGACCGCCGGTACCGCCGGTGACCAGCACGGTCCCCGACGGACGCCAGGGCTCGGTGGCGCCGGACGCTGAGTCGGTCAGCGGGGCCCGGCGCAGCCGCCGGGCCAGCACGCCGGATTCCCGTATCGCCACCTGGTCCTCGCCCGACGCGTGGGTGAGGACGGCGAGGAGCCGGGCGGCGGCACGGCGGTCCAGCGCGGCGGGCAGGTCGATCAGCCCCGCCCAGCCGCGGGGACGTTCGAGGGCGGCGACGCGGCCCAGGCCCCACAGCAGGGCGCCCGAGGGGTCGGTGAGCCGGTCGGCACGGCCCACCGCGACACTGCCGCGCGTCAGCACCCACAGCGGGGCGGGGAGTTCGGCACGGAAGAGAGGCAGCACGTCGTCCGGGGCCGAGGGAAGGCAGACCACTCCCGCGACATCGGTGAAGGCCTCGAGTGCGGCGTCGAACCGGGCGCCGATGAGGCGGCCGGAGAACGCTTCGGCGAGGTCGTCGGGGACCGAGCCGTCGGCGGTGAGCACCAGCCATGTGCCGGTGGGCAGGGCGGTCCGCTCGGGCAGCGGCTGCCAGACGGCGCGGTAGCGCCACGAGTCGAGCACGGCCCGCTCGCGCCGTCCGCCGCGCCAGGCGGACATCGCGGGCAGGACGGCGTCGAGGGTGTCGGCGTCGAGGCCGAGGGTCCGGGCGACCTCGACGGCGTCCTGCCGCTCGATGGCCTCCCAGAATCGGCTCTCCACCGCATCGGCCCCGGCCGCGGGCTGCGGAGTGGGGTCGATCCAGAAGCGGCGCCGCTGGAACGCGTAGGTGGGCAGGCCGTCGGCCCGTACGGCACCGGCGGGTACGAGGGCGGACAGGTCCACGGACACGCCGTTGACGTGCAGCGCCGACACGGCGCACAGCAGCGCCTCGGGCTCGGAGGTCTCGGTGCGCTGTGCGGGCGTAGCCACGACGGGACGCCCGTCGAGGCAGCGCAGGGTGGCCCCGGTGAGGGTCCCGTCGGGGCCCAGCTCCAGGAAGACGTCGGCGCCGGCGTCCGCGGCCTGGCGTACGGCGTCGGCGAAGCGGACGGGCTCGCGGATCTGGCCGACCCAGTAGTCCGGCGTCGTCATGTCGCCGGGCGCCGTGGTGACGACGGAGATCGTCGGGGGGTTGTACGTCAACGATTCCGCGACGGCGGCGAACTCGTCGAGCATCGGCTCCATCAGGTGCGAGTGGAACGCGTGCGAGACGGCCAGCCGCTTGACGCGTACGCCCTCGGAGCGCAGCCGCTCCTCCAGCGCGCCGATCGCGTCGGCGTCACCGGAAACGGTCACCGACATGGGCCCGTTCACGGCCGCCAGATCCACGCCCTCGGGCAGCTCCAGCCCGTCCTCGGCCGCCTCCACGGCCAGCATCGCACCGCCCGACGGCAACGCGTCCATCAGCCGGCCACGCGCCGAGACGAGAGCACACGCGTCGTCCAGGGACAGCACCCCGGCGCAGTGCGCGGCAGCCAGCTCACCGATCGAATGACCCACCAGCACGTCCGGAGCCACACCCCAGGACTCCACCAGCCGGAACAACGCCACCTCGACCGCGAACAGCGCAGGCTGCGCATACACCGTCCGGGCCAGAAGCTCCGCATCCTCCCCGAACACCACCTCACGCAAAGGCCGTTCGAGATCCACCCGCGCACACACCGCGTCGAACGCGTCCGCGAACACCGGGAACGCCTCGTACAGCTCACGCCCCATACCGACCCGCTGCGCACCCTGACCCGAGAACAGGAAGGCGGCACGGCCGAAGGCGTTCGTGCCCCGGACGACGGCCGGGGTCGTGCGGTCCTCCGCGAGGGCCGTGAGGCCCGCGAGGAGGTCGTCCCGGCCGGAGCCGACCACGACGGCACGCTGATCGAGGGCCGCCCGACCGGCGGCCAGGGCGCGGGCGTGGCCGACGAGGTCGGCCTCGGGACGCTCGTCGAGTGCCTGACGCAGCCGGTCCGCCTGAGCGCGCAGTGCGTCGGCCGTCCGGCCGGACACCGGCCAGGCGAGTACCGGCGGGACGGGGACCGGCGCGGGCACACCGCCCGGCACCGAGTCCGGCTCGGTGCCGGGCACCGTGTCCGGCGCCTGTTCGATGACGACGTGTGCGTTGGTGCCGCTGATGCCGAACGACGACACACCCGCCCGGCGCGGGCGGTCCGCCTGCGGCCACGGGCTGTGCTCGGTGAGCAGGGCGACCGTGCCGGCCGACCAGTCCACGTGCGGCGTCGGCTCGTCCACGTGCAGGGTGCGGGGCAGTTCGGCGTGGCGCAGCGCCATGACCATCTTGACGACGCCGGCCAGCCCGGCGGCGGCCTGGGTGTGCCCGATGTTGGACTTCAACGAGCCGAGCCACAGCGGCCGTTCCGGTTCCCGGTCCTGCCCGTACGTGGCGAGGAGTGCCTGCGCCTCGATCGGGTCGCCGAGCTTGGTGCCCGTACCGTGCGCCTCGACCGCGTCCACGTCGGAGGGCTCAAGGCCCGCCGACGCCAGCGCGGCCCGGATCACGCGCTGCTGGGCGGGGCCGTTGGGGGCCGTGAGGCCGTTGGACGCGCCGTCCTGGTTGACGGCCGAGCCGCGCACCAGGGCCAGGACCTCGTGGCCGTTGCGCACGGCGTCGGAGAGCCGCTCCACTAGGAGGACCGCGACGCCCTCGGACCAGCCCGTGCCGTCGGCCGCGGACGCGAAGGACTTGCAGCGACCGTCGGCCGCGAGGCCGTCCTGCTTGGCGAACTCGCTGAAGCCCGCCAGCGTGGGCATGACGGCGACGCCGCCCACCACGGCCAGGTCGCACTCGCCGGTGCGCAGGGCCCGCGCGGCCAGGTGCAGCGCGACCAGCGACGACGAGCAGGCGGTGTCCACGGTGAGCGCCGGGCCCTCGAGCCCGTACGTGTACGCGAGGCGTCCGGACAGCACGCTGTTGGAGGTGCCGGTGAGCAGGTGCCCGCCGACCTCCTCGGGCGGGGTGGTGCCGGTGCCGTATCCGCTGTGGGAGGCGCCGACGAAGACGCCCGCATGGCTGCCGCGCAGCGAGGTCGGGTCGATGCCGGCCCGTTCGAACGTCTCCCACGAGGTCTCGAGCAGCAGCCGCTGCTGCGGGTCCATGGCGAGCGCCTCGCGCGGCGAGATGCCGAAGAGTTCGGCGTCGAACTCGGCGGCGTCGTACAGGAATCCGCCCTCGGTCGTGTGGCCGAGGCCGTCCAGCTGCCAGCCGCGGTCCGTCGGGAAGCCGGAGATGCCGTCGCGTCCCTGGGCGACCAGCTGCCACAGGTCCTCGGGCGAGCGCACGCCGCCGGGCAGCCGGGTGCCCATGGCGACGATGGCGAGGGGCTCGTCGGTGGACACGGTCCGGGAGCCGTGGACCGATGCCGTGTCCGTGCCGCCGAGCAGCGCGCCACGGACATGGGCGGCGAGCAGCAGCGCGGTGGGGTGGTCGAAGGCCAGGGCGGCGGGCAGCGGCAGGCCGGTGGCCGCGGCGAGCCGGTCGCGCAGTTCGACGGCGGTCAGCGAGTCGAGACCGAGGTCGCGGAAGGCCGCCGACGGGTCGACGGCGGCGCGGTCACGGTGACCCAGGACGCCGGCGACGGTCGTGGTCACGAGGTCGAGCAGGACTCGCTCGCGTTCGGCGGCGGGCAGCGCGCTGAGCCGGTCGCGCAGTGCCGCACCGGCGGCGGGCGCGGGAGTGGCGGCGGTGTCCCCCACCTCGGGAAGCTCCGTCAGCAGCGGGCTCGGCCGGGTGGCGGTGAAGGTGGCGGCGAACCGTTCCCACTCCACGTCGGCGACGGTCACGCACGCGTCACCGGAGGCGACGGCCCGGTCCAGGGCGGTGACGGCCAGCTCGGGGTCGAGCGGTCGCAGGCCGCGACGGCGCAGGTGGGTGACCGCCTCGTCGCTCGCGGCCATGCCGGCCTCGGCCCAGGGGCCCCACGCCACCGAGGTGGCGGGCAGCCCGGCGGCGCGGCGGCGCTCGGCCAGCGCGTCGAGGTGGGCGTTGGCCGCGGCGTACGCGGCCTGCCCGCCACTGCCCCAGACGCCGGCGATGGACGCGTAGGTGACGAACGCGGTGAGCGAGCCGAGTTCGGCGGTGAGCTCGTCGAGGACGTGCGCGGCGTCGGCCTTGGCGCGCAGCACGGCGCCGAGGCGCTCCTCGGTCAGCTCCGTGAGGGCGATGTCGTCGCTGACGCCCGCCGCGTGCACCACCGCGGTGAGCGGGTGGGCGTCGGGTACGTCGGCGAGCACGGCGGCCAGGGCGTCACGGTCGGCGGCGTCGCAGGCCACCACCGAGGCGGTCGCGCCCGACCGGGCCAGCTCCTCCACGAGGTCGGCCGCGCCGGGGGCGTCGGGCCCCCGGCGACTGGTCAGGATCAGGTACGGGGTGCCGCGCGCGGCGAGCGTACGGGCAAGGTAGGAGCCCAGGGCGCCGGTGCCACCGGTGATGAGAACGGTGCCGTCCGGCCTCCAGGGCGCGGCGGCCGGCTCGGGTGCGGCGTGGCGCAGACGGCGGGCGAAGACGCCGGTGTCGCGGATCGCGAGCTGGTCCTCGACGCCGATGCCGGCCAGGACGGCGGCCAGTCGGGCGCCCGCCCGGCGGTCCAGCGTCTCGGGAAGGTCGAGGAGTCCGCCCCAGCGGTCGGGGTGTTCCAGCGCGGCGACCCGGCCGAGACCCCAGATCTGGGCGGCGGCGGGGTCGGTGAGCGGGTCGAGGCGCCCGGTGGAGACGGCGCCCCGGGTGGCGGCCCAGCAGCGCACGGTGCCGCCTGCCCGGTCGAAGGCGTGGAGGAGGGCGAGCAGGTCGCCCGCGTCGGGACGCAGGGCCAGGACTCCGGCCAGGTCGTCGGCGAGGAGCAGCTCGGGACGGACGTCGGAGGGCGCGCACTCGGCGACGTCGGCGCCGGCGGCACGCAGCGCGTCGGCCACGTCGGGCTGGGGTTCGCCCACAAGCAGCCAGGTGCCGGTGAGCGCGGTCTCGGGCCCGCTCTCCAGCGGCGTCCAGGCGGTGCGGTACCGCCAGGAGTCCACCACGGAGCGCTTGCGGCTCTCCCGGCGCCAGGCGGTGAGGGCGGGCAGCACGGTGTCGAGGCCCGTGTCGTCGTCGTCCAGGTCGAGCGCGGCGGCCACCGCGCCCCGGTCGGCCGCGTCGATGGCGCTCCAGAACCGCTCCTCGGCCTCGCCGGTCGCCTCGGTCGCGGCACGGGCGGGCGTGGCGTCGAGCCAGTAGCGCTCGCGTTGGAAGGCGTACGAGGGCAGTCCGACCAGTCGGCCGCCTGCGGTGAGGCGAGTGAGTTCGACGTGTGCGCCGTGACTGTGCAGGCGGGCGACGGCGCGCAGCAGGCTCGCGGCCTCGTCCTGCCCGGAGCGCAGCGCGGCGACGGCGGTCGCGTCCTCGGCGATGTGCGGGACGAGAGCGGACAGGGTGGTGTCCGGGCCGAGTTCGAGGTAGGTCCAGATGTCGGTGAGGGAGGCGATCGCGTCGGCGAAGCGGACGGGCTCGCGGATCTGGCCGACCCAGTAGTCCGGGGTCGCCAGGTCGCCGGGCGCCGTGGTGACGACGGGGACCGTCGGGGGATGGTACGTCAACGATTCCGCGACGGTCGCGAACTCGTCGAGCATCGGCTCCATCAGATGCGAGTGGAACGCATGGGAGACGGTCAGCCGCTTCACCCGTACGTTCTCAGCCCGGAGCCGCTCCTCCAGCGCGCCGATCGCATCGACGTCACCGGAAACGGTCACCGACATGGGCCCGTTCACGGCCGCCAGATCCACGCCCTCGGGCAGCTCCAGCCCGTCCTCGGCCACCTCCACGGCCAGCATCGCACCGCCCGACGGCAACGCGTCCATCAGCCGGCCACGCGCCGAGACCAGGACACAGGCGTCGTCCAGGGACAGCACCCCGGCCACATGTGCGGCAGCCAGCTCACCGATC
Organism: Streptomyces akebiae; assembly: GCF_019599145.1. Lineage (NCBI taxonomy): Bacteria > Bacillati > Actinomycetota > Actinomycetes > Kitasatosporales > Streptomycetaceae > Streptomyces > Streptomyces akebiae. The sequence goes on along the minus strand of NZ_CP080648.1, from coordinate 142,105 downwards.
GAATGACCCACCAGCACATCCGGGGTCACACCCCAGGACTCCACCAGCCGGAACAACGCCACCTCGACCGCGAACAGCGCAGGCTGCGCGTACACCGTCCGGGCCAGCAGCTCCGCATCCTCCCCGAACACCACATCCCGCAAAGGCCGTTCCAGATCCACCCGCGCACACACCGCGTCAAACGCGTCCGCGAACACCGGGAACGCCTCGTACAGTTCACGCCCCATACCGACCCGCTGCGCACCCTGACCGGAGAACAGGAAGGCGGCACGGCCACCGCGTACGGCGTCCGTCGGCGCCTCGCCCGCGGCCAGCGCCGTCAGCTCTGCGACGAGTTCCGCGCGGTCGGCGGCCACCAGCGTGGCGCGGTGGTCCAGGGCGGGCCGGGACACGGCCAGGGAGTGGGCCAGGTCGACGGGGCGCAGTGTCTCGTCGCGCTCCAGCAGGTCGAGCAGCCGGGCCGCCTGGCCCGTGAGCGCGGCTGCGGACCGCGCCGACACCCTCACCAGCACCGGATGCGTGGGCTCGGACACGGCGGGCGCCGCGGCCGGCTCAGTCCGGTCGGGCGCCTGCTCGATGATGACGTGCGCGTTGGTGCCGCTCACGCCGAAGGAGGAGACACCCGCGCGCCGGGGCCGCCCGGCCGACGGCCAGGGGTGTGCCTCGGTCAGCAACGCCATGCTGCCGGCCGACCAGTCCACGTGCGGCGTCGGCTCGTCCACGTGCAGGGTGCGGGGCAGCACGCCATGGCGCAGCGCCTCGATCGTCTTGATGATGCCGCCGACGCCCGCTGCGGCCTGGGTGTGCCCGATGTTCGACTTCAACGACCCCAGGTACAGGGGCTCGTCGCGGTCCTGCCCGTACGTCGCCAGCAGCGCCCCGGCCTCGATCGGGTCGCCGAGCTTGGTGCCCGTACCGTGCGCCTCGACCGCGTCCACGTCGGAGGGCTCAAGGCCCGCCGACGCCAGCGCGGCCCGGATCACCCGCTGCTGCGCCAGGCCGTTGGGGGCGGTGAGCCCGTTGGACGCACCGTCCTGGTTGACGGCCGAGCCGCGGACCACGGCCAGCACCTGGTGCCCGTTGCGCACGGCGTCGGAGAGCCGCTCCACGAGCAGCATGCCGACGCCCTCGGACCAGCCGGTGCCGTCCGCGTCCGCCGAGAACGACTTGCACCGTCCGTCGGCGGACAGACCGCGCTGGCGGGAGAACTCGGTGAAGATCGCCGGCGTCGCCATCAGGCTCACGCCGCCGGCCAGCGCCATGGTGCACTCGCCGTTGCGCAGCGACTGCACGGCCAGGTGCAGGGCGACCAGCGACGACGAGCACGCCGTGTCGACGGTGACGGCCGGGCCCTCGAGGCCGTACGTGTACGCGAGGCGCCCCGAGGCGACACTGGTGGAGCTGCCGGTGAGGAAGTGGCCCTCGACCCCTTCGGGCAGGCGTACGCCCACTCCGTAGCCGGACGAGGCGGCTCCGACGAAGACGCCTGCCTGGCTGCCGCGCATGACGTGCGGGTCGATGCCCGCGTGCTCGAAGGTCTCCCAGGAGGTCTCCAGGAGCAGGCGCTGCTGCGGGTCCATCGCCAGCGCCTCGCGCGGCGAGATGTCGAAGAGGCCCGCGTCGAACTCGGCGGCGTCGGACAGGAATCCGCCGGCGCGGGCGTAGGTGGTGCCGACGCGGTCGGGGTCGGGGTCGTACAGCGTCTCCAGCTCCCAGCCGCGGTCGGTGGGGAACGGCCCGGTGGCGTCGCCGCCTTCGGAGACCAGCCGCCACAGGTCCTCGGGCGAGCGCACGCCGCCGGGGAAGCGGCAGGCCATCCCTACGACGGCGATGGGCTCGTCGGCCGGGGCCGCGGCGGTGGCGACGGTGGCGGTCCCGCCTCCGGCGAGCAGCTCCCGCAAGTGGGCGGCGAGGGCGGCCGGGGTGGGGAAGTCGAAGACGAGGCCGGCGGGCAGGCGCAGCCCGGTGGCCGCGTTGACACGGTTGCGCAGTTCGACGGAGGTCAGCGAGTCGAAGCCGAGTTCCTTGAACACCCGGTCCGGGGCGACCGAGTCCACGCCGGCGTGGCCGAGGACGGCGGCGGCCTCGGCGCGTACGAGGCCGGTGAGCAGGCGGTGCTGTTCGGCGGCGGGGAGCGCGGCGAGGCGTTCGGCGAGCCCCGAACCGCCGGTGACCGTACCGGCGATGCGGCGCGCGGGGGCGCGCACCAGGCCGCGGAGCAGCGCGGGCACGGGCCGCAGCGTCCGGGCGGTGGACAGGTCGAAGCGCAGAGGGAGCAGGTACGGCAGACCCGTGTCGTGGGCCGTGTCGAAGAGGGCGAGCCCCTCGTCGGTGGCGAGCGCGCCGCCGACGCGGGTCGCGCGGGCGACACCGGTGGCGTCGAGGCCGCCGCTGATGGCGCTCTCCTCCGCCCACAGGCCCCAGCCGAGCGCGGTCGCGGCGAGTCCGCGGGTACGGCGATGCTGGGCCAGCGCCTCCAGGAAGGCGTTGGCGGCGGCGTAGTTGGCCTGGCCCGGGGAGCCGAAGGCCGAGGACGCCGAGGCGTAGAGGGTGAACAGGGCCAGGTCGTGGCCGGCCGTCAGCTCGTGCAGGGCGAGCGCGGCGCGGGCCTTGGGGCGCAGTACGCCGGTGATCCGCTCGGGCGTCAGTGCCTCGATGACACCGTCGTCGGCGACGCCGGCCGCGTGCACGACTCCGGTGAGCGGGTGCTGGGCGGGGAGGGTGCCCAGGAGCGCGGCCAGCGCCTCCCGGTCGGTGATGTCGCAGGCCGCGACCCGTACCTGTGCGCCGAGCGCGCCCAGTTCCTCCGTGAGTTCCCGGACGCCCGGCGCGGCGGGTCCGCTCCGGCTCACGAGCACCAGGTGCCGTACGCCCCGGTGCTCGACCAGGTGGCGGGCCAGTCGCTGCCCGAGCACACCGGTGCCGCCGGTGATCAGGACCGTGCCGTCCGGGTCGAGGGCGCGCGGCAGCGTCAGGACGTTCTTGCCGACGTGCCGGCCCGCACCGACGTACCGGAAGACCTCTTCAGCCTGCCGGACGTCCCAGGTCCGCGCGGGCAGCAGCGTGAGGCGGCCCGTGCGGAACAGCTCCAGGACCTCCCGCAGCATCTCCTGGAGCCGGTCCGGTCCCGCCTCGCCGAGGTCGAAGGCGCGGTAGGTGCGGTCGCCGAACGAGTCCGGGTCGCGCAGGTCCGCCTTGCCCATCTCCACGAAACGGCCGCCGGGGGCGAGCAGGCGCGCCGAGGCGTCGATGAACTCGGCGGCAAGCGCGTTGAGGACGACGTCGACACCGCGCCCTGCGGTGCGCTCGGCGAAGGCCGCCTCGAAGCCCAGGTCACGCGAGGAGGCGAGGTGTGCGGAGTCCAGGCCGGTCGCCGACCACTTCGCGGGCGAGGCCGTTCCGTACACTTCCGCGCCCAGATGCCGCGCGATCTGCACGGCGGCCATCCCCACGCCGCCGGCGGCGGCGTGGATCAGCACCGACTCGCCGGGCGCGAGTCCCGCGAGGTCCACCAGCGCGTAGTACGCCGTCAGGAAGGCCATCGGCACCGTGGCCGCGTCCGTGAAGGTCCACCCCTGCGGCACCGGCGCCACCATCCGCCGGTCCACCACCGCGAGCGGACCGAAGCCGCCGGCGAACAGGCCGAAGACGCGGTCGCCCGGCGCGAGATCCGTGACGTCGGAGCCGACCTCGACCACGGTCCCCGCGCCCTCCGACCCCATCAGGGCCGTGGGGTCCGGGTACTGGCCGAGCGCGATCAGCACGTCGCGGAAGTTGACGCCGGCCGCACGGACCGCGATCCGTACCTCGCCCGGCGCCAATTCCGCGGTCGTCTCGGGAGCGGGGGTGAGGGCCAGGTCGCGCAGGGAGCCGGAGGCGCGGTCGGCGGTGAGCCGCCACGCTTCCGTGTCGGGCACGGCGAGGGTGCCGGATGCCGACGCGCGGGCCAGCCGGGGGGCGAGCAGCGTGCCGTTGCGCAGGGCGAGCCAGGGTTCGTCGCCGTACGCGAGCACGGCGAGCAGGTCGTCGTCGGGGGTCGTGTCGGTGTCGAGCAGCACGAACCGGTCGGGGTGCTCGGCCTGCGCGGAGCGTACGAGTCCGCCGGCGGCCGCTCCGGACAGACCGGTGACGTCGTCACCGGTCGCGGCGGCCACGGCGGAGCGGGTGACCAGCACCAGACGGGACGCGGCGAACCGTTCGTCGGCCAGCCACGCCTGGAGGCCGGCCAGGACCTCGGTGACGGCGGTGTCGGTGTCCGCGTCGGCCAGGGGCCACGCGACGACGTCGGGTGCCGCGCCGGAGAACCCGGCCAGGAAGATGCCGAGTCCGTCGGCGGCCGTGGCGAGCGAGCCCCGCCGTTCCGGCGTGGGTACGGTCGTCCAGTCGAGGGTGAACAGCGCGTCGTCGTGGCGCGGGCCGACGGCGGTCGCGGCCCGCAGGGTGAGCGACTCGACGGTGGCGACGGGGCCGCCCTCGGGGTCGCTGATCCGCAGCGTCCAGGCGTCCGCCCCGGCGGGTGCCAGGTGGACACGAGCGCTGGTGGCGCCGGTCGCGTGCAGGGTGGCGCCCTCCCACGCGAAGGGCAGCCCGGCCCGCTCCGGGTCGAGGCCGGTCAGGTGCAGCGCCGCGTCGAGCAGGGCGGGGTGCAGTCCGCAGCGGCCCGCCTCGCGATGGGCCGGGTCCGGCAGCTCCACCTCGGCGTACAGCTCGTCGCCCGCCCGCCAGGCGGCCTTCAGTCCCTGGAAGACGGGGCCGTAGGCGAAACCGGCCTGGGCGGCCCGAGCGTAGAAGTCGTCGAGGTCCACCGGCTCGGCCTCCGGCGGCCACACCTGCGCCGCGCCGGCCGGGTCGGCGGCGGAGGCGGTGAGCACGCCGACGGCGTTGCCGGTCCACTCCTCCTCGCCGTCGAGACGCGAGTGGATCTCCAGGCGGCGGGTACCGTCCTCGTTCTCCGCCCCGGCGCTGACCTGGATCTGCACGCCGCCCAGGGCGGGCAGCACGAGCGGTACGGCGAGGGTGAGGTCCTCCACGGTCCCGCAGCCGACGTACTCCCCGGCCTGCCAGGCGAGTTCGACGAACGCGGTGCCCGGGACGAGCACATTCCCGTGGATCGTGTGGTCGGTGAGCCAGCCGTGCGTGGCGGCGTTGAGCCGACCCGTGAGCAGCACTCCTCCGCCGGCGGCCAGCGACACGGCGGCGCCCAGCAGGGGGTGACCCGCCGCGCCGAGCCCGACGGACGTCAGGTCCCCGGAACCGATCCGGGCGCTCGGCCAGTACGCCTGCCGCTCGAACGGGTACGTGGGCAGCTCCACGCGCCGGGCACCCGCCGCGGCGAGCGGCGCCGACCAGTCGACGGGGGCGCCGTGCACGTGGGCACGCGCGATGCCGTGCAGCAGCGACGCGGCCTCGTCCCGGCCGGAGCGCAGGGCGGGAACGGCGGTGGCGTCCTCGGCGACGTGCGGGACGAGGGCGGAAAGGGTGCCGTCGGGGCCGAGTTCGAGGAAGCGGGTGGCGCCGACGTCGTGGGCCTGGCGTACGGCGTCGGCGAAGCGGACGGGCTCGCGGATCTGGCCGACCCAATAGTCCGGCATCGTCATGTCGCCGGGCGCCGTGGCGAGGACCGGGATGGTCGGGGGGTTGTACGTCAACGATTCCGCGACGGTCGCGAACTCGTCGAGCATCGGCTCCATCAGGTGCGAGTGGAACGCGTGCGAGACGGTCAGCCGCTTGACCCGGACGCCCTCGGAGCGCAGCCGCTCCTCCAGCGTGCCGATCGCGTCGGCGTCGCCCGAGACCGTCAGGGAGGTGGGCCCGTTCACGGCCGCCAGATCCACGCCCTCGGGCAGCTCCAGCCCGTCCTCGGCCGCCTCGACAGCCAGCATCGCACCGCCCGACGGCAACGCGTCCATCAGCCGGCCACGCGCGGAGACGAGAGCACACGCGTCGTCCAGGGACAGCACCCCGGCCACATGCGCGGCGGCCAGCTCACCGATCGAATGACCCACCAGCACGTCCGGGGTCACACCCCAGGACTCCACCAGCCGGAACAACGCCACCTCGACCGCGAACAGCGCAGGCTGCGTGTACGCGGTCCGGGCCAGCAGCTCCGCATCCTCCCCGAACACGACGTCACGCAAGGGCCGTTCGAGGTCCACGCGTGCACAGACCGCGTCGAACGCGTCCGCGAACACCGGGAACGCCTCGTACAGCTCACGCCCCATCCCCACCCGCTGCGCACCCTGACCCGAGAACAGGAACGCCGTGCGGCCGGGGGCCGCCATGCCGGACTCCGCCTCCGGCGGGACCGTGCCCTCGGCAAGTCCGGTGAGGGCACGCAGCGCGTCGTCACGCCCTGCCGCCAGTACCACGGCCCGCGAGGCCAGCGACGCGCGCGTCGTGGCCAGCGAGTAGCCGAGGTCGGCCAGACGTGCGTCTGGCTGCTCGGTGAGGAGCACGCGGAGACCTGCCGCCTGCTCGCGCAGGGCGCGCGGGGTGCGGGCGGAGAGCGGGAGCGGGATCAGAGGCGGTTCGGCGGCCGTGGGCGACGGCGCGGCCGGGGCCTCCTCGGAGCCGGGACCGGCTTCGGGGGCCTGCTCCAGCACCGTGTGCGCATTGGTGCCGCTCACCCCGAAGGAGGAGACGGCGGCGCGGCGGGTCCGGCCGGGACCGGACCAGGGTCGGTTCTCGGTGAGCAGCCGGACGGCACCGGCCGACCAGTCCACCTGCCGGGTGGGCTCGTCGGCGTGCAGGGTGCGGGGCAGCACGCCGTTCCGCAGCGCCATGACCGCCTTGATGACGCCGGCCACACCGGCGGCGGCCTGGGTGTGCCCGATGTTGGACTTCACCGACCCCAGCCAGAGCGGGCTGTCGGCGGGACGGTTCCGGCCGTACGTCGCGAGCAGCGCCTGCGCCTCGATCGGGTCGCCCAGCCGCGTACCCGTACCGTGCGCCTCGACCAGGTCCACGTCGGAGGGCGTCAGCCCCGCCGAGGCCAGCGCATCGCGGATGACACGCTGCTGGGAGGGGCCGTTGGGGGCGGTGAGCCCGTTGGACGCACCATCCTGGTTGACGGCCGAGCCACGCACCACGGCCAGCACGTCGTGGCCGTTGCGCACGGCGTCCGAGAGCCGCTCCACGAGCAGCACGCCGACGCCCTCGCCCCAGCCGGTGCCGTCGGCACCGTCGCCGAACGCCTTGCAGCGGCCGTCGGCCGCAAGACCCCGCTGACGGCTGAACTCGACGAAGGCGGCAGGCGTGGCCATCACCGTGACGCCGCCCGCCAGCGCCATGGTGCACTCGCCCCTGCGCAGCGACTGCACCGCGAGGTGCAGCGCCACCAGGGACGCCGAGCACGCGGTGTCCACGGTGAGGGCGGGGCCTTCAAGGCCGAAGACGTACGAAAGACGGCCGGACAGCACGCTCGCGACGGCCCCGGTGGCGAGGTAGCCCTCGGCTGCCGCCGGGTCGGCGGCGAGCGCGGTGGCGTAGTCCTGCCCGTTGGTGGCGGCGAAGACGCCTGTCCGGCTGCCGCGCAGCGACTTCGGGTCGATGCCCGCGCGCTCGAACGCCTCCCAGGAGGTCTCCAGGAGCAGCCGCTGCTGCGGGTCCATGGCGACGGCCTCGCGCGGCGAGATCTCGAAGAGCCCGGCGTCGAACTCGGCCGCGTCGGGCAGGAATCCGCCCTCGTGGGCGTAGCTGCCGCCGGGCCGCTCGGGGTCGGGGTCGCGCAGCGCGTCCAGGTCCCAGCCCCGGTCGGCCGGGAAGGGACCGATCGCGTCGCGGCCCTCGGTGACCAGCTCCCACAACTGCTCCGGGGTACGGACGCCGCCGGGGAACCGGCAGGCCATGGCCACGATGGCGATGGGCTCGGAGTCCCGCTCCTCCTGTTCGCGCAGTAGCTGGTGCGCCTGCCGGAGCTCACCCGTGACGAACTTCAGGTGATCGAGCAGCTTTTCTTCATTCGCCATCAGCGTGACTCCCAGCAGGCGGGACCGTACGTGTCATCAGGACTTGCCGAATTCTTTGTGGATCAGGTCGAAGAGGTCGGACGCGCTCGCCGACTCCAGATCGATCTCGCCGTCGCCGACCGTGGGCCCGGAATGGGCGGGGGGTGCGGCGGTCGCGGTACGGAGCCGGTCGGCGAGGTCGCGCAGCCGGGCGAGCAGAACCGCCGTCTCCCCGGCGTCGGGTGGGGTCTCGAGGAGCCCGGCCTCGAACTTCTCCAGCCGGGCGACCGCGCTCTGCGAACCCACCGCGTCGGTGGCCGGTTCCGGCCCGCCCACGAGGTGCCCGCGCAGGTACGCGGCGAGAGCGGCGGGGGTCGGGTGGTCGAACGCCAGGGTCGCGGGCAGGGACAGTCCGGTGGCGGCGTCGAGCATGTTGCGCAGCTCGACGGCCATCACCGAGTCGGTGCCCAGGTCGCGGAACTGCCGGTCCGGGTCGATGGCGGCCGGGGTGCGGTGGCCGAGTGCGGCGGCGGTCCGGGAGACGACCAGGTCGAGCAGGATGCGCTCCTGTTCCGCCCGCGGCGCCCGGGCGAGCCGTTCGGCCAGGTCCGCCCCCTGCCCCTGCCCGTCGGGGACGGGCGGTGCGGGCCGCGGTGCGGCGGGCAGCAGGTCGAGCAGCCGTCCGCCGCGCCCGGCCTCCAGCACCGGGCCGAAGCGGCTCCAGTCGATACGGGCCACACAGACCGTCGTCCGGTCCTCGGCCAGGGCCTCGTCGAACGCCAGGAGGGCCTGGTCCGGCGGCAGCGGTGTCACTCCGGTGCGCTGCTGCTGCTCGCTCGCCGCCGTGCCCGCCCCGACGCCCGCGCCGGCCCACGGGCCCCACGCGAGGGCCGTGGTGGTGCGCCCGGCCGCGCGGCGCCGCTGGGCGAAGGCGTCCAGCGCGGCGTTGCACGCGGCGTAGGCGGCCTGCCCGAGGTTGCCGACGACACCGGCGAAGGAGGTGAACAGCACGAACCGGTCGAGTCGGTGACCGGCGGTCAGCTCGTCGAGGTGACGGACGGCCGCCAGGCGGGTGTGCAGGAGGTCCGCGACCCCGTCGGCGCCGAGTGAGCTGATCACGCCGTCGACCACCGTCCCGGCCGCGTGTACGACGCCGGTGAGTGGCAGTTCCTCCGGGATGCCCGCGAGCAGTTCCGCGAGCGCGGCGCGGTCGGCGAGATCGCAGGCGGCGAGGGTGACGCGGCTGCCGAGCGCGGTCAGTTCGGTGGCCAGTTCGCCGGCTCCGGGCGCGTCCGGTCCCCGGCGTCCGACGAGCAGCAGGTGCGGGGCGCCCTGCCGGGCGAGCCGGCGGGCGGTGTGCGCGCCGAGCGCGCCGGTGCCGCCGGTGACCAGCACCGTGCCGGTCGGCCGCCACGCGTCGGCCGTACGGTCCCATCGGGAGAGGGCGCCCTCGACGAGACGCCTGCCGAGCACGCCGGTACGACGGATCGCGACCTGGTCCTCGGACCCGTCCGCGCCGAGCAGCGCGGCCAGCCGTACACCGGTCCGGTCGTCCCACTCGGCGGGCAGGTCGACCAGCCCGCCCCAGGTGCGGGGCATCTCCAGGGCCGCGACCCTGCCGAAGCCCCAGAGGGCCGCCTGGTCCGGGTTGGGCCCGGGGTCGTCCGTGGAGACCTGGACCGCGCCCTGGGTGGCGCACCACAGCGGACCCGGCACACCGGCGTCGTCGAGGGCCTGTACGAGGGTCACCACGGAGGGCAGGCCGGCCGCGCCGGGCGGCAGGGCCAGCACACCGGCCGGCGTGGTCTCCTCCGTCGCGGCGCGCAGCCGGGCCGCGAGGGCGGCACGGTCGGTGCCGCCGGGGACGACGACGACACGGGCGCCGGCACGGTGCAGCGCACGGCCCGCCTTGTCGGCCTCCGTGTCCGCGCGGTCGTCCCCGCCGGGCGGCGTGACCAGGAGCCACGTACCGGCGGGCCGGGCGGCTCCTTCGGCCACTGGCACCCAGGTCACCTCGTACCGTCCCTCGCTGGAAGAGGCACGGTGGGCAGCTGGGGCGGCCTGGGGCCAGAAGCGGGTGTGCTGGAAGGGGTAGGGCGGCAGGGTGACGGGCGGTGCGTCGGGGAACGCGGCAGCCAGGTCCACCGCCGTGCCCTCGACCCACAGCCGGGCCAGGGCGGCGAACAGGGACTCCGTCTCCGGACGGTTGCGGCGCATCACGGGTACCGCAGCGGGGACGAGCGCGCTCAGGGTGCCGTCGGGGCCGAGTTCGAGGAAGCGGGTGTGCTCGGTGGCAAGGGAGGCGATCGCGTCGGCGAAGCGGACGGGCTCGCGGATCTGGCCGACCCAGTAGTCCGGCGTCGCCATGTCGCCGGGCGCCGTGGTGACGACCGGGACGGTCGGAGGGTGGTACGTCAACGACTTCGCGACGGTCGCGAACTCGTCGAGCATCGGCTCCATCAGATGCGAGTGGAACGCGTGGGAGACAGTGAGCCGCTTGACCCGTACGCCCTGTGCCCGGAGCCGTCCCTCCAGGTGTGTGACCGCGTCGGCGTCACCGGAAACGGTCAGGGAGGCGGGACCGTTCACGGCCGCCAGGTCCACCCCGTCGGGCAGCTCCAGCCCGTCCTCGGCCGCCTCCACGGCCAGCATCGCACCGCCCGACGGCAACGCGTCCATCAGCCGGCCACGCGCCGAGACGAGAGCACACGCGTCGTCCAGGGACAGCACCCCGGCGCAGTGCGCGGCGGCCAGCTCACCGATCGAATGACCCACCAGCACGTCCGGGGTCACACCCCAGGACTCCACCAGCCGGAACAACGCCACCTCGACCGCGAACAGCGCAGGCTGCGCATACACCGTCCGGGCCAGAAGCTCCGCATCCTCCCCGAACACCACCTCACGCAAAGGCCGTTCGAGATCCACCCGCGCACACACCGCGTCGAACGCGTCCGCGAACACCGGGAACGCCTCGTACAGCTCACGCCCCATCCCCACCCGCTGCGCACCCTGACCCGAGAACAGGAACCCGGTTCGGCCCTCGCGCACCGTTCCGCGGATGGTCCCGGCGGCCGGCTCGTCGGCCGTCAGTGCCGTCAGGCCGGCGGAATAGCCGGCGATGTCCTCGGCGAGCACGACCGCGCGATGTGCCTGCCCGACGCTCGTCGTGGCGAGCGCACGGCCCGCCGCAACGGCGGGGACGCCGGGGGTGTCGCACAGCGTCCTCAGCGTCTCCGCCCGTGCGCGCAGTGCCGCGTCGGAGTGGGCCGAGAAGGCCCAGGGAAGCACGGAATGCTGGGAGGGCGCCGACAGTACGGCGACATCGGCCTGCTCCAGGACGACGTGGGCGTTCGTACCACTGATCCCGAAGGAGGAGACGGCCGCCCGACGCGGCCGGCCGGCCCGTGCCGTCCACGGGGTCGCCTCGGTGAGCAGGCGCAGGCCGCCCGTGTTCCAGTCGACCGCCGGTGACGGCTCGTCGGCGTGCAGCGTGCGGGGCAGCACGCCATGGTGCATCGCCAGCAGCATCTTGATGACGCCGGCGATGCCCGCCGCCGCCTGGGTGTGCCCGATGTTGGACTTCACCGAGCCCAGGTGGAGGGGTTCCGTGCGGTCCTTGCCGTACGTGGCGAGCAGCGCCTCCGCCTCGATCGGGTCGCCGAGCTTGGTGCCCGTACCGTGCGCCTCGACCGCGTCCACGTCCGACGGCCACAGTCTGGCCGAGGCCAGCGCGGCGCGGATCACCCGCTGCTGCGCGGGGCCGTTGGGGGCGGTGAGGCCGTTGGACGCGCCGTCCTGGTTGACCGCGCTGCCCCGCAGTATCCCGAGCACGCGGCGGCCGTTGGCCCGTGCGTCCGAGAGCCGCTCCAGCAGCACGAGGCCGACGCCCTCACCCCAGCCGGTGCCGTCGGCGGAGGCGGCGAACGCCTTGCAGCGCCCGTCGGCCGCCAGGCCGCGCTGGTGGGCGAACTCGAGGAAGGCGATGGGCCCCGCCATGACCGTGACGCCGCCCGCGAGCGCCATCGAGCACTCCCCCGACCGCAGCGACTGCGCCGCCAGGTGCAGGGCGACCAGCGACGACGAGCATGCCGTGTCCACGGTGATCGCCGGGCCCTCGAGCCCGTACGTGTAGGAGATCCGGCCGGACAGCACGCTGGCCGCGCTGCCGGTGGCCACGTGGCCCTCCAGGCCCGACCCGACGGCCGGGAACAGACCGGCGTAGTCCTGTCCGTTGGTGCCCGCGAAGACGCCGATACGCCGGCCCTTGAGGGAGGCGGGGTCCAGCCCGGCCCGTTCGAAGGTCTCCCAGGAGGTCTCCAGCATCAGCCGCTGCTGCGGGTCCATGGCCAGCGCCTCGCGCGGGGAGACGCCGAACAGGTCCGCGTCGAAGCCGGCGGCGTCGGGCAGGAAGGCGCCGCGGCGGGCGAAGTCGGGGGCGTCGCGCAGGTCCCATCCGCGGTCCGCGGGGATGTCGCCCACCAGGTCGAGTCCCTCGGCCAGCAGGCCCCAGTACTCCTCCGGGGTGGCCGCGCCGGGGAACCGGCAGCCCATCGCGACGATGGCTATCGGGTCGTCGGACGCGGCGGACGCCGCGGACGCGGAGGGAACGTGGGAGGCGGCCGGGGCGGCGGCCTCGGCCGCGCCGGTCAGTTCGGCGCGCAGCCGGGCGGCGAGGGCGGCCGGTGTCGGGTGGTCGAAGATCAGGCCCGCCGGGAGCAGAAGGCCGGTGGCGGCCCGCAGGGCGTTGCGGAGTTCGACGGCGGTGAGCGAATCGAAGCCCAGGTCACGGAACGCCTTGTCGGGCGCGACGGTGGCCGCCGTGCCGTGGCCGAGCACGAAGGCGGCCAGCGTACGCACCAGGTCCTCGGTGATCCGGCGCCGCTCGCCCTCACCGGCGGCGGCGAGGCGTGCGGCAAGACCGGTGGCTCCGTTCGGGTCCTCGGCGCCGTCCGGCGGGCCGGCGGGGACGAGTTCGCGGAGCAGCCGGCTCGGGCGCGCCGCGGTGAACCCGGAAGCGAACCGCTCCCAGTCGACGTCCGCGACGACGACGGCCGCGGCGGCCGCCCCGTCGGCGTCCGTGTCCGTGCCGTCGAGCGTCCGGCCGAGGACGGTGACGGCGAGGTCCGGGGACAGGGGGGTGAGTCCGGAGCGGCGCAGCCGCTGGGTGAGGGCCTCGTCCTCGGCCATGCCGGTCTCGGCCCACGGCCCCCAGCCGATCGAGGTGGCGGGCAGTCCCTGGGCACGGCGGCGCTCGGCGAGTGCGTCGAGATGTGCGTTGGCGGCGGCGTAGTTGGCTTGGCCCGCCGTGCCGACGGCACCGGTGAAGGACGAGAAGAGGACGAACGCGTCGAGCGGCAGGTCACGCGAGAGGGCGTCGAGGTTCTCGGCGGCCAGCGTCTTGGACCGGAGCACCTGCTCGAAGCGGTCCGGGGTCAGGCCGTCGAGGACCCCGTCGTCCAGCACGCCGGCGGCGTGGACGACGGCGGTGAGCGGGTGCTGCTCCGGTATGCCGGCGAGCAGCGCGGTGAGCGCGTCGCGGTCGGCGATGTCGCACGCCACGGCCGTCGCGGTGGTGCCCGCTGCCGCCAGTTCGGCGACCAGCTCGGCGGCTCCGGGCGCCTCGGGTCCCCGCCTGCCGACGAGCAGCAGCCGGGTGTGGCCCCGCGCGGCGAGCAGACGGGCCACCTGGGCGCCGAGCGCGCCGGTGCCTCCGGTGACCAGCACGGTGCCATCGGTGCGGGGCCCGGGGGCCACGGCGAGGGCCGGCGGCGCGGCGGCGACGAGACGGCGGGCGTAGACGCCGTCCGCCCGGACCGCCACCTGGTCCTCCACGTCGCCGTCCCCGTCGCGCGCCCTGCCGGTGGCGAGTACGGCGCACAGCCGGTTCCCGGCGCGGACGTCCAGGGTCTCGGGCAGGTCGAGCAGCCCGCCCCAGACGTGGGGCAGTTCCAGGGCGGCGACCCGGCCGAAGCCCCAGATCTGGGCCTGGGCGGGGTCGGGCGGCCCGTCGGCGCGGCCGGTCGAGACCGCTCCCCGGGTGAGGGCCCACAGCCGGACGTCGGCGTCGGCGCAGGCCTGGGTGAGCAGGAGCGTGGCGGCGAGCCCGCTGCTGAGGGCGGCGCCCCCGTGCAGGGCCGTCGTGTCCGTTCCCAGCAGCGAGACGACGCCCGCCAGTTCTCCGTACGAGCGCAGCCGCTCGGCGAGCGCGGCCCGGTCGACGCCGGGGTGCGGCAGGCCTAGGACGGTGGCTCCGCCGCGCCGCAGCGCGTCGGCGATCTGCGCGCCCGCGCTGTCGGAGTTGTCTGCGCGGTGCGTGCTGTCCGTGCTGTCCGTGCTGTCCGGGCTGTCCGGGCTGTCCGGGCCGACGACGAGCCAGACGCCGTCGAGTACGGCGGGCGCCGCGGCGACGGGCCGCCACACGGTCCGGTGGTACCAGGAACCGACGGTCGCGTCGGTGCGCCGGCGGTCGTGCCAGGACGAGAGGTGCGGCATCAGTCCGGCGAGGCCGCGCCGCGCGTCGTCGTCGGGCAGACCCAGAGTGTCGGCGAGCCGCTCGACGTCCCGCCCGGCGACGGCCGTCCAGAAGCCGGCCTCGGCCTGGTCGCGGGCGGCCGTGATGCCGGCGTCGGCCACGGCGTCGGGCCAGTAGCGCTCGCGCTGGAAGGCGTACGTCGGCAGCTCGACGGGACGGCCCCCGAGCGGCGCGAAGTACGTTCCCCAGGCGACGTCGGTGCCGTGTACGTACAGCGCGGCGACAGCTCGCAGCAGCGTGGCGTGCTCGCCCTGCGCGGAGCGCAGGGCGGGGACGGCGGTGGCGTCCTCGACGACGTGCGGGACGAGGGCGGACAGGGTGCCGTCCGGGCCGAGTTCGAGGAAGGCCCGCACATCGGCGAGCGAGGACACCGCGTCGGCGAAGCGGACGGGCTCGCGGATCTGGCCGACCCAGTAGTCCGGCGTCGTCATGTCGCCGGGTGCCGTGGTGACGACCGGGACGGTCGGGGCGTGGTACGTCAGCGACTTCGCGACGGTCGCGAACTCGTCGAGCATCGGCTCCATCAGATGCGAGTGGAACGCGTGCGAGACGGTGAGCCGCTTCACCCGTACGCCCTCGGAGCGCAGCCGCTCCTCCAGCGCGCCGATCGCGTCGGCGTCGCCCGAGACCGTCAGGGAGGTGGGGCCGTTCACGGCCGCCAGATCCACGCCCTCGGGCAGCTCAAGCTCACCCTCGGCCGCCTCGACAGCCAGCATCGCACCGCCCGACGGCAACGCGCCCATCAGCCGACCGCGCGCCGAGACCAGGACACACGCGTCGTCCAGGGACAGCACCCCGGCGCAGTGTGCGGCAGCCAGCTCACCGATCGAATGACCGATCAGCACATCCGGAGTGACACCCCAGGACTCCACCAGCCGGAACAACGCCACCTCGACCGCGAACAGCGCAGGCTGCGCGTACACCGTCCGGGCCAGCAGCTCCGCATCCTCCCCGAACACCACCTCACGCAAAGGCCGTTCCAGGTCCACCCGCGCACACACCGCGTCGAACGCGTCCGCGAACACCGGGAACGCCTCGTACAGCTCACGCCCCATCCCCACCCGCTGCGCACCCTGACCCGAGAACAGGAAGCCCGTACGCCCGGACGACGCGACGCCGCTCGGCGCGTTTCCGCGCCCCACCGCGAGCGCGTCGAGTTCACGCAGGAGCTCGTCGCTTCCCGTCCCCAGGACGACCGCCCGGTGCTCCAGCGCCGTACGCCGGGTCACCAGCGAGAGCCCGACATCGGCCGGCTTCTCGGCCGCGGCCGTGGCGCGCAGCCGGGCCGCCTGGGCGCGCAGCCCCTCCGGCGAGGCTCCGCTGAGCACCCAGGGCACGAGCGTGTCCGGCGCCTGGGACAGCGGATGGCCCGCGGGCTCGTCCGGTGCCTGCTCGATCATGGTGTGCGCGTTGGTGCCGCTGATCCCGAACGACGAGACCGCCGCGCGCCGGGGTCGCCCGGTCGTCGGCCAGGGCCGCTCCTCGGTGAGCAGCTCGACGGCACCCGCCGACCAGTCCACGTGCGGCGAGGGCGCGCCCGCGTGCAGGGTGCGGGGCAGCACACCATGCCGCAGCGCCATGACCGTCTTGATGATGCCGCCGACCCCTGCCGCCGCCTGGGTGTGTCCGATGTTGGACTTCAACGACCCCAGCCACAGGGGCTGTTCGGGGTTCCGGTCCCGCCCGTAGGTCGCCAGCAGCGCCTCCGCCTCGACCGGGTCGCCGAGCTTGGTGCCCGTGCCGTGCGCCTCCACCATGTCCACGTCGCCGGGGGTCAGGCCCGCGTCGGCGAGCGCCGCCTTGATGACGCGCTCCTGGGAGGGGCCGTGGGGCGCGGTGAGGCCGTTGGACGCGCCGTCCTGGTTGACGGCCGAGCCGCGCACCACGGCCAGCACCTGGTGCCCGTTGCGACGGGCGTCGGAGAGCCGCTCCACCAGCAGCACACCGGCGCCCTCGGACCAGCCGGTGCCGTCCGCGTCCGCCGAGAAGGACTTGCAGCGGCCGTCGGGCGCGAGCCCCCGCTGCTTGCTGAAGTCCACGAAGACGCTGGGTGTGGACATCACGGTGACGCCCCCGACGAGGGCCATCGAGCACTCGCCGGCCCGCAGCGACCGGGCGGCCAGGTGCAGGGCGACCAGGGACGAGGAGCACGCCGTGTCCACGGTGACGGCCGGGCCCTCGAGCCCGTACGTGTACGCGATCCGGCCGGACACCACGCTGCCCGCGCCACCGGTGGCCCGGTAGCCCTCGGTCTCGGGGAGGGTCTCGGCGGCCGCCGCGTAGTCGTGGTACATGACGCCGGCGAAGACGCCGGTGTCACTGCCGCGCAGACCGGCCGGGTCGATGCCGGCCCGCTCGAAGGTCTCCCAGGACAGCTCCAGCATCAGCCGCTGCTGCGGGTCCATCGCCAGCGCCTCACGCGGGGAGACGCCGAAGAGCCCGGCGTCGAAGGCGGCGGCGTCGTGCAGGAAGCCGCCGTGCCGCGCGTAGGTGGTGCCGGGGCGGGAGGGGTCGGGGTCGTGGAGGCGGGCGAGGTCCCAGCCGCGGTCGGTGGGGAACCCGGTGATGCCGTCGCGTCCCTCCCGGACCATGCACCAGAGTTCCTCGGGGCTGTCCACCCCGCCCGGGTAGCGGCAGCTCATCGCGACGATGGCGATCGGCTCGTCCGTCGCGGCGGCACGCCGGGGGCGCGGCGCGGTGGTGACGGCCGCGGCTCCGCTCAGCTCGTCGCGGAGGTGGGCCGTGAGCGCGGCGGGGCTGGGGTGGGAGAAGACGAGGGTGGCGGCCAGCCTCAGCCCGGTGGCGGCGGCCAGCCGGTTGCGCAACTCGACGCCGGTGAGGGAGTCGAACCCGAGGTCCTTGAACGTCCGGTCGGCGTCCACGCGCGTACCGGAGGAGTGACCCAGCACGGCCGCGACCGTCGTCCGTACCAACTCCTCGACGGCGCGCGTCCGCTCGGGCTCCGGCAGCGCGGCGAGGCCGTCGGCGTCCGCGGCCGGGTCCGCCGCGGCGGCCGAGCGGAGCACGGGGCGCGCCAGGTGCCGCAGCAGCGGCGGCGCGGAGCCGTCGGGGGCGGGCTCGGCGGCCATGGCCAGGACGTGCGCGGGCCCGGCGGTCGTGGCCGCGTCGAGCAGCTGTACACCCTGGTCCGGGTCGAGCGCGCCGCCCAGCGCGGTGAACCGCGCGCGGTCCGCCGCCCCGAGGCCGTCGGCCATGCCCCCGGCCCCACCCCACAGCCCCCAGCCCACGGCGACGGCGGGCAGGCCCTCGGCACGGCGGCGGGCGGCGAGGCCGTCGAGGAAGGCGTTGGCCGCGGCGTAGGACGCCTGGCCGGCGGTGCCGAAGGAGGCGGCCACGGACGAGAACAGCACGAAGGAGGTCAGGCCGAGATCGCGGGTCGCCTCGTCGAGGAGTGCGGCCGCCTCGGCCTTGGGGCGCAGCACGGCGGCGACGCGTTCGGGGGTGAGCGAGGTGAGCAGGCCGTCGTCGAGGACGCCTGCGGTGTGGACGACGGAGGTGACGGGGTGGTCGGCGAGCACCCGGTCGAGGTCGCGCCGGTCGGCGGCGTCGCCGGCGACGACGGCCACGGTGACGCCCTGGGCGGTCAGCTCGGCGGCCAGATCCGTGGCTCCCGGCGCCTCGGGGCCCCGCCGGCTGAACAGGACCAGTCCCGTGACCCCGTGTGCGGCGGCCAGGTGGCGGGCGACGCGGGCGCCGAGCGCCCCGGTGCCGCCGGTGATCAGAACGGTGTCGTGCGCGCCCCACGGCGGGGTGGCGCCGGCCCGCAGCCGGGCCGCGCGCGGGGTCAGTGGGGTGCCGGAGCGGAAGGCCGTCTGCGGGGTGTCGCCGGGCAGGCCCGCGGCGAGCGCGGAGGCCGACGCGGCCGTACCGTCCAGGTCAACCAGGCCGAATCGGTCCGGGTGTTCGGTCTGCGCGGACCGCACCAGGCCCCAGACCGCGGCGGCGGCCGGGTCGACCGTCTCGCCGTCGCCCGTGGCGACGGCGTTCCGGGTGACGACGACCAGCCGGCTGTCGGCGAGACGCTCGTCGTGCGCCCAGTCGCGGAGCAGGCCGAGGACGGCGGTGACCGTGTCGTGCGTGCGCCGCGCGAGGGCGGCGCCGGTCGCGAGCGGCTCGGGGCCGCCGGCGCCCACGCAGGCGAGCACGGTGCCGGACACGGCCTCCGCCTCCGCGAGGGCGTCCAGGCCACGGAGACCGGTCACCGCGGCGACCGTGTCGAGCAGCTCGGTGGTGCCCACGGGCACGGCCGCGAGCGGCGCCTCACGCTCCCCGCCACCGGCAGGGGTCCAGTCGACGCCGTAGAGCACGCCCGTGGACGCGGCGGCCAACCGGTCGGCGGCCACGGGCCGGAAAGCGAGCGACCGCGCCGTCAGCACGGGCGCGCCCGCCGGGTCTGCGAGGCGCACCTCGTACTCGTCGGGGCCGCGCCGGGTCAGCGTGACGCGCAGCGCGGTGGCGCCGTCGGCGTGCCGGGTCACACCGGACCAGGCGAACGGCAGCAGGGCGGTGCCGTCCTCGCGGAGCAGGCCGGTGGCACCGAGCGCGTGCAGCGCGGCGTCGTACAGCGCGGCCTGCGGCCCTTCGGGCAGCTCGACCTCCGCGTGCACGGTGTCGCCGTCGCGCCAGGCTGCGCGCAGGCCCCGGAAGGCGGGGCCGTAGGAGAGTCCGTACGCCGCGAGTGTGTCGTACTCCGGTGAGACGGCCGCGCCCGCGGGCGGCCAGGTGTCGCCGGGCCCGGGGTCCGCCTGAGGCGGGCGGACGGGCTCCAGGGTGCCGACGGCGTGGGTGGCCCAGGGTGCCCCGGTGTCTCCGGCGGGGCGGCTGTGGATCTCGACGGTCTGCCCTGCCACCGTCATCTGGAGCTGGGTGCCGCCGTGCTCGGGCAGGACCAGGGGCTCGCTCACGATCAGCTCGGCGAGCCCCGGCAGTCCGGTCCGGCTTCCCGCGTGCAGGGCGAGATCGACGAGGGCGGTGCCGGGCAGCACGATCCGGCCGTGGATGACGTGGTCGGCCAGCCAGGGGTGGGTGGCGAGACCGATGACACCGGTCCAGACCTGACCACCGCCGCCCGCGAGCGGCACCACGGCCCCCAGCAACGGGTGCCCGGCCACGGCCAGACCGGCGCCTGCCAGCGCGGTGGTGGAGAGCGCCTGGGACGTCCAGTAACGGGTGCGCTGGAAGGCGTAGGACGGCAGCTCCACGGGGCGGGCGCGGCCGGGACCGGCGACGACTGCCCAGTCCGGCGCCACGCCCCAGGTCCACAGCGCGGCTCCGGCGGTGAGCACGGAGCCGACGTCGCCCTGGTCGCGGCGCAGCAGCGGCACGGCGGTGGCGTCCTCGGCGATGTGCGGGACGAGGGCGGAGAGGGTGCCGTCGGGGCCGAGTTCGAGGAAGACCCGCACATCGGCGAGGGAGGCGATCGCGTCGGCGAAGCGGACGGGCTCACGGATCTGACCGACCCAGTAGTCCGGCGTCGCCAGGTCTCCGGGCGCCGTGGTGACGACGGAGATCGTCGGGGGGTTGTACGTCAACGATTCCGCGACGGTCGCGAACTCGGCCTGCATCGGCTCCATCAGATGCGAGTGGAACGCGTGCGAGACGGCCAGCCGCTTCACCCGTACGTTCTCAGCCCGGAGCCGCTCCTCCAGCACCGCGATCGCATCGGCGTCACCGGAAACGGTCACCGACATGGGCCCGTTCACGGCCGCCAGATCCACGCCCTCGGGCAGCTCCAGCCCGTCCTCGGCCACCTCCACGGCCAGCATCGCACCGCCCGACGGCAACGCGTCCATCAGCCGGCCACGCGCCGAGACCAGGACACACGCGTCGTCCAGCGACAGCACCCCGGCGCAGTGCGCGGCGGCCAGCTCACCGATCGAATGACCCACCAGCACGTCCGGGGTCACACCCCAGGACTCCACCAGCCGGAACAACGCCACCTCGACCGCGAACAGCGCAGGCTGCGCGTACACCGTCCGGGCCAGAAGCTCCGCATCCTCACCGAACACCACCTCACGCAAAGGCAGTTCGAGGTCCACCCGCGCACACACCGCGTCGAACGCGTCCGCGAACGCCGGGAACGCCTCGTACAGCTCACGCCCCATCCCCACCCGCTGCGCACCCTGACCCGAGAACAGGAAGCCCGTACGCCCGGACGACGCGACGCCACGGAGCACGCCCGCCGCGTCGTGGCCCTCCGCCAGCGCGTCGAGGCGGTCCGCCAGTTCCTCGCGGTCGGCGGCGAACACGGCCGCGCGGCGGTCCAGGGAGAAGCGGGTCGTGGCCGACGACCGCGCGATCGCGGCCACCGGTACGGTCGGTTCGGCGTCCAGGAAGGTCCGCAGCCGGGCTGCCTGGGCGCGCAGCGCGGCGTCGCCGCGCCCGGAGAGGAGCACGGGAAGCGCCGGGCCGGGTGTCGGTCCCTCCTCTTCCCTGGGGGCCGGTTCGGGTGCCGCCTCGATGACCGCGTGGGCGTTGGTGCCGCTGATCCCGAACGACGACACGGCGGCCCGGTACGGCCGGTCCGCGGGTGGCAGGGTGACGTTCTCGGTGAGCAGCCGTACCGCGCCCGACTCCCAGTCGACGTGCGGCGACGGTTCGTCGGCGTGCAGGGTGCGGGGCAGCACGCCGTGCCGCAGCGCCATGACCGCCTTGATGACGCCGGCCACACCGGCGGCGGCCTGGGTGTGCCCGATGTTGGACTTCACCGACCCCAGGTACAGGGGTTCGTCGCGGTCCTGCCCGTACGTCGCCAGCAGCGCCCCGGCCTCGATCGGGTCACCCAGCCGCGTACCCGTACCGTGCGCCTCGACCACGTCCACGTCGGAGGGCTCAAGGCCCGCCGACGCCAGCGCGGCCCGGATCACCCGCTGCTGCGCCAGGCCGTTGGGGGCGGTGAGCCCGTTGGACGCACCGTCGGAGTTGACGGCGGAACCTCGTACCACGGCCAGGACGCGCTGCCCGTCGGCCAGGGCGTCGGACAGGCGGCGCAGGACCAGTACGCCCGCGCCCTCGGACCAGCCGGTGCCGTCGGCCGCCGCGCCGAACGCCTTGCAGCGGCCGTCGGGGGAAAGGCCGCCCTGCCGCGCGAACTCGGCGAGGACGCCGGGCGTGGCCATCAGGGTGACGCCGCCCGCGAGAGCGGTGGAGCACTCCCCCGCGCGCAGCGCCTGCGCGGCCAGGTGCAGCGCCACCAGCGAGGACGAGCAGGCGGTGTCCACGGTCACCGCCGGGCCGTCGAACCCGAAGGTGTAGGCGATGCGGCCGGAGGCGACGCTCGCGGTCGAGCCGGTCAGCAGGTAGCCCTCGGAGCCCTCGGCGGGTTCGTGCATCCGCGGACCGTAGTCCTGCGCGGTGGCTCCGATGAAGACGCCGGTGCGGCTGCCGCGCAGGGCGGCCGGGTCGGTGCCGAGCCGTTCCAGGGCCTCCCAGGAGGTCTCCAGGAGCAGCCGCTGCTGGGGGTCCATCGCCAGGGCTTCGCGCGGGGAGACGCCGAACAGGTCCGCGTCGAAGCCCGCGATGTCGTCCAGGAACCCGCCGGAGGAGGGAAGTTCGGTGTCCAGTGCGTCCAGGGACGGCTGCCAGCCCCGGTCGGTGGGAAGATCGCCGAGCACTTCGCGGCCCTCGCTCAGCACGTCCCACAGCGCTGCGGGCGAGTCGATGCCGCCGGGGAAGCGGCAGGCCATGGCGACGATGGCGACGGGTTCGCCGGGCTCCACGTGCGCCGCGGGGACCGTGCCGCGCGGCGGGCCGTCGGTGTCCTCACCGCGCAGCACGTCGCACAGGTGACGGGCGACCGCGGCAGGGGTGGGGCGGTCGAAGAGGTAGGTGGGCGGCAGGGTGAGACCGGTGGCGACGGCGAGCCGGTCCCGCAGTTCGACCAGGGTCAGGGAGGCGAGCCCCAGGGCCTTGAAGGTCAGTTCCGGGTTCACGTCCGCAGCCGCGGCGAACCCTCCGACCACGGCGGCGTGGGACCGGACCAGTTCCAGCACGGTGCCGCGGGCGGACTGCGGCGAGGCGGCGCGCAGTTGCTCGCGCAGCGGGTCGTCCCGGTCGATGGCGGTCTGCGGGCCGGCGGTGTCCGGTACGGCGGAGTTCCGAGCGGGCTCGCCGGAGCCGCTCCACTGCGCGGCGGCCGTGCCGGGCCGCCAGTGGCGTTCGCGCTGGAAGGCGTAGGTGGGCAGGTCCACGACCTCGCCGGGAGGGGCGGGCAGGCGGACGTCGCGGCCGTGGGCGAGCAGTTCGGCGGCCGAGCCGAGCAGCCGGGTCAGGGTTCCCTCGCCGCGCCGCAGCGAGCCGACGACCGCGGTACCGGGTACGTCCAGTTCGGCCAGGGTGTCGCGCACGGCGGGCACCAGGACCGGGTGGGGGGTGACCTCGACGAGGAAGCGGAAGTCCTCCTCCGCCAGTCGCCGGACGGCAGCGGAGAACTCGACGGTGGAGCGCAGGTTCCGGTACCAGTACGCGGCGTCCAGGCCGGCCGTGTCCGTCCACTCGCCGGTGACGGTGGACAGGAACGGCACGTCGGACGTGCGGGGCCGGATGCCGGCCAGTGCCGTCATCAACTCGTCGTGAATCCGTTCGACGTGCGCCGAGTGCGAGGCGTAGTCCACCGGTATCCGCCTGGTCCCGACACCGTGCGACGCGCACCGGGCCGCGAAGTCGTCGAGGGCGGCGTCCGGGCCCGACACCACGACCGCTGCCGGCCCGTTGTCGGCGGCGAGCGAGAGCGTGGAGGCCTCGTCCAGCCACGGCCGGACCCGGGCCGCCCCGGCCTGCACGGACAGCATCCCGCCCTGCCCGGCCAGCGCACGCAGGGCGCGGCTGCGCAGCGCGACCACCGCGGCCGCGTCCTCGAGCGACAGCGCGCCCGCCACGCATGCCGCGGCGATCTCGCCCTGGGAGTGTCCGGCGACGGCGTCGGGCTGGACGCCCAGCGACCGCCAGGTCTCGGCCAGGGCCACCATCACGGAGAAGAGCGCGGGCTGCACCACGTCGACGCGCTCCAGCGTGGGGGCGCCCTCGGCGCCGCGCAGGACGTCCGTCAGTGAGAAGTCCGTGTGCGGTGCGAGCGCCTCCTCGCAGGCGTGGATGGTACGGGTGAACACCTCGTCGACGTCGAGGAGTCCGGCGGCCATGGCGGGCCACTGGGAGCCCTGCCCGGAGAAGAGCATGGCCAGCCGTCCGGTGCGCGCGGTGGCCTCGCTGACGCCCGGCGCGGGCAGGCCCGCGGCCACCGCGCCGAGCTGTGCGAGCAGCTGCGCGCGGTCCTCGGCGAGGAGCACGGCGGTACGGGCGAACCGGGTGCGGGTGGTAGCCAGCGAGTGCGCGACGTCCGCCACGGCCAGGTCGGCTTCCTCCACCGCGTCCCGCAGCCGGGTGGCCTGGGCGCGCAGCGCCTGCGCGGTGTGGGCGGAGACCACGACCGGCGTGGGCAGCCCGTTCCCGTCGGCGGCCGGAGCCGTGGAAACGGCGGCCGGAGCCGCGGAAACGGCGGCCGGGGCCGCGGAGGCGGCGGCCGGACGGGCCGCCGGGGCGGGCGCCGGGCCCAGCACCAGGTGGCAGTTGGTGCCGCCCATGCCGAACGAACTGACTCCGGCGAAGCCCTCGCCCCCCAGGGCGCCGGTCTCGGTCTGCACCCGCAGGTTCAGCCGCTCCAAGGGGATGCCGGCCGGTGCGGACCGGAAGTTGAGGCTCGGCGGCACGACGCCCCGCTCGACCGCGAGCACGGCCTTCAGCAGGCCCGCGATGCCGGCGGCGCCCTCCAGGTGCCCGATGTTGGTCTTCACCGAGCCGACGGGCAGCGGCGCGGTGCGGGCCGCGCCGAGCGCGGCGCCGAGAGCCGCGGCTTCGACGGGGTCGCCGACCGGGGTGCCGGTGCCGTGCAGTTCGACGTAGCCGACCGCGTCCGGGGCGATCCCCGCGCGGGCGTGGGCGGTGCGCAGGACGGCCTCCTGGGCCGCGGCGCTCGGCGCGGTGAGGCTGGGGCCGCCTCCGTCGTTGTTGACGGCACTGCCGCGGATGACCGCGTGGATGCGGTCGCCATCGGCGAGGGCCCGGGCCAGCGGCTTGAGGACGACGACGGCGCCGCCCTCGCCGCGTACGAAACCGTTGGCGCGTTCGTCGAAGGTGAAGCAGCGGCCGTCCGGGGAGAGCCCGCCGAAGCGCAGCGCGGCAACGGTGCTGTCGGGGGCCAGGATCAGGCTGACACCGCCGGCGAGGGCGAGGTCGGACTCGCCGCGCGCCAGGCTTTCGCAGGCGAGGTGGACCGAGACCAGGGAGGAGGACTGGCCGGCGTCCACGGTGAGGCTGGGGCCGTGCACGCCGAGCGTGTAGGACACGCGGTTGGCGATGACACCGCGCTGCAGGCCGGGCATGGAGTACCGGTCGATGCCGGCGTCGCCCTCGCGGTGCAGAAGGGTGGCGTAGTCGTCCCAGATCGCGCCGAGGAAGACTCCGGTACGGCTGCCGCTCAGGCCGGCCGGGATGTGCCGGGCGTCCTCCAGCGCCTCCCAGGCGAGTTCGAGGGCGAGGCGCTGCTGGGGATCGGTGGCGGCGGCCTCGCGGGGGGAGATGCCGAAGAAGGCGGCGTCGAAGTCGGCGACGTGCTCGATGAATCCGCCGCGCGGGACTCCGGGCACCCGCACGCGGTCGGCGGGGGTTTCGGTGATCGCGTCAGCGCCCGCGACGAGCAGGTCCCACAGCGGTGCCGGTCCGGGTGCGCCGGGCAGCCTGCACGCGTACCCGATGATCGCTACGGCCTCGGAACCACCGGTGTACGTATCCGACATGAATGCCCCGAATCACTCGACGTCGCGAGTTTCACCGGAACCAAGTCTTCCGGCCGATGGCCGGGGCGGGCGCGGGCGCGCCAGCCGTGTGGTCCGGCTGCTTCCTCGACTGAAGCACTCCGGACGCTAGCCAGGGCCCGACGGGCGGCCAACCCCTAGCCTCCGCGCCGCCGCCCCTAAACCACCTGGCCAGGGGGCGGCGGCACGGCCGGCTCAGAGGTGCGCGGACCGGGGGGCGCGGCTCACGCGGCCACCGCCTGGATACGGTTCTTCTCGGCGCGGTAGAGCCAGTAGGCGGCCCAGAAGCCCGTGACGCCGATCAGGACCATGGCGACGATCACCGGCCACTGCCACGGGTCGGAGACGTGCAGCGCGAGGAACCAGACCTTGTCCGTGGAGCCGCTGAGTTTGATGCCCAGCGGCGCCAGGCCCTGCGGGAACAGGCCGAGGATGCCGACGGCCATGGCCGTCCACAGGAGGGTCTGGCGTTTGGCGGACATCGTCTCGAACGGGGACTTGCCGGCCTCGTCCTCGCCGACGGCGGTCGACGCCGGGGCGCCCGAGCGCATCAGGTGCAGCAGTTCCGGGCCCTTGTCCCGCAGTTGCTTCGCCGCCACCGAGCCGAGCAGTACATGGCTGACCACACCCGTGAGCAGGGCGACCGGGAGGCTCGCCCACAGCAGCGCGGGCTGCTCCAGCGCGTGGCCCGCCCAGGCGACCCCGAGCGCGGGGCACATGGCCAGCGCGACCAGGAAGAACATCAGGAACGACTGTCCCGTGACGTCGCCGTGGTCCATCGGCGAGTTCTTGCTCTTGTGCGGGTCCGGGCCGGGCACCAGGACCGCGACGGAGGCCCAGATCAGCAGGCCGGAACCGCCGCCGAGCGCGGCGAGGTTGCCCGCGAGCGCCCACGGCACCAGGGCGGGGTCACCGTGCACGAGAGATCCGGCAAGCGTCAGCAGCAGCGTGAGCGGGCCGAAGACGACCAGCCAGGCGAGCTGCCGTGCGCGGACGTCGGCCTTCTCCTTCCCGGGCACCGTCAGGGTCAGCCAGAGCGCGGTGCCGTCCTGGCCGTAGAGGTTGGCGCAGGTCGCCGCGGCCATCAGCGCGCCGGCCGCGCCGACGAACGGGAACGCGGCGGTGAAGTCGAAGATCAGCGGGAACAGCGCGGTGATGACCGCGAAGGCCGGGCCGAGCACGATGCTCTGGGTGCGCATCGGGTCGCGCCACCAGGTGCGCAGCTCCTTGAGGCAGATCATCCCCACGTCGCCGCGGAACAGCGGGCGACGTCGTACGGCCTCGCGTGCGGAGGAGCCCCGGACGACCGGGCGGGCCAGCCGCTGCGGTCCGAGGAGCGCGCTCCATGTGGCGAACAGCGCCGCCACCAGCACGGCCAGCGCGAGCAGCGGACCGAACGTCCACAGCCAGTCGCCGCGGCCTGCCGCCTCGACGGCGAGCAGTCCCCAGCTGGAGGGCAGTGCCCGCACCACGGTGGAGAAGGTGGGCGGGAAGCCGTACTCGAGCAGCAGGTAGATCCCGATCATCAGGACCCAGGAGAAGGAGCACAGTGAGACGATCGCGGCGGTGACGGTCGCGGTGATGGCACCGCCGATACGGGAGCGGGCCAGTGCGCGGAAGAGCAGGGTGACCACCCGGGACAGCAGCACCACGAGCAGCAGGAGCAGGACCACCGCGGGGACCGACACCACGACGGCCTGCCAGCTCAGCCGGGCGGCGAAGGCGATCATGGCGCCGAACGCCAGCACGGTGATCGCGGTGGTGACGGCGACCAGCGCGGCGGCGAGCAGGCCCATGGCCAGGGTGCGGCGCGGGATCGGCTGGCGGTGGAAGTGCTCGCCGTTGAGGGGTGGTTCGCCCGCGAAGATCGGGCCGACGATCCAGCCCAGCGCCCACAGCGCGAAGGTGACCGCGAGGACGTCCATCAGCATCCGCGGCTGGGAGAAGTCGAGGAACGCCAGGATGACGGTGGTGACGGCGAGGCAGATCCCGGCGGCCCAGCCGAGTCCGCTCAGGGCCATCTTGGAGTCGGACGTGCTGTGGCGCAGCACGGCCAGTTTCATACGGATCAGGACGCCAACCACGACAGTCCCTCCCCGCCGCCGATCGTCACGCCGACCAGGTCGACGAAGGTCTCCTCGAGCGTGCGGCCGCCGCGCACGTCGTCCAGCGGCCCCTCCGCGACGACGCGGCCCCGGGCCATCACGCCGACGGTGTCGCACAGCTCTTCGACGAGTGCCATGACGTGGCTGGAGATCAGCACCGAACCGCCGCGGTCGACGAACCGCCGCAGGATCTGCTTGATGGTGGCGGCGGAGACCGGGTCGACCGCCTCGAAGGGCTCGTCGAGCACCAGCATCCGGGGGGCGTGCAGCAGGGCCGTGGCCAGTCCGACCTTCTTGCGCATACCGGTGGAGTAGTCCACCACCAGGGTGCGTTCGGCGGAACCGTCGAGCTCCATGACAGCGAGCAGCTCGTCGGCGCGGCGGTCCACCTCGCCGGCGTCGAGTCCGTGTAACTGGCCGAGGTAGGTGAGCAGTTCACGGCCGGTGAGCCGCTCGGGCATGGCCAGCCCGTCGGGCAGGACACCCAGCAAGCGGCGCGCCTTCAGCGGCTCCTCCCAGATGTCGACGCCGTGGACCTTGGCCGTGCCCGCGTCGGGCCGGAGGAGGCCGACGGCCATCGAGAGGGTGGTGGTCTTGCCCGCTCCGTTCGGTCCGACAAGTCCGTAGAAGGAGCCGGGCCGCACGGTGAGATCCACGTGATCCGCCGCCGTGTAGTCCCCGAACACCTTGTGCAGGCCCTCGAGGCGGAACGCGGGTTCCTCTCTCGCCGAGTCCCTACCGGTCGTGTCCGTCATGGTCGTGTGCTGAGTTACGTCGTCCACCGCGTTCCTTCTACGTGAGACACAGGGCGGCCCAGCGGAGTGCGGGGCCTCTCGGTCCTGCTGGCCATCCTGCCAACGATCCTGTCCCGCTCGCGAGTTGGCTCACAGGACAGGCCGGAATGCGGCGGTCTGACGTCCGCGCGCGTACCGAGTGGGGGGTGCTGAGGGGGCTCAGCTCGGCCGGCTCCTCCGATGGTCCCCGCAGCGGTCCACGGTCAACACCCCCTAATTCCTCGAACGCGCCCCTATAGGGGTGTCGTTCCGATCGCAAGTGCGATCTCTTCGCCTGAGCGTCACGGGATCTCCAGTTCGTTGTCGATGAGGGCGAAGATCTCCTCCTCGGTGGCGGCCCGCAGATCGGCGTCCTGGCCCTCGTCCTCGTCCGGGGCCTGGCCGCCGCCCTGATCGTCCGACCACCGCGCGAGGAGCGCGCTCAGCCGGACCCGCAGCCGGGACCGGTCGCCCGCGGACAGCTCGTGGGGCGATGCCTCCAGCTCGTCGAGGCCGGCCATCAGCGTGTCTGCCGCTCCCGGCGCGGGTGGCACCAGTTCGGTGCCGAGCCGCTCGGCGAGCGCCTCGGGGGTGGGGTGGTCGAAGACCAGGGTGGCGGGCAACCGGACACCGGTGACCGCACCGAGCCGGTTGCGCAGTTCCACCGCGGTGAGCGAGTCGAAACCGAGCTCCTTGAAGGGGCGGTCCCGCTCCACGGCCTCTGCCGCGGCGAACCCGAGCACGGCGGCCGCCTCCGCCCGCACCCGCTCCAGCAGCACCCGTGCCTGCTCGTCCGCCGGCAGGGCGCGCAGCCGGTCGGCGAAGCCGGTCTCCCCGGCCGGGGAGACCGCGGTACGCCGCGGACCCCGCACCAGGCCGCGCAGCAGGTGCGGCACCTCCGTCCGGCCGGTGAACCCGGCGATGTCCACGGCGCCCGGCAGCACGGCGGGGTCGGCCCCGGACAGCGCCGCGTCGAGCAGGGCCGTTCCGTCCTCGGCCGTGGTCAACGGGAGACCGGAACGAGCGGCGCGCTCCCGGTCGCCGTCGGTGAGGGTGCCGGTCATGCCGGCACCCACGTCCCACGGCCCCCAGGCGAGGGAGAGCGCGGGCAGTCCACGGACGTGCCGGTGGCGGGCGAGCGCGTCCAGGTAGGCGTTGGCCGCGGCGTAGTTGCCCTGCCCGGGGGTGCCCAGCGCCGCGGACACGGACGAGTAGAGAACGAACTCCTCGGCGTCAGGGAGCAGTTCGTGCAGATGGCGGGCCGCGGTGACCTTGGCCGCGAGCACGGGGGCGACGCGGTCGGGGGTGAGGGCGGTGGCCACGCCGTCGTCCAGGACGCCTGCGACGTGGAACACGGAGGAGATCTGCCGGCCACGCACCGCGTCGGCCAGGGCCACGGGGTCGGTGATGTCGCAGGCCACGATCTCGGCGTCGGCTCCGGCCGCCCGCAGGTCCGTCAGCAGCTCGGCGGCGCCGGGGGCGCCGGGACCGCTGCGGCTCAGCAGAAGGAGCGAACGGCTGCCGCGTGCGGCCAGGTGGCGGGCGGTGAGTGCGCCCAGCGCCCCCGTGCCACCCGTGACCAGGACCGTACCCGCCGGATCCCACTCCCGCGCCACCGACAGCACGACCTTGCCCACATGACGCGCCTGACCCACGAAACGGAACGCATCCGCAGCCCGCCGCACATCGAACACCCGCACCGGCGGCAACACGAACACACCCTCGGCGAACAACCGCAAAACCTCACGCAGGATCTCCCCGATCCGCTCCGGCCCCGCCTCACCCAGATCGAACGCCCGATAAACACACCCACCCATGGACCCCGGATCACGCACATCCGCCTTGCCCATCTCCACAAACCGCCCACCCGGAACCAACAACCGGGCCGACGCATCCACGAACTCACCAGCCAACGCGTTGAGAACCACATCCACCCCACGCCCACCGGTCCGCTCCCGGAACACCCCCTCGAACGACACATCCCGCGACGACGCCAGACACTCCGCCCCCAGACCCGTCACCCACCACTTGCCAGGCGAAGCCGTCCCGAACACCTCCGCCCCCAGATGACGAGCAACCTGCACCGCCGCCATCCCCACACCACCGGCAACCGCATGCACCAACACCCGCTCACCAGCACACAACCCCGCCAGATCCACCAACGCGTAATACGCCGTCGCAAAAGCGATCGGCACCGCCGCCGCCTCCACAAACGACCAACCCGCCGGAACCGGAGCCACCAACCGCTCATCCGTCACCGCCAACGGACCCATCGCCCCACCGAAGAACCCCAACACCCGGTCCCCCACCACACACCGGGAAACCCCCGGCCCCACCTCCACCACCACACCAGCGGCCTCACCACCCACCGCCACCTCACCCGGATACATCCCCAGCACATTCAGCACATCACGGAAATTCACCCCCGCCGCACGCACCGCAACCCGCACCTCACCCACACCCAACGGCTCCACCACATCCGGCGCCGCCACCAAAGCCACGTTCTCCACCGCACCCCGCACCGACACCCCCACCCGCCACGCCCCTTCAGGAGCCTGGAGGGTGCGGTCGGTGACAGGTGCCAGGCGTGCCGCGTACAACCGGCCGCCGCGCACGGCGAGTTCCGGTTCGTCCGCGCCGGGCACGGCCGCAAGCGCCGTCCACGGGTCGGCATCGACGTCCACCAGCAGCACGCGCCCGGGGTGCTCCGACTGCACGCTGCGCAGCAGCCCTCGTACGGCGGCACCCGACACGTCGGGCAGGTCGTCGCCCGGCTCGGCCGCGACGGCTCCCCGGGTGAGCAGTACGAGGGTGGCGTCGACGTCGGCGCGGGCCAGGAACTCCTGGACGGTGGCGAGCGTCGCGCACACCCGCGCGTCGGTGTCGTCCAGGCCGCCGGCCCCGTCGGCGGGCGCCGAGGTGACCAGGAGCACGTCGGCCGAGGCCGACGTGGTGTCGGCAGCCCGTACGCAGTCGGTCCCGAGAGCGGTGAGCGCGTCGGCCGCGCCGTACGGGTCGGGTCCCACGACGGCCCAGGTGGCCCGGGCGGGCGCCGGTTCGGGGAGCGGGACCCAGTCCACGCGGTGCACCGGCCGGGCCACCGCGGCGCCCGCCGGTGCGTCCGCGGCGAGGGGCCGCAGCACGACACTCCCGACGGAGAGGACCGTCCGGCCTCCGGGGTCGAGGGCCAGCAGCTGCACCGCGTCGTCGCCGCGCGGCGAGAGCCGCACGCGGAGCGTGGTGGCGCCGGAGGCCGCCAGGGTGACCTGCGACCAGGAGAACGGGAGTCCGGGCGGTCCCGCGGGCCCGTCCGCCTCGACCACACGGACGGCGAGCGCGTGCAGCGCCGCGTCGAGCAGGGCCGGGTGCAGCCCGAAGCGGCCGGCGTCCCTGTGCGCCTGTTCCGGCAGGACGACCTCGGCCCAGAGGTCCTCGCCCGCGCGCCAGACCCCGCGCAGCCCCTGGAACACCGGGCCGTACTCCAGCCCGGCACCGGCCAGCGCCGGGTACAGCTCGTCGAGCGTCACGGCGTGGCCGCCGTCCGGGGGCCAGGACGACGCCGAGGCGGCCACGGGGGCCGCGGTACGCAGGGTGCCGGAGGCGTGCCGCGTCCATGGCTGCCCGTACCAGCCGGTGCCGTCGGAGAGGCGCGAGTGGACGGTGAGCTCACGCGCCCCGTCCTCGTCCGGAGCACCGACCAGGACCTGGAGCTGGACGGACTCCTCCTCCGTGAGCACCAGGGGGGTGTGCAGGACCAGCTCGTCCAGGACGTCGCAGCCCGCCTGGTCGCCGGCGCGCACCGCGAGATCGACGAACGCCGTGCCGGGAACCACGATCCGGCCGTGCACCCGGTGCTGGGCGAGCCAGGGGTGCGTGCGGACGGAGAGCCGCCCGGCGAACACCAGGCCTCCGTCGTCGGCGAGTTCCACACCTGCGGCGAGGACGGGATGCCCGGTCTCCCCCAGTCCGGCGGACACCATGTCGCCGGGGAGCGCAGAGACCGACGGCCAATAACGCTCGGGCGCGAAGGCATAGGTGGGCAGCTCGACCCGCCGGCCGCCGGCTGGCGCGAGCAGAGCGACCCAGTCCACGGGCACCCCGTGCACGTGCAGGCCGGCCAGGGCGCGCAGCAGGGCCGCATCCTCGCCGTGCCCCGAGCGCAGGGCGGGCACGGTGGTCGCGTCCTCGCGGATGTGCGGGACGAGGGCGGAGAGGGTGCCGTCGGGCCCGAGTTCGAGGAAGACCCGCACGTCGGTGAGGGAGGCGATCGCGTCGGCGAAGCGGACGGGCTCGCGGATCTGGCCGACCCAGTAGTCCGGCGTCGCCAGGTCTCCGGGCGCCGTGGTGACGACGGAGATCGTCGGGGGGTTGTACGTCAACGATTCCGCGACGGCGGCGAACTCGGCCTGCATCGGCTCCATCAGACGCGAGTGGAACGCGTGCGAGACGGTCAGCCGCTTCACCCGTACGTTCTCAGCCCGGAGCCGCTCCTCCAGCACCGCGATCGCATCGACGTCACCGGAAACGGTCACCGACATGGGCCCGTTCACGGCCGCCAGATCCACCCCTTCGGGCAGCTCCAGCCCGTCCTCGGCCACCTCCACGGCCAGCATCGCACCGCCCGACGGCAACGCGTCCATCAGCCGACCACGCGCCGAGACCAGGACACACGCGTCGTCCAGCGACAGCACCCCGGCCACATGCGCGGCGGCCAGCTCACCGATCGAATGACCCACCAGCACATCCGGGGTCACACCCCAGGACTCCACCAGCCGGAACAACGCCACCTCGACCGCGAACAGCGCAGGCTGCGCATACACCGTCCGGGCCAGCAGCTCCGCATCCTCCCCGAACACCACCTCACGCAAAGGCAGTTCGAGATCCACCCGCGCACACACCGCGTCGAACGCGTCCGCGAACACCGGGAAGGCGTCGTACAGCTCACGCCCCATACCGACCCGCTGCGCACCCTGACCCGAGAACAGCAACGCCAGGCGCGGTACGTCGGGTGCGGCCCGTCCGGCCACGGCGTTGCCGAGGTCCCGCAGCGCGGTCGTCGCGCTCCCGCCGTCCGCCGCGAGGACCACCGCGCGGTGCTCCAGCATGCCCCTGGTGGTCGCCAGTGAGTACGCGACGTCGGCGAGCCGCTTCCCGGCCAGGGCTTCGCGCAGCCGCTCGGCCTGCGCGGGCAGCGCATCCGCCGTACGGGCGGAGAGCAGCAGCGGCAGCAGCGGCGCATCCTCCGGCGGCGTTCCGTCCGTCGCCTCCGGCTCCGCCGGCTCGTCGGCCGGCGCCGCCTCCAGGACGACGTGGGCGTTGGTGCCGCTCACCCCGAACGAGGAGACACCGGCCCGGCGCGGCCGGCCCGTCTCCGGCCAGGGACGCGCCTCGGTCAACAGCTCGACCGCACCCGCAGACCAGTCGGCCTCGGGGGTCGGCGCGTCGACGTGCAGGGTCGCGGGCAGCGTGCCGTGCCGCATCGCCTGCACCATCTTGATCACCCCGGCGACGCCCGAAGCCGCCTGCGTGTGCCCGATGTTGGACTTCAGCGAGCCCAGCCACAGCGGTTCCGCACGGTCCTGGCCGTACGTGGCGAGCAGCGCCTGCGCCTCGATCGGGTCGCCGAGCTTCGTGCCCGTACCGTGCGCCTCCACCGCGTCCACATCCGACGGCCTCAGGTCGGCGTCGGCGAGCGCCCGGCGGATCACACGTCGCTGCGCGGGTCCGCTGGGGGCGCTCAGGCCGTTGGACGCGCCGTCCTGGTTGACGGCCGAGCCGCGCACCACGGCCAGCACCTGGTGCCCGTTGCGACGGGCGTCGGACAGCCGCTCCACCAGCAGTACGCCGACACCCTCGCCCCAGCCCGTGCCGTCGGCCGCGGCGGCGAAGGACTTGCAGCGGCCGTCGGCGGCCAGCCCGAGCTGCCGGCTGAACTCCACGAAGGCGGTCGGCGTGGACATGACGGTCACGCCGCCGGCGAGGGCCATCGAGCATTCCCCGGCCCGCAGCGCCCGCACCGCCAGGTGGAGCGCCACCAGCGACGACGAGCACGCGGTGTCCACCGTGAGGGTGGGACCCTCGAAGCCGAAGCTGTAGGCCACCCGGCCGGAGAGCACGGCCGCGGCGTTGCCGGCGCCCTGGTGTCCCTCGCTGACCTCGGGGTCGCCGGCGAGCAGCACCGGATAGTCCTGGCCGTTGGTGCCCGCGAACACCCCGGTGTCGGTGCCGCGCAGCGCCTCCGGGTCGATGCCCGCCTGCTCGAACACCTCCCACGCGGTCTGGAGCATGAGCCGCTGTTGCGGATCCATGGCGAGCGCCTCGCGCGGCGAGAGGCCGAAGAAGCGGGCGTCGAACTCGGCGACGTCGCGGAGGAATCCGCCCTCGCGGACGTACGAGGCACCCGCGCCGCCCTCGGGGTCGTACAGCCGCTCGGTGTCCCAGCCCCGGTCGCCGGGGAACCCGGAGATGCCGTCGCGGCCCTCGGCGACCAGGCGCCACAGCCCGTCCGGCGAGCTGATGTCACCGGGGAAGCGACAGGCCATGCCGACGATCGCGATGGGCTCGGCGTCGGAGACCGCGGCCCTGGTCGCCGTGTCGGCCTCGTCGCCGTCGGTACCTCGCACGAGGTCGTCGAGGTGGCCGGCCAGCGCGTCCGGGGTGGGGTGGTCGAAGACGACGGTGGCGGGCAGGACGAGGCCGGTGGCCTCGGCCAGCCGGTCGCGCAGCTCGACGGCTGTCAGGGAGTCGAACCCCAGGTCGGTGAAGGCCCGGCGGGGACCGACGGCTTCGGTGTCGCGGTGGCCGAGCACGGCGGCGACGTGCCCGCGGACCAGTTCGGCCAGCTCGCGCCGCCGCTCCTTGGGGGCGAGTGCGGCGAGGCGGGCCACCGTCGCGGAAACCGCACCGGGGTTCCGCTCGGTCGCCGGTCCGGCCGCTTCACCCCGCGGCAGGGTGACGGTGAGGCGGTCGAAGAGCCGCTGGGGCCGTACGGAGGTGACGGCCGGCACGAAGCGGGCCCAGTCCATGTCGGCCACGGCCACGCACACGTCCCCGCCGTCCACGGCCGCGCCCAGCGCTTCGAGCGCCTGCGCCGGGTCCATGGCGCGCAGGCCGCGCCGCCGCAGGTAGTCGGCGGTGTCCGCGGCACCCGCCATGCCGCTGCCGGCCCACGGTCCCCACGCCACCGAGGTGGCGGGCAGTCCGCCTGCGGCGCGCCGCAGGGCGATCGCGTCCAGGGCGGCGTTCGCCGCCGCGTAGGCTCCCTGGCCGCCGCTGCCCCAGACGCCGGAGACCGAGGAGAACAGGACGAAGGCGTCGAGGTCGGCGGTCCGCAGCGCGTCGTCGAGGTGCAGGGCGCCGGTGACCTTGGCGGCCAGCACCTGGGCGATGTCCTTCTCCGAGACGTCGGAGAGCGTGCCGAACTCGCCGCTTCCGGCGGCGTGCACCACGGCGTTCGGCGGGTGCTCGGCCAGCAGGGCGTCGAGAGCGGCACGGTCGCCGACGTCGCAGGCGGCGACGGTGACCTCGGTCCCGGCCGCGGTGAGTTCGGCGGTCAGTTCGGCCATGCCCGGCGCTTCGGCGCCGCGCCGGCCGGCCAGTACCAGGTGCGGTGCGCCGCGGCCCGCGAGCCAGCGGGCGACGTGTGCGCCGAGCGCCCCGGTGCCGCCGGTGACGAGCACGGTGCCCCGTGGCCGCCAGGGCGTGGCGGGGCGCGGGAGCGCCGGCGCGAGCCGTCGGGCGAGGGCGCCGCTCGCTCGCACGGCCACCTGGTCCTCGCCCCGGTGCGTGCCGGCGAGCACGGCGGCCATGTGGTGCGCGGCGTCCTCGCCGGGGTCCTCCGGCAGATCGAGCGCGCCGCCCCAGCGGTGCGGCCGTTCCAGCGCGGCCACCCGGCCCATCGCCCACAGCTGTGCCGCGCCCGGGTCGGCGGGCTCGCCGTCGCCGGCCGCCACCGCCCCCTGGGTGAGCGCCCAGACGGGGGCGCCGTCCCCGCGTACCACGCCGGGCAGCGCGGCCAGCCCCCGCGACAGCTCCGGGTGCA
This sequence comes from Streptomyces akebiae, assembly GCF_019599145.1. Taxonomy (NCBI): domain Bacteria; kingdom Bacillati; phylum Actinomycetota; class Actinomycetes; order Kitasatosporales; family Streptomycetaceae; genus Streptomyces; species Streptomyces akebiae. The sequence goes on along the minus strand of NZ_CP080648.1, from coordinate 105,879 downwards.
CGGGATGCGGGCGGGGGTCGTACGGGAGGACCAGACCGTCGGCGGACGGATCGGGTACGGCGCCGAAGGTGACGGTCGCCCCGTGTGCGCGCAGTGCCTCGGCGCACCAGGTGACCAGTCGGCGGAAGGCCGCGTCGGCGCCGGGCCCGTCACCGGCGTCGGGCCCGTCACCGGCGTCGGCTTCGACGTCCGCTGCGACGTCGGCCAGGATCTGCCAAGTGCCGTGCAGCGCGGGCGTCTCGGCCTCCGGCAGCGGCTCCCAGGTGTCGGCGTACCGCCAGCTCGCCGGACCACCGGTCTCGGGGGCGGGCGGCACGGACCAGTAGTGCTCGCGCCGGAAGGCGTACGTCGGCAGGTCGACGACCCGGCCGCCCCAGTCTGCTGTGATCGCCTGCCAGTCGAGCGCCGCCCCCGCGGCGTGTGCGGCGGCGATGCCGCGCCACCACGCGCCGACCGGCTCGCGACCGGCGCGCTGCAGGGCGATGCATGTCACGTCGTCGTCCGCGTCCGGGCAGGAGCGGGCCGCGGCGGTGAGCACCCCGTCCGGGCCCACCTCCACGAAGCGGGTGACTCCCTTGTCCCGCAGCGTCCGTACGGCGTCGGCGAACCGGACGGGCTCACGGATCTGTCCGACCCAGTACTCCGGCGTCGCCAGATCGCCCGGCGCCGTGGCGACGACCGGGATCGTCGGGGCGTTGTACGTCAACGACTTCGCGACGGCGGCGAACTCGTCGAGCATCGGCTCCATCAGGTGCGAGTGGAACGCGTGCGAGACGGCCAGCCGCTTCACCCGTACGCCCTCGGAGCGCAGCCGCTCCTCCAGCACCGCGATCGCCTCCGCGTCACCGGAAACCGTCACCGAGGTGGGCCCGTTCACGGCCGCGAGGTCCACGCCCTCGGGCAGCTCCAGCTCACCCTCGGCCGCCTCCACGGCCAGCATCGCGCCGCCCGACGGCAGCGCGTCCATCAACCGCGCCCGCGCGGCGACGAGTGTGCCGGCGTCCTCCAGCGACAACACGCCGGCGCAGTGCGCGGCGGCAAGCTCGCCGACGGAGTGCCCGACCAGGTGACGTGGTATCAGACCCCAGGACTCGGCGAGCCGGAACAGCGCCACTTCCAGCGCGAACAGCGCGCGCTGGGTGGTACCGGTCCGTTCCAGCGCCGGACCGTCGCTGAACGCCCCGGAATCAAGACCTGCCGCACGGCATGCCGCCGCGAAGGCGTCCGCGAAGACCGGGAAGGTGTCCAGTCCCCGCCCCATTCCGGCCCATTGGGAGCCCTGCCCCGAGAAGAGGAAGGCCGTTCGGCCCGCTCGCGCAGTGTCCGTGACGGCCTGGGGCGCGGTTCCGGAGGCGGCCAGCGCGTGCAGCCCGTCCAGCAGCTCACCGCGGTCGGCACCGAGGACGACGGCGCGGTGGTCCAGGGCGGACCGGGTGGTGGCGAGCGAGACGGCGAGATCGGCGGCGGCGAGTTCGGGCCGGGCGGCGACGTGGGCGTGCAGCCGCTCCGCCTGGGCGCGCAGCGAATCCGCGTCGCGCCCGGAAAGCACCCAGGGCACGACGGACGGCACAGCGGCCGGCACGACGGACGGCACGGCGCCCCGCTCCTGCCCCGGGCCGGTCTCCGCCTCCGCCGCCTCCTCCTCGGCCGGCGCGCCCTCCAGGATCACGTGCGCGTTGGTGCCGCTCACCCCGAACGAGGAGACGCCCGCCCTCGGCGGCCGCCCGGTGTCGGGCCACGGCCGGTTCTCGGTGAGCAGTTCCACCGCACCCGCCGACCAGTCCACGTGCGGACTGGGCGCGTCCACGTGCAGCGTGCGGGGCAGCACGCCGTGCCGCATCGCCTGCACCATCTTGATGACCCCGGCGACGCCGGAAGCGGCCTGCGTGTGCCCGATGTTGGACTTCAGCGAGCCCAGCCACAGGGGCTCTTCGCGGTCGCGGTCCTTGCCGTACGTGGCCAGCAGCGCCTTGGCCTCGATCGGGTCGCCGAGGGTGGTGCCGGTGCCGTGGCCCTCCACCGCGTCCACCTCGGCGGCCGAGAGGCGGGCGGCGGCCAGCGCGTCCAGGACGACGCGTCGCTGAGCAGGGCCGTTGGGGGCGGTGAGACCGTTGGAGGCACCGTCCGAGTTGACCGCCGAGCCGCGCAGCACGGCCAGCACCCGGTGGCCGGCGCGGCGCGCGTCGGACAGCTTCTCCAGCAGCACCATTCCGGCGCCCTCGCTCCAGCCGGTGCCGTCCGCCGCGGCCGCGAACGCCTTGCAACGGCCGTCGCGGGCCAGCCCGCGCTGCCTGCTGAACTCGACGAACGCGGCCGGGGTCGCGATCACGGTCACCCCGCCCGCGAGCGCCATGGTGCATTCGCCCCGGCGCAGCGCCTGCATCGCCAGGTGCAGCGCCACCAGGGACGACGAGCACGCGGTGTCCACCGTGACCGCGGGCCCTTCCAGGCCGAGGCTGTAGGCGATCCGGCCGGACAGCACGCTGGTCGCCGTACCGGTCAGCGCATAGCCCGCCGCCTCCTCGGCGACGGGCACACCGGTGCCGTAGCCGGAGGACGCGGCCCCGACGTACACGCCGACCGGCGTGCCCCTGACCCCCTGGGGGGCGATCCCGGCCCGCTCGATGGCCTCCCAGGAGGCCTCCAGGACCAGGCGCTGCTGCGGGTCCATCGCCTGGGCCTCGCGCGGGGAGATGCCGAAGAAGTCCGCGTCGAAGCAGCCCGCGTCGTGGACGAAGCCGCCCTGGCGGGAGTAGGAGGTACCTTCTCCGCGCGAGTCCGGGTCGTAGAGGGCGCCCAGGTCCCAGCCGCGGTCGGCGGGGAAGTCGCTGATCCCGTCACCGCCCGCGGACACCAGGTCCCACAGCGCCTCGGGCGAGTCGATGCCGCCGGGGAGGCGGCAGGCCATCCCGACGATGGCGACCGGTTCGTGCCCGGCGACGGCCAGTTCGCGGTTGCGGGTCTTGAGCCGGTCGTTCTCCTTGACCAGCGTGCGCAGGGCTTCGACGTAGCGTCCGTCGGCGGGCGCGGTCATGGTCAGTACTCCCCGTCGTCGGCGGCGACGAGACTCAGCAGGGCCTCGCCGTCCAGTTCGTCCACCGGATGCGCTGTCGCTGTGCTCGCGTCGTCCGGTTCCTCCCCCGCCATGCGCAGCAGGGGTTCGAGCAGCCCGGCCTCCCGGAGCCGGGACAGCGGCACCCGGGCCAGCGCGGCGCGGATGCGCTGCTCGGCGGAGCCCGTGTCCGTGCCCTCCGTACCGGCCGTGTCCGTGCCGGAGTCCGATGCCATGCCGCACTCCTCCAGGAGATGTGCGGCGAGTTCGGCGGGCGTCGGGTAGTCGAAGACCACGGTGGCGGTCAGCGGCAGGCCGGTGGCGGCGTTGAGGCGGTTGCGCATCTCCACCGCGGTGAGCGAGTCGAAGCCGAGGTCCCGGAAGGCCCGGCCTGGTTCCACCTCCCCGCTGTCCGCGTGGCCCAGCACGAGTGCGGCCTGCGCCCGTACGAGGTCCACGGCGGTGTCGAGCCTGTCGTACGACGGCAGAGCCAGCAGCCTCTCCCGCAGGTCGCCGGCCTCCTCGGGCGTCTCGGTCCCGGCGGAGTCGTCGCCGCCCGCCAGGCCGGCCAGCAGGGGGCTGGGCCGGGCGGAGGAGAAGGCCCGGGCGAAGGCGGGCCAGTCGACGCCGGCCACGGTCACGGTGGGCGCGGTGTCCGCCACCGCATCGGCGAGAGCGTGCAGCGCCACGTCCGGGTCCATGGCGAGGACGCCCCGGCGCGCGAGTTCGCTCTCCGCTCCCCCGGCCATGCCCGCTCCGCGCCAGGCGCCCCAGGCGACACAGGTCGCGGACGCGCCCCGGGCGGCCCGCCGCAGCGCCAGCGCGTCGAGGCGGGCGTTGGCGGCGGCGTAGGCGGCCTGTCCGGCACCGCCCCAGGTGGCGGCCACCGAGCCGAAGAGCACGAAGGCGTCGAGGTCGCCGCAGAGCTCGTCCAGGTGCTCGGCGCCATCGGCCTTGCCCGCCCGTGCCGCCGTCAGGTCGTCCTCGGTCAGCTCCGGCAGTACGCCCAGTCCTCCGACGCCCGCGGCGTGCACGACCGCGTTCGGCGGGTGCTCGGCCAACAGCGCGGCGACCGCGTCCCGGTCGGCGAGATCGCAGGCGACCACGGAGGTCGGCGCCCCCAGTTCCGCCAGCTCAGCGACGAGTTCAGAGGCGCCGGGCGCGTCGGGTCCGCGCCGGCCGGCCAGGACCAGCCGCTCGGCGCCGTTGCGCGCCGCCCACCGGGCGACGTGCGCCCCGAGCGCGCCGGTCCCGCCGGTGATGAGCACGGTGCCCCTCGGGCGCCAGGGTGCGGCGGTGACCGGGGGCGCGGGGGCCAGCCGCCGCACGAGCGGGGTGTCCCGGAGGGCGACCTGGTCCTCACCCGTGATCCCGGTGAGAACGGCGGCCAGCGCGGTCCCCGACACTCCGGCCGGGGGCAGGTCGATCAGGCCGCCCCACAGCGGCGAGTGTTCCAGCGCGGCCACCCGGCCCAGCGCCCACAGCGCGTGGCCGCCCGGGCCCGGGGGCTCCTCGCCGGGGAGCGCGGCGGCGCCACGGGTGACACACCACAGCCGCGTCCCGGTGCCGGAAAGCGCCTGGACGAGGGCGAGTCCGTCGGCCACAGCGGTCTCGTCGTCCAGGCCGAGCAGCGACAGCACACCCGTCCAGGGCTGTTCGGCCTCGGCCGCCTCACGCAGACCCGCCGCCGTATCGGCCGGGTCGAGCACCTTCAGATGCGGAGTACCGCCGCAGCGCCGGATCGCCTCGGCGCACTCGGCCGCGGTCTCCTCGTGCCCGGGGCGGGCCAGCACCAGCCAGCCGCCCAGCAGGACCGGGTCGGCGGGGACGGCGATGGGGCACCACTCCGCGCGGTACCGCAGGTCCCGGGCGCGCGACCGGCCGTGCCAGCCCGCGAGCACCGGCAGTACATCGCCGAGCCGCTCGCGGTCCTCGTCGCCGTCGACGCCGAGGAGCCCGGCCAGGGCTTCCGCGTCACCGCGACGGACGGTGGACCAGAAGGCGTCGTCGACGACCGCCTCGCCGGTCCCGCCCCACCCGCCCGGTGCGGGCAGCGGCCAGTACTTCTGGTGCTGGAAGGCGTACGTCGGCAGGTCCACGGCACGCCCGCCGAGGCAGCCGAAGACGGCCCGCCAGTCGACGTCCGCTCCATGCGCGTGCGCCCCGGCAACGGCGGCGAGCAGCGCCCGTACGCCGTCACTCCCCGCACGCTGTGCGGGGAGGGTGGTCGCGTCCTCGACGACGTGCGGGACGAGGGCGGACAGGGTGCCGTCCGGGCCGAGTTCGAGGAAGGCCCGCACATCGGCGAGCGAGGACACCGCGTCGGCGAAGCGGACGGGCTCGCGGATCTGGGCGACCCAGTAGTCCGGGGTCGTCATGTCGCCGGGCGCCGTGGCGAGGACCGGGATGGTCGGGGGGTTGTACGTCAGCGACTTCGCGACGGTGGCGAACTCGTCGAGCATCGGCTCCATCAGGTGCGAGTGGAACGCGTGCGAGACGGTCAGCCGCTTGACCCGTACGCCCTGTGCCCGGAGCCGCTCCTCCAGCACCGCGATCGCATCGGCGTCACCGGAAACGGTCACCGACATGGGCCCGTTCACGGCCGCCAGGTCCACCCCTTCGGGCAGCTCCAGCCCGTCCTCGGCCGCCTCCACGGCCAGCATCGCACCGCCCGACGGCAACGCGTCCATCAGCCGGCCACGCGCGGAGACGAGAGCACACGCGTCGTCCAGGGACAGCACCCCGGCGCAGTGCGCGGCAGCCAGCTCACCGATCGAATGACCCACCAGCACATCCGGGGTCACACCCCAGGACTCCACCAGCCGGAACAACGCCACCTCGACCGCGAACAGCGCAGGCTGCGCATACACCGTCCGGGCCAGCAGCTCCGCATCCTCCCCGAACACCACCTCCCGCAAAGGCCGTTCGAGATCCACCCGCGCACACACCGCGTCGAACGCGTCCGCGAACACCGGGAACGCCTCGTACAGCTCACGCCCCATCCCCACCCGCTGCGCACCCTGACCCGAGAACAGGAAAGCCGTCTTCCCACCGCGCACCACTCCGGAGACGACCTGCGCAGAGGACTCCCCCGCAGCCAGCGCACGCAGTCCGGCCAGCAGCTCCTCACGGTCGCCACCCACGACGACCGCCCGATGCTCCAACGCCGCCCGCCCCGTCGCCAGCGAGTAGGCCAGGTCCGCCGGTTCGTGTACGCCTGCCGGTTCGAGCAGGCGGGCGGCCTGCGCGCACAGCGCGGCGGCCGAACGGCCCGACAGCAGGAAGGGCCGGGCCCCGGGCAGGACGGGCGGCGGTTCCGTCGGCTCGTCGGCCGGCGCCGCCTCCAGGACGACGTGGGCGTTGGTGCCGCTCACCCCGAACGAGGAGACACCGGCCCGGCGCGGCCGGCCCGTCTCCGGCCAGGGACGCGCCTCGGTCAACAGCTCGACCGCACCCGCAGACCAGTCCACCTGCCGGGTCGGCTCGTCCACGTGCAGCGTCACCGGGAGCACTCCCCGGCGGATCGCCTGCACCATCTTGATGACTCCGGCGACACCGGCGGCGGCCTGGGAGTGCCCGATGTTGGACTTCACCGACCCGAGCCACAGTGGCCGTTCCGGGTCCCGGTCCTGGCCGTACGTGGCGAGCAGCGCCTGCGCCTCGATCGGGTCGCCCAGTGTCGTGCCCGTACCGTGCGCCTCGACCACGTCCACGTCGGAGGGCGTCAGCCCGGCCGACGCCAGCGCGGCCCGGATCACCCGCTGCTGCGCGGGACCGTTCGGCGCGGTCAAGCCGCTGGACGCACCGTCCTGGTTGACGGCCGAGCCGCGCACCACGGCCAGCACCTGGTGCCCGTTGCGACGGGCGTCGGACAGCCGCTCCACCAGCAGTACGCCGACACCCTCGCCCCAGCCCGTGCCGTCGGCCGCGGCGGCGAAGGACTTGCAGCGGCCGTCGGCGGCACTGCCCTCCTCGAAGCCGAAGCCCGAGAACATCGTGGGCGCGGACATCACGGTGACCCCGCCGGCCAGGGCGAGGTCGCACTCGCCGGCGCGTAGTGCCTGTGCCGCCAGGTGCAGGGCGACCAGCGACGACGAGCACGCGGTGTCGACCGTGACCGCCGGGCCCTGCAGCCCGAAGGTGTAGGAGACGCGGCCGGAGAGGACGCTGCCGGCGTTGGCCGTACCCATGTAGCCCTCGAGCGCCGCGGGGTCGATCACCGACGGATAGTCGTGGTACATCGTGCCGGCGAAGACGCCGGTCCGTCCGCCGCGCAGGGTGCGGATGTCGATGCCGGCCCGTTCGACCGCCTCCCACGAGGCCTCCAGGAGCAGCCGCTGCTGCGGGTCGGTGGCGGCGGCCTCCCGGGGGCTGATGCCGAACAGGGCGGCGTCGAACTCGCCCGCGTCGTAGACGAATCCGCCGCGTGACGCGGCGGCGGACGCCTCCGGCGTGCCCCAGCCGCGGTCCGTGGGCAGCGGGCCGAGTGCGTCCGTGCCGGACGCGACGAGCTCCCAGAGGTCTTCCGGGGAGCGCACGCCGCCGGGGTACCGGCAGGCCATGCCGATCACCGCGACCGGCTCGGCCGCGCGCTCCTCCAGGTCGCGCACGCGGCGATTCGCGTCGCGCAGCTCCGCCGTGGCGCGCTTCAGGTAGGCCAGCAGCTTCTCCTGCTGGTCCGGGTTCGTGTCGGCCATGATCTGCTGTCCGCGTCCTCTCACGACGTCTCGAACTCGTTGTCCAGCAACGCGAAGACCTCGTCCGCCGAGGCGGCGTCCAGGTCCTTCTCCTGTTCGTCCCGGGCGTCCTGCCCGCCGCTCCACCGGCCGGCCAGCGCCCGCAGCCGGGCCGCCACCCGGGCCCGGTCCTCGTCGTCGGCCTCGACCTGTTCCAGCCCTGCCTCCAGGCGGGCGAGTTCGGCCAGCAGGCCGTCCACCGCCCGCCCCGGTTCGGGAGCCAGCTCGGTGCGGAGGTGGCGGGCGACGTCGGCGGCCGTCGGGTGGTCGAAGACCAGCGTGGCGGGCAGCCGAAGCCCGGTGGCGGCGGAGAGCCTGTTGCGCAGCTCGACCCCGGTGAGGGAGTCCAGGCCCATCTCCAGGAAGCCCCGGTCGGCGTCCACGGCGCCCGGCGAGGCGAAGCCGAGGGCGGCGGCCAGCTGGCCGCGTACCAGGTCGAGCAGGATGCGCCGCTGTTCGGCCTCCGGGGCTCCGGAGAGCCGGGTCCGCAGCGCGGCCGGGTCGCCGGACCCTGCGGCGGCCCGCTGCTCCTGGCGAGGCGCCAGGACACGCAGCAGCGGGTGCACCGGGGTGCGACCACGCAGCGCCGCGGGCTGGAGCGCCACCGGCACCACCAGTGCCCGGCCGGCCGCGCAGCCCGCCGAGAAGGCGGCCATGCCGTCCTCCGTCGTGAGGGCGCCCATGCCGGATCGCGCGACCCGGCGTACGTCGGCCTCGGTGAGCGTCTCGGTCAGTCCGGTGCGTTCGGCCCACGGCCCCCAGGACAGCGACACGGCGGGCAGCCCGAGCCGGCGGCGGTGCGCGGCGAAGGCGTCGAGGAAGACGTTGGCCGCCGCGTAGTTGCCCTGCCCCGCGCCGCCCAGCACACCTGCGGCGGAGGAGAAGAGCGCGAACGCCGAGAGCTCGCTGTCCAGGGTGAGTTCGTGGAGGTTGACGGCGCCCCGCACCTTGGGCGCGAGCACGCGGGCGACGCTCTCCTCCGTCATGGCGGTGAGCACACCGTCGTCCAGGACGGCGGCGGTGTGCACCACGGCGGTCAGCGGGTGCGCGTCGGGGATCTCCGCGAGGATGCGGGCCAGTGCCTCGCGGTCTGCGATGTCGCAGGCGGCCACGGTGGCCTCGGCGCCCAGCTCCGACAGTTCGGCGACCAGTTCACCCGCCCCGGGCGCGTCCGGACCGCTCCGGCTGAGCAGCAGCAGGTGGCGTACGCCGTGGTGCTGGGCCAGGTGCCGGGCGAGGGCGCGGCCGAGGGTGCCGGTGGCGCCGGTGACGAGCACCGTGCCGTCGGGCGTGTCCAGGCCGGTGGGTTCCGTCGCTTCGGGGACGGGCATCCGGACCAGCCGGGGCGCGAGGACCCGGCCGTCCCGTACGGCGACCTCGGTCTCGCCCCCGTCCCGTGCGGCGGTGACGGCGGCGCGCAGCACGGCGGGGTCGGTGCCGGCCTCGGGCCCGGCGGCCGGGTCCAGGTCGACGAGCAGGAACCGGCCGGGATGCTCGGCCTGGGCGGAGCGGATCAGGCCCCGTACGGGTGCGTTGACCAGGTCCGTGAGGTCGTCGTCGCCGGTGGCGACGGCTCCGCGGGTGACCACGGCCAGGGGCTGTGCGGCGTGCTGCTCGTCGGCCAGCCGGTCGCGGACCAGGGCGAGGGCCCGGGTGACGGCCGCTTCGACCGCGGCGGCCGGGTCCGCGCCCGGGACACCGTCGGTGAACGAGGCGACGGCATACCCGTCGTCGCCGGTCGCGGCGGCCGGGAGGGCGAGCTCGGTCGCCCACTCCACCTGGAACAGGGTGGTGGCCAGGCCGCGCCGGGCGGCGGACAGTTCTGTGCCGACCGGGCGGGCCACCAGGGCGCCCACGCCGCCGGCCGGTGCGCCGGTGTCGTCGTGGAGCGCGAGGCCGACGCCGTCGCCGGACTCGGTGAGACGCACCCTGAGCACCCTGGAGGCGGTGGCGGGCAGGGACACCTCGCGCCACATGAAGGGGAGTTCGGCGGGTCGGTCGGTCCTGTCCCCGTCCCCTTCGCGCATGCCTCGCAGCAGCCCGATGCCGTGCAGGGCGGCGTCGAGCAGTGCCGGGTGGAGCGCGAAGCCGTCGGAGGACACGCCGTCGGGGAGCTGTACCTCGGCGAAGAGTTCGCCGTCGCGGTGCCAGGCTCCGGTCAGTCCCCGGAAGGCGGGGCCGTAGCTGTATCCGGCATCGGCGATTCCCTCGTAGAACCCGTCGAGCGCGAGCGGCTCGGCGCCCGGCGGGGGCCAGGCGGAGAGTGCGGTGGCGGGCCGCGCGGTCTGCGCGGCGGGTGCCAGGGTGCCGCTGGCGTGCCGGACCCACGGGGCGTCCGGCAGGTCGGCGTCGCGTGCGTGGACGGACACCTCGCGGCGGCCTGCCTCGCCGGGGGCGCCGACCGTGAGCTGCACCGCGACGGAGTCGTGCTCGCCGAGCACCAGCGGTGCGCCCAGGGCCAGTTCCTCCAGCACCGGGCAGCCGGCCTGCGCGCCGGCGTGGAGGGCCATCTCCACGAACGCGGTGCCCGGCAGCAGCACGGTGCCGAGGACGGCGTGGTCGGCCAGCCAGGGGTGGGTACGCAGCGAGAGCCGGCCGGTGAACACGGTGCTCGCGCCGTCGGCGAGTGTCAGTGCGGCGGTCAGCAGCGGGTGTCCCGTACTGCCCAGGCCCGCCGCGCCGAGATCGCCGGTGCCTGCGGGCGCGGGCTCCAGCCAGTAGCGCTCGCGCTGGAAGGGGTACGGCGGCAGGGCGACGGTCCGTACCGGCAGCCCGGCGAGCGGCGCGGTGAGGTCGGCGGCGCCGCCGTGCACGTGGAGTTCGGCGACGGACAGGAGGAAGCGCTCCATGCCGCCCTCGTCGCGGCGCAGGGTGCCGAGCACGGTGACCTCGCCCGGGTCGAGGCCGGGGATGTCGTCGAGGATCTCGCCGAGCGCGGGGGCGAGGACCGGGTGCGGGCCGACCTCCACGAGGAACCGGGCGCCCTGCTCCACCAGTCCGCGCACGCCCCGGTCCAGGTCGACGGGGGTGGCGAGGTTGCGCTGCCAGTAGGTGGCGTCGAGGAGCGTGCCGTCGGTCCGTTCCCCGGTGACGGTGGAGTGGAACGGCACGGTGCCCGTGCGGGGTTCGAGGTCGGCGACGAGGCGTGCCAGCTCCTCGGCCATCGGCTCCACCTGGGCGCAGTGCGAGCTGAAGTCCACACGGACCCGTCGGACCCGGACGCCGTCCCTCTGGCAGGCCTCGAGGAAGTCGTCGAGCGCCTGGCGTTCCCCGGCGACGACGGACGACGCGGGGCCGTTGATCCCGGCGAGGGAGAGCCGTGCGCCCCACGGTTCCAGCAGCTCGCGGGTCCTGTCGGGGGACAGGGCCACGGATGCCATGCCGCCCAGGCCGGCCACCGGGAGAAGTACGGTGCCGCGCAGGGCGACGATCCGGGCCGCCTCCGCGCGGGTGAGCGCGCCGGAGACGTAGGCGGCGGCGATCTCGCCCTGCGAGTGGCCGAGAACCATGTCGGGTTCGACGCCGTGCGCCCGCCAGAGGGCGACGAGCGCCGCCGTCACGGCGAACAGCACGGCCGGTGTCACGTCGACCCGGTCGAGCGGCGGGGCGCCCGCGGCGCCGCGCAGTACGTCGATCGGCGACCAGTCCACGTGGCGGGCGAGTTCCTCGGCGCACGCGTACAGCTCGGCGGCGAAGACCTCGGAGCTGTCCATCAGTTCGGCCGCCATGCCCGCCCACTGGCCACCCTGCCCGGGGAAGACGAAGGCGACCTTTCCGGGCCGTGCGGCGCCGCGGACCAGATGCGGAGCGGCCTCGCCGCGGGCCAGGGCGGCCAGCGCGGCGCGACGGTCGGTGTCGTCGGTCGCGACGATGGCGGCTCGGTGTTCGAGCAGGGCGCGTCCCGCGGTCAGCGAGTGGGCGAGGTCGGCGGGATGGGCGGGGGCGGTGTCCAGGTGCTCCAGGAGCCGGCGGGCCTGGGCGCGCAGTGCCTCCGCGCCGCGGGCGGACAGGATCCAGGGCGCCACCACGTCGTCGAGTTCGGGGACGACGCCGGCCACGGACGTGCCGCCGGCCAGGGGGGCGCCCTCGGACGCCGGGGCGTCCACGGATGCCGGGGCGTCCACGGATGCCGGGTCGCTGCCGGGCTCGCTGACGCGCTCCGGGTCCTGGCCGGCCGCGGGCTCCGCCACGTACTGCTCAAGGACCAGGTGGGCGTTGGTACCGCTGCCGCCGAAGGAGGACACGGCGGCCCGCCGGGGGCGGCCGCCGGTGTCCGGCCAGGGGGTGGTCTCCGTCAGCAGCTCGACCGCGCCCGTGGACCACTCGACGTGCGGGGTCGGCTCGTCGATGTGCAGCGTCTTGGGCAGGATGCCCTCGCGCAGCGACATGACCGTCTTGATGACGCCCCCGACGCCTGCGGCCGACTGGGTGTGCCCGATGTTGGACTTCACCGAGCCGAGCCACAGCGGCCGGTCCTCGGGACGGTTCACGCCGTACGTCGCCAGGATCGACTGCGCCTCGATGGGGTCCCCGAGGGTGGTGCCCGTGCCGTGCGCCTCGACGGTGTCGATGTCGTCGGTGTCCAGGCCGGCGTTGGCCAGCGCCTGGCGGATGACCTTCTGCTGGGCGCGACCGCTGGGGGCGGTCAGGCCGTTGGACGCGCCGTCCTGGTTGACGGCGGTGCCACGGATCAGCGCGAGGACCGGGTGCCCCTTGCGCAGCGCGTCCGAGAGGCGTTCGACCAGGATCACGCCGACCCCCTCACCCCAGCCGGTGCCGTCGGCCGCGGCGGCGAACGGCTTGCACCGTCCGTCGGGCGCGAGGCCGCGCTGGCGGCTGAACTCCGTGAAGGAGGCGGGGGTGGCCAGGACGGCTGCGCCACCCGCGACCGCCATGTCGCACTCGTTCTGCCGCAGTGCCTGGCAGGCGAGGTGGATGGCCACGGCGGAGGACGAGCAGGCCGTGTCGACGGTGGCGGCGGGTCCTTCGAGGCCGAAGGTGTAGGAGATGCGGCCGGACGCGGCGGCGGTGCCGGTACCGGCGAGGAAGAAGCCCTCGGCCTCGCTGCCCGCCTGCTGGGCCCCGATGCCGTAGCCGACGAACGACGTGCCGACGAAGACGCCGGTCGCGCTGCCCCGCAGGGACGACGGGTCGATCGTGGCGCGTTCCATCGCCTCCCAGGTCGCCTCGAGGAGCAGCCGCTGCTGCGGGTCGGTGGCGACGGCCTCGCGGGGGCTGATGCCGAAGAGGGCCGCGTCGAAGTGGGAGGCGTCCGTGAGGAATCCGCCCTCCTTTACGTAGGAGGTGCCGGGGCGGTCCGGATCGGGGTCGTAGAGGTTGTCCAGGTCCCAGCCGCGGTCCTGCGGGAAGGGCCCGACGGCGTCGACGCCGTCCAGCACCAGCCGCCACAGGTCCTCGGGCGAGTCGGCGCCGGCGTAGCGGCAGCTCATTCCGATCACGGCCAGCGGCTCGTCCTCGGCGGTGCCGGTGGCGCGGGCCGCGGTGACCTCGGCCGACGCCTGCTCGCCGAGCACCTCGGCAAGGAGGTGGGCGGCCAGGTCGGTGGGGGTGGGGTGGTCGAACACCAGGGTGGGCGGCAGCTTGCGGCCGGTGGCGGTCTGCAGGCGGTTGCGCACGTCGACGGCCATCAGCGAGTCGAAGCCCAGGTCACGGAAGGCGCGGTCGGCCTCGATCTTGGCGGAGTCGGTGTAGCCGAGCGCGGCGGCGGCGTGCCCGCGTACGAGATCCAGCAGGTGCTGGGTCCGCTGCGGCCCGCTCAGTGCGAGGAGCGCGTCGCGCAGGGCGTCGACCTCGCCGGGTCCGTCGGCCTGGCCGGCGGGCGCCGCGAGCGCCGCCTCGGCCTCCGGGATGTCCATGATCAGCGGCCGGGCGCGGGCCGCCGTGTAGCCGGGCGTGAAGCGTGCCCAGTCGATGTCGGCGACGGTCAGGCAGGTCTCGTCGGCGTCCAGCGCCTGGTCGAGCGCCTCGAGGGCGAGGCGCGGTTCCATGGCGTGCAGCCCGCGCCGTCCGAGTTCGGCGGCGGCGTGCCCGTCGTCGGCCATGCCGCCCTCGGCCCAGCCGCCCCAGGCGACGGCGGTGGCGGACAGGCCACGGGCCCGCCGGTTCAGGGCGAGTGCGTCGAGCACGGCGTTGCCCGCCGCGTAGGCGGCCTGACCCGCGCCGCCCCAGACTCCCGCGCCGGAGGAGAAGAGTACGAACGTGCCGACGTCACCGGCCAGTTCGTCCAGATGCCGGGCGCCCTCGGTCTTGGCGGCGGCCACTGCGGCGAACTCGGCCTCGTCGCAGTCGGCGAGGGCGGTCGCCTGCGGCACGCCGGCGGCGTGGATCACCGCGTCGGCGGGGTGCTCGGCGAGGAGCGCGGCGACCTGGTCCCGGTCGGTGACGTCGCAGGCGGCGACGATCGTCTCGACGCCCCGGTCGGTCAGTTCGGCGGCCAGTTCCCGGGCGCCGGGGGCGTCCGGGCCGCGGCGGCCGGTGAGGACGAGCTTGCGTGCGCCCCGGTCGGCCATGTGGTGCGCGAGATGGCGTCCGACGCCGCCGGTGCCACCGGTGATCAGCACGGTGGAGCCGGGCTGCCAGGACCGCACCGGCGTGCTCCGCGGTGCCCGGACCATGCGGCGGACGAAGACCCCGGCGGGGCGGAGCGCCAGCTGGTCCTCCGTACCGGAGCCGTCGGACTCCCCAGGGCTCGCGGACTGCCGCGCGAGCAGCCGCAGCAACCGGTTCAGGACCCGGTCGTCCGGTTGTTCGGGCAGGTCGACGAGGCCGCCCCAGCTCTCGGGCCGTTCCAGTCCGGCCACCAGGCCCAGCCCCCAGGTGGCGGCCTGCGCGGTGTCCCGTACCGGGTCCACGCGGCCGACGGAGACGGCGCCGCTGGTGATCAGGAAGTGCGGCACCGGGGCGGGGCGGGTGGCCGCGGTGCGCAGCAGGGCGAGGTTCTGTGCGGCTCCAGTGCTGATGCCCGTGTGGTCGGGGTGCGGGCGGGAGTCGAGGGCGAGCAGTGAGATCACCCCGGACAGCGGCTGTTCCTCGGGCGGTCCGGCGGGCGGGGTCACGTGGGCCTCACCGCCGGCCTGGGCCACCAGTGCGGCGAGCCGGCCGCCCAGTTCCTCCTGTACCGGACCGGCGACGATCGCCCAGGTGCCGGTCAGCTCGGGCCGTGCGGGGGTGAGGGGCAGCGGCTTCCACTCGACCCGGTAGCGCCAGCCGTCCACCGTGGACCGGTCATGGGAACGCCGCCGCCATGCCGCGAGCGCGGGCAGTACGGGGGCGAGGGCATCGGTGCCCAGGGACTCGGCGAGCGCCTCGGTGTCGCCGCCCTCCACGGCGGCCCAGAACCGGCCTTCCTCGGCCGTGCCGCTCCCGGCGGGGGCGGTCGTCTCCTCGGGGGCGGGCTCCCACCAGTAGCGGTCCCGCTGGAAGGGGTAGGTGGGCAGGTCCACAGCGGCGCCGTGGGACGGCCAGGCGGGCTCGACGCCGCGGGTGAACGCCTCGGCGAGCGAGACGGAGAACCGTTCGAGCCCGTGCTCCTCGCGGCGCAGCGAGGTCAGCAGCACGGGGTCGGGTGCGCCGGCGTCCTCGGCGGTCTCCTGGACGGACCCGCCGAGCGCCGGGTGGGGGCTGCACTCGACGAAGACACCGAACTCGTCGGCGAGCAGGGCGCGCGTGGCCGGGGCGAACTGCACGGTCTGCCGCATGTTGCGGTACCAGTACTCCGCGTCCAGCGTCGTGGTGTCGAGCAGGCCGCCGGTGACCGTGGAGTAGAAGGGTATGCGGGAGGCGCGCGGCTGTACGGGCGCCAGGACCTCGAGGGCCTCCTCGCGCAGCGGTTCGACGACGACCGAGTGCGCCGCGCCCTTGATGCGGAGCTTGCGGCAGCGGACGCCGTCGGCCTCCAACGCGGCGAGGAACTCGTCCAGCGGTGCCTCGTCGCCGGCGACGGAGACGGACGACACCCCGTTGACGGCGGCGATGCTGAGCGCGCCGGCCCAGCGTTCCAGCCGCGCCTCGGCCTCGTGCGCGGGCAGCGAGACGGAGGCGATCGCGCCCCGGCCGACCACCCGGGAGAGCAGGCGGCTGCGGTGGGCGACGATCCGCGCGGCGTCCTCCAGGGTGAGGGCTCCGGCGAGGTGGGCGGCGGCGATCTCGCCCTGCGAGTGGCCGACCACGGCCTCCGGTTCGACGCCGTGTTCGCGCCAGAGCCCGGCGAGCGCCACCATCATCGCGAACAGCACGGGCTGGATGACCTCGACCCGGCCGAGGTCCGCGGCCCCGGGCCGGCCGCGCAGCGTGTCCTCGACGGACCAGTCGAGGTGTTCCTCCAGCGCCTGGGCGCAGGTGCGCAACGTGTCCCGGAAGGACGCCGACTCGTCCAGCAGCCGATCGGCCATGCCGGGCCACTGCGAGCCCTGGCCGGGCAGGACGAACGCGACCCGGCCGGTCCGCGCCGCCGTCCCCGTCACCAGTCCCGGCGCGGGTACGCCGTCGGCGAGGGCGGTCAACCGCTCGCGGTGGCCGGGGCCGAGGAGGACGGCGCGGTGCTCGAAGCGGGAGCGGGTGGCGGCCAGGGAGTGGGCCACGTCGCGGTCGGAGAGCGCGGGGTGGGCGTCGAGGTGGTCGGCGAGCCGTCGGGCCTGGGCGCACAGGGCGTCGGGGGTCCGAGCGGAGAGCAGCCAAGGCAGGTCGACCCGCGAATCCGAGTCGGTCCCCGGCTCGGAGTCGGGCACGGTGTCGGGTACGTCCGTGACCGGCACCGGCTCCGGAAGGGCCTGCTCCAGGATGGTGTGGGCGTTGGTCCCGCTCATGCCGAACGACGAGACGGCCGCTCGGCGCGGACGTCCCGCGTCCGGCCACTCCAGGCTCCCGGTCAGCAGCCGGACGCCGCTGCCGTCCCAGTCCACGTGCCGGCTGGGCTCGGTGATGTGCAGGGAGCGCGGCAGCACGCCGTGGCGCAGGGCCATGACCATCTTGATGATCCCGGCGACGCCGGCGGCCGACTGGGTGTGCCCGATGTTGGACTTCACCGACCCCAGCCAGAGCGGCTGTTCCTCGTCGCGTCCGCGCCCGTACGTCGCCATCAGGGCCTGGGCCTCGATGGGGTCGCCGAGTTCCGTCCCGGTGCCGTGCGCCTCGACCGCGTCCACGTCGGCGGTGTCGAGGCCCGCGTCGGCGAGCGCCGCCCGGATGACGCGCTGCTGGGCGGGTCCGTTGGGCGCGGTGAGGCCGTTGGACGCGCCGTCCTGGTTGACCGCGCTGCCGCGCACCAGGGCGAGGACCGGGTGCCCGTTACGCCGTGCGTCGGAGAGCCGTTCGACCAGGAGCATCCCGACGCCCTCGCCCCAGCCGGTGCCCTCGGCGTCGGAGGAGAAGGCCTTGCAGCGGCCGCCGGGCGCGAGCGCGCCGCCCTGCGCGGCGTCGGCGAACATGCTCGGCGTCGTCATGATGGTGGCGCCGCCCGCCAGGGCCATCGTGCACTCGCCGCGGCGCAGCGCGCCGATGGCCAGGTGCAGCGCCACGAGCGACGACGAGCACGCGGTGTCCACGGTCACCGCCGGTCCTTCGAGCCCGAACGTGTAGGCCAGCCGGCCGGAGATGACGCTCGTCGCGGTGCCGGTGAGGATGTGCGGGCGGGAGCCCTCGGGTACGTCGAACCGGCCGATGCCGTACCCGGAGGTGGCCGTGCCGATGTACACGCCGGTGGAACTGGCGCGCAGCCGCGCCGGATCGACGCCGGCTCGTTCGACGGCCTCCCACGAGGTCTCGAGGAGGAGCCGCTGCTGCGGGTCCATGGCCAGCGCCTCGCGCGGAGAGATGCCGAAGAAGGCCGGGTCGAATCCGGCGGCCTCGTAGAGGAAGCCGCCCTCGAAGGTCCGCCGGTCGCCGGGCTCCTCGGTCTCGCCGTAGAGGGTGGCCAGGTCCCAGGACCGGTCGGTGGGGAAGTCGCCGATGGCGTCGGTCTCGTCGGCGACGATCCGCCACAGCGCCTCGGGGGTGTCGGCCCCGCCGGGGAAGCGGCAGGCCATACCGACGATCGCGATGGGGTCGTCGTCCGCCGCTCCTGGGGTCGCGACGGGCGCGGCCGGCACCGGGGCGGCGGAGTCGCCGAGGATCTCCGTCACGAGATGGGCGGCGAGTGCCTCGGGGGTCGGGTGGTCGAACACCAGCGTGGCGGGCAGCCTGCGGTCGGCCGCCTGGCCGATCCGGTTGCGCAGCTCCACCGAGGTCAGCGAGTCGAAGCCGAGGTCCTTGAACGGCCGCGACGGGTCCACGGCCTCCGGCGAGGCGAAGCCGAGCACCGCCGCGACCTGGCCGCGGACGAGTTCGAGCGCGGTACGGGCCCGCTCCTCCTCGGGCAGTCGGCGCAGTCGTTCGGCGAGCCCGCCCGTGGCGGCGGAGCGGTCGGCGACCCGCCGGGCGGGGCGGGCCAGGCCGTGCAGCAGCGGCGGCAGCGCCGCCGGGGAGGCGGTGAGCCGGGCGGTGTCCAGCACGGCGGGGAGCAGCGCCGGGCCGGGCAGGGCCAAGGCGGTCTCCAGCAGACCGAGGCCGCGCTCGGGGCTCAGCGGCGGGAACGCGGAGCGGCTGATGCGGGCGGCTTCGGACTCGGTGAGGGTGTCGGCCATGCCGCCGACGCCGGTCCAGGCGCCCCAGGCGAGGGAGAGCGCGGGCAGTCCACGGGCGTGCCGGTGGTGGGCGAGCGCGTCCAGGTAGGCGTTGGCCGCGGCGTAGTTGGCCTGCCCGGGGCTGCCGAGGGTGCCGGATATGGAGGAGTACGTGACGAAGGCGGCCAGGTCGGCACCGGCGGTCGCCTCGTGCAGGACGGCGGCCGCGGTCTTGGGCGCGAGGACGGCCGCGAGCCGGTCCTCGGTGAGCGACTCGACCAGGCCGTCCTCGAGGACGCCGGCCGCGTGCACGACGGCGGTGAGCGGGTGCTGTTCCGGGATGCCGGCGAGCAGGGTCGCGACGGCTTCGGGGTCGGAGACGTCGCAGGCCGCGACAGTGACTTCGGCGCCCAGGGCGTGCAGTTCGGCGGTCAGCGCTTCCACGCCGTCGGCTTCGGCGCCGCGCCTCCCGGTCAGCAGCAGGTGACGCGCGCCGTGTTCGAGAACCAGGTGGCGGGCGGTGAGTGCGCCCAGCGCCCCCGTACCACCCGTGACCAGGACCGTACCCGCCGGATCCCACTCCCGCGCCACCGACAGCACGACCTTGCCCACATGACGCGCCTGACCCACGAAACGGAACGCATCCGCAGCCCGCCGCACATCGAACACCCGCACCGGCGGCAACACGAACACACCCTCGGCGAACAACCGCAAAACCTCACGCAGGATCTCCCCGATCCGCTCCGGCCCCGCCTCACCCAGATCGAACGCCCGATAAACACACCCACCCATGGACCCCGGATCACGCACATCCGCCTTGCCCATCTCCACAAACCGCCCACCCGGAACCAACAACCGGGCCGACGCATCCACGAACTCACCAGCCAACGCGTTGAGAACCACATCCACCCCACGCCCACCGGTCCGCTCCCGGAACACCCCCTCGAACGACACATCCCGCGACGACGCCAGACACTCCGCCCCCAGACCCGTCACCCACCACTTGCCAGGCGAAGCCGTCCCGAACACCTCCGCCCCCAGATGACGAGCAACCTGCACCGCCGCCATCCCCACACCACCGGCAACCGCATGCACCAACACCCGCTCACCAGCACACAACCCCGCCAGATCCACCAACGCGTAATACGCCGTCGCAAAAGCGATCGGCACCGCCGCCGCCTCCACAAACGACCAACCCGCCGGAACCGGAGCCACCAACCGCTCATCCGTCACCGCCAACGGACCCATCGCCCCACCGAAGAACCCCAACACCCGGTCCCCCACCACACACCGGGAAACCCCCGGCCCCACCTCCACCACCACACCAGCGGCCTCACCACCCACCGCCACCTCACCCGGATACATCCCCAGCACATTCAGCACATCACGGAAATTCACCCCCGCCGCACGCACCGCAACCCGCACCTCACCCACACCCAACGGCTCCACCACATCCGGCGCCGCCACCAAAGCCACGTTCTCCACCGCACCCCGCACCGACACCCCCACCCGCCACGCCCCTTCGGCGGGCGGTACGAGGCCGGGCCGGGCCCTCATCAGCCGTGCCGCGAGCACGGTGGTGCCGCGTACGGCGGTCTGCGGTTCGCCGGAGGCGACGGCGCGGGCGAGCGCCCGGTCGTCGTCGCCTCCGGCCGTGTCGAGGTCGACCAGCACGATCCGGTCGGGGTGCTCCGACTGCGCCGAGCGCACAAGGCCCCATACGGCGGCCCCCGCCACGTCGGGCAGGGTGTCGGCGGGTTCCGCCTGCACGGCGCCACGGGTGGCCACGACCAAGGTGGTGCCGGCGTACCGCTCGTCGGCGAGCCAGGAGCGCAGCCGTCCGAGCGCCTCGGAGGTCCGCTCGAGTACGGCCTGCGCGTCGGTGCGGGCAGGCGTGTCCGGGCAGGCGGACAGCACCAGATGGGTGGGCGTCCGGTCGCTGTCTGCGAGGTCGTCGAGCGTGCCCGCCCTGGGGACGAGCGGTTCCCCGCCCCCGAACTGGGCGAGTTCACCGGGCTCGGTCCCGGCCGCCGGGACCGGCGTCCAGTCCAGCTGGTAGAGGTCGTCGTGCCGCAGCGGCTCGTCGCCGAGGGCGGGTGCGGGCCGGGTGACCACCCGGTCCACGGTGACGACCGGGCTGCCGGCGGGGTCGACGGCCAGGATGCGGAGGCCGTCCCCGCCGTCCGCGGGCGAGATCCTGGCCCGCAGGCCCCTCGCCCCGGACGCCCAGAGCACCACCCCGGTCCAGGAGAAGGGCAGGCCCGCCTCGCCGTCGTCACCGCGTACGGCGGCCGACTGGAGCGCGGCGTCGAGAAGGGCGGGATGCAGCCCGAAGCCGGTGGCGGCGCTTTCGGGCAGGGCGAGTTCGGCGAAGACGTCATCGCCACGCGTCCACGCGGCGATGACGCCGCGGAACAGCTCGCCGTACTGGAGACCGGCGGCCCCGAGCCGCTCGTAGAGCGCGGCCGGGTCGGCGGGAACGGCGTCCTCGGGCGGCCACTCACCTGCGAGTTCGCGGTCCTCGGCGACGACCCGGGGGCGGGGCGCGAGGACGCCGACGGCGTGCCGGGTCCAGGGGCGGTCGGGCCAGCCGTCGCCGGCGGCGCCGTCCTCGCGCCGCGAGTGGACGGTGAGGGTCCGCCTGCCTTCGTCGTCGGCCGCGCCCACCGCGAGCTGCACCTGCACGCCGCCGTCCTCAGGCACGGTCAGCGGCGCCTCCAGGACCAGCTCGTCCAGCTGCTCGGTGCCCGCCTGTTCACCGGCCCGCACCGCCAGGTCCACGAACGCCGTGCCGGGCAGCACGATGCGGCCGTGCACGCGGTGCTCCGCGAGCCAGGGCTGGGCGACCGGGGAGAGCCTGGCCGTGAAGAGGTACCCGTCGTCCTCCGCGAGCGCGATGCCCGCGCCCAGCAGCGGGTGATGGGTGACACCGAGACCGGCGGAGGTGACATCGCCCGCCCAGGAGACCCCGGACGGCCAGTAGCGGTCGGCGGCGAAGGCGTAGGTGGGCAGCGCGATCCGCCGGCCGCCACCGCGCGCGAACACGGCGGACCGGTCGAGGTCCGCGCCGCGCGCGTGGACACCCGCGAGGGCCCGCAGCAGCGTGGCGTGCTCGCCCTGCGCGGAGCGCAGGGCGGGGACGGCGGTGGCGTCCTCGGCGACGTGCGGGACGAGGCCCGAGAGGGTGCCGTCGGGGCCGAGTTCGAGGAAGCGGGTGGCGCCGGCGTCGTGGGCCTGGCGTACGGCGTCGGCGAAGCGGACGGGCTCGCGGATCTGGCCGACCCAGTAGTCCGGGGTCGCCAGGTCGCCGGGCGCCGTGGTGACGACCGGGACGGTCGGGGGGTTGTACGTCAACGATTCCGCGACGGTGGCGAACTCGTCGAGTATCGGCTCCATCAGGTGCGAGTGGAACGCGTGGGAGACGGTCAGCCGCTTGACCCGTACGCCCTGTGCCCGGAGCCGCTCCTCCAGCACCGCGATCGCATCGGCGTCACCGGAAACGGTCACCGACATGGGCCCGTTCACGGCCGCCAGGTCCACCCCGTCGGGCAGCTCCAGCCCGTCCTCGGCCGCCTCCACGGCCAGCATCGCACCGCCCGACGGCAACGCGTCCATCAGCCGGCCACGCGCGGAGACGAGAGCACACGCGTCGTCCAGCGACAGCACCCCGGCGCAGTGCGCGGCAGCCAGCTCGCCGATCGAATGACCCACCAGCACGTCCGGGGTCACACCCCAGGACTCCACCAGCCGGAACAACGCCACCTCGACCGCGAACAGCGCAGGCTGCGCATACACCGTCCGGGCCAGCAGCTCCGCATCCTCCCCGAACACCACCTCCCGCAAAGGCCGTTCGAGATCCACCCGCGCACACACCGCGTCGAACGCGTCCGCGAACACCGGGAACGCCTCGTACAGCTCACGCCCCATCCCCACCCGCTGCGCACCCTGACCCGAGAACAGGAACGCCGTCTTCCCACCGCGCACCACTCCGGAGACGACCTGCGCAGAGGACTCCCCCGCAGCCAGCGCACGCAATGCGGCCAGCAGCTCCTCACGGTCGCCACCCACGACGACCGCCCGATGCTCCAACGCCGCCCGCCCCGTCGCCAGCGAGTAGGCCAGGTCCGCCGGGTCCGCCTGGGCGGCCACCGGCAGGAGCCGGGTCGCCTGTCGGCGCAGCGCGTCGGCTGAGCGGCCCGACAGCGGCCACGCCACCGGCCCGGCATCGGCCTCCGCGCCGGTCGGCTCCTCACCGGCAGGGGGCGCGGGGGCCTCCTCGATGATGGTGTGGACGTTGGTGCCGCTGACGCCGAAGGAGGAGACGCCCGCCCGGCGCGGCCGCTCACCGCGGGGCCAGGCTCGCGCTTCGGTCAGCAGTTCCACCTCGCCTGCCGACCAGTCCACCTGCGCGGACGGCTCGTCCACGTGAAGCGTGCGGGGCAGTTGCTCGTTTCGGAGCGCCTGCACCATCTTGATGACGCCGGCGACGCCCGCCGCGGCCTGCGCGTGCCCGATGTTGGACTTGACCGAGCCGAGCAGCATCGGGCGTCCCTCGGGCCGGTCCTGGCCGTAGGCGGCGAGCAGGGCCTGCGCCTCGATCGGGTCGCCGAGCTTCGTACCCGTGCCGTGCGCCTCGACCACGTCCACGTCGGACGGGGAGAGGCGGGCGCCGACGAGCGCCTGGAGGATGACGCGCTGCTGGGAGGGGCCGTTGGGGGCGGTGAGCCCGTTGGAGGCGCCGTCCTGGTTGACGGCCGAGCCGCGCACCAGGGCCAGGACCTCGTGGCCGTTGCGTTCGGCGTCGGAGAGCCGTTCCAGCAGGAGGACACCGACGCCCTCGGACCAGCCCGTGCCGTCGGCAGCGGAGGCGAAGGACTTGCAGCGGCCGTCGGCCGCGAGCCCGCGCTGCCGGCTGAACTCGGTGAAGACGCCGGGGGTGGCCATGACGGTGACGCCACCGGCCAGCGCGAGGGTGCTCTCACCGTTGCGCAGCGACTGGCAGGCCAGGTGCAGGGCGACGAGCGACGACGAGCACGCGGTGTCCACAGTCACCGCGGGCCCCTCAAGGCCCATGGTGTAGGAGACCCGGCCGGAGATCACGGCGGTCGCGCCACCGGTCAACTGGTGTCCCGCGGTTCCCGGTTCGCCCGCCAGCAGGCGCAGATAGCTCTGGTCGTTGCTGCCCGCGAAGACCCCGGCGCGGGTGCCGCGGACCGACTGGGGGTCGATGCCGGCGTCCTCGAACGCCTCCCAGGCCGCCCGCAGCAGCAGGCGCTGCTGCGGGTCCATGGCCAGGGCCTCGCGCGGGGAGACACCGAAGAAGTCGGCGTCGAACGCGGTCGCGTCGTGGACGAATCCGCCCTCACACGCACAGCTGTGGCCCTCGCCGTCGGGGTCGCCGTCGAAGAGCCTGGCGAGGTCCCATCCGCGGTCCGTGGGGAAGCCGGAGATCGCGTCCCGTCCCTCGGCCACCAGCCGCCACAGGTCCTCGGGCGTGTTGACGTCGCCCGGGTAGCGGCAGCTCATGCCGATGATCGCGATCGGCTCCTGGTCGGCGGCCTCCCGGTCGCGCAGTTTCTGCTTGGTCCTGCGCAGGTCGAGCGTGACCAGCTTGAGATAATCCCGGAGCGTCTCGTCTTCTGCCATTTTCCCGGTACCTCCCAGGCTGCCGCTCGGCCACGGTCCACCCGGAGCCGCCATGCCGCGGGTGCCGTATTCAGGACATCCGCGTCCGCGACGCTATGGACGGCCCGCGAAGGCGGGCAACCCCTACCCGGCGTGACCGCCCCTTATCTCGGGCGCTCACCCGCGCACGGGGCCGCCACCGCGGCCCGCGGTGCTCAGCGCAGACCGACGGGGAACTGGAGCATCCCGCGAATGATGAAGGACCCGCGTCTGCGCACCGGTCCGGCCCGGTGGATCCCCGGCACCCGGGTGGCGAGCGCGGCGAGCGCGGTCTCCGCCTCCATCCGGGCGAGCGCGGCGCCGAGGCAGAAGTGGATGCCCGCCGAGAAGGCCAGGTTCTCCGGCCCGGGGTCCCGGGTGATGTCGAACCGTCCCGGGTCGGGATAGACCTCGGGGTCCCGGTTGGTCCCGCCCGCGCAGATCGCCACCTCCTCGCCGGCGGCGATCAGCTCGCCCTCCAGCTCGAGGTCGGTGTGCGCGATCCTGCGGTACTGCTGCACCGGCGGGTCGTGGCGCAGGGTCTCACGTACGACAGCGGGTGCCAGTGACGGATCGGCGACCAGCATGTCCCACTGCTCGGGGTTCTCCAGGAGGGCGAGCAGTCCGTTGCCGATCAGGTTGACGGTGGTCTCGGTACCGGCCAGCGGAAGGAACATGCACAGCGGGACCATCTCGTCCATGGTCAGCCGTCCGTCCTCGACCGCCGGGAGCAGATCGCTGATCAGGTCCTCGCGGGGGTCGGCCTTCCGTTCGTCGATGATGTCGTGGAACATCACCGTCATCTCCTCGATGGCCGCCGCCGCGCCCCGCGCGGCCTGGACGGTGGCCACGCCGTCGAGCAGATAGGCCATGCGGCGGCTGAGCCGGAAGAACAACTGCCGGTGGCGGGGCGGGATGCCGACCAGATCGCCGATCACCCGCAACGGGAGCTGCTGGGCGAAGGCCCTCATGAAGTTGACCTGGTCGCGACCCGCCAGCATCTCGTCGACCAGTTCGCCGGTGAACCGCTCGACGTGCGGCTGCCAATGGGCGAGCCTGCGCGGGTTGAGCGAGGGGGTGGCGAGCCGGCGCAGCCGGGTGTGGTCCGGCGGGTCGAGTCCGAGCATGGAGTTGTCGAACGGCATGAACTCGGGGGGCTTGGCCCCGTCCGCCGTACGGACTCCGAAGCGCCGGTCCCGCAGGATCCGGTTGGCGACACGGTGACTGGCGGTCGTCCAGGCGCCCACCGCGCTGCGGTGGAGCGCCCCGCGCTCGCGGAGCTGCTCGTAGAGCGGGTAGGGACTGTCGGGTACCAGCAGGATGGCGGCGTACGGATCGCCCTCCTCGGCCGTCCTGCGCAGGTACTCCTGCACCACGGTCGCCTGGTAACGCGCTCTGCGCTCCGCTTCGAGTTCGGACATCCGTCACCCCACCGCGCGTGGGACGGCCCGTCCGCCCCGACCGTCACGCTACGGCGAGACGCACCCCTAGCCTCAACCCCTACGTCCGCGGGATGCGCTGCGGGAGAGCCCGGAGACCCGGCGAGACGCGAAGGGTAGGGGTTTCCGCCGGTGGTCGTCCCTGCGTAGCTTCCGGTGAGGCTCAGTGTTCCGCGCCTGCACCAAGCGTTCCGCGCCGACGCCACATGAGCCCGTCAAGGCGCCGGGTCGTGTCAGTCCCCCGTCACGGCCCGGTTTTTTTCCGCCCGTTTGCTCCGTGGGGGTCGAGGCAGCGCAAGGACGATACGTCATGAAGGCACTCGTACTCGCGGGCGGCTACGGAACCAGGCTGCGCCCGCTCACCCACACTGGCGCCAAACAACTCGTCCCGGTGGCCAACAAACCCGTGCTCCACTACTGCATCGAGACGCTCGTGGACGCCTCCATCACCGACATCGGTGTGATCGTGGGCGACACCGCCGAGGAGATCAGAACCGCGCTCGGAGACGGCAGCGCCTTCGGTGCCAAGATCACCTACATTCCGCAGGACGAGCCGCTCGGTCTGGCGCACGCGGTTCTGGTGGCCCGCGACTACCTCGCCGAGGACGACTTCGTCATGTACCTGGGCGACAACTTCATCATCGGCGGCATCCACGACCTGGTCCGCGACTTCGAAGCCGAGAGGCCCGACGTCGGCATCATGCTGGCCCGCGTGGAGGACCCCACCGTCTACGGCGTGGCGGACGTCGCCCCCGACGGACAGGTGCTCCGGCTGGAGGAGAAGCCCCGGGACCCGGCCAGCGACCTCGCCGTCGTCGGCATCTACCTCTTCACCCCCGCGGTGCACGAGGCCGTACGGTCCATCGATCCGTCGGCGCGCGGCGAACTGGAGATCAGCGACGCCATCCAGTGGCTCCTCGACGAGGGCCGCACCGTGCGCTCCAGCATGATCAGCAACTACTGGAAGGACACCGGCGGCATCACCGAGCTGCTGGAGGCCAACCGGGCGGTGCTGGATCTGCTGGAGCCCTCCATGGATGGAGACGTGGACGCGGAGAGCGAGATCATCGGCAGGGTCCGGATCGAGCCGGGTGCCGTGGTCTCGCGGTCGCGGATCGTCGGTCCGGCCGTGATCGGCGCCGGCACGGAGGTGACCGCCTCGTACATCGGACCCTCGACGTCCGTGGCGGGGAACTGTGTGATCGACGCCAGTGAGATCGAGTTCTCTATCGTGCTGGAGAGTTCGTCGATCAGGGGTGTCGGCCGGATCGAGTCCTCGGTGATCGGCAGGGAAGCCCAGGTGACGCGCGCGGAGAACCTCCCGCGCAGCCACCGTCTCGTCCTCGGCGACCACAGCAAGGTACAGATCACGCCATGAGAATCCTCGTCACCGGTGGTGCCGGTTTCATCGGTTCGTGCTTCGTCCGGATGGCGCTCGGTCCGGAGGCACCCGCCCCGGTCTCGTCCGTCACCGTGCTCGACGCCCTCACCTACGCCGGCAACAGCGAGAACCTCGCTCCGCTGGCCGAGGACCGGCGTCTCGAGTTCGTCCACGGCGACATCCGGGACGCGACGCTCGTGGCCAAGCTCGTGCCCGGTCACGACGCCGTGGTGCACTTCGCCGCCGAGTCCCACGTGGACCGCTCCATCGCGGGCGCCGGCGAGTTCGTCAGCACCAACGTGCTGGGCACGCAGACGCTGCTGGACGCGGCGCTCCAGGAACGCCCGACCTTCCTGCACGTGTCCACCGACGAGGTGTACGGCTCGGTGGCCGAGGGATCGTGGACGGAGGAGGAGCCGCTGCGTCCCACCTCCCCGTACGCCGCTTCGAAGGCGTCCTCCGATCTGCTGGCACTCGCCTGCCACCGCACCCACGGGCTCGACGTGCGGGTCAGCCGGTGCTCGAACAACTACGGCCCCTACCAGTTCCCCGAGAAGGTCATCCCGCTGTTCACCACGTCCCTGCTGGACGGCGGCACCGTCCCGCTCTACGGAGACGGGCTCAACGTCCGAGACTGGTTGCACGTCGAGGACCACTGCCGCGCGCTCTTCGCGATCCTGCGGGACGGGCGGGCCGGCGAGGTCTACAACATCGGCGGCGGGCAGGAGCTTTCCAACCGGCAACTGACGGAACGACTGCTCAGCGCGTGCGGGGCGGACTGGAGCAGCGTGCTGGCGATCCCCGACCGCAAGGGACACGACCTGCGGTACTCGGTGGACTCGGGCAAGATCCGCGCAGAGTTGGGCTGGACCCCGCTCCACCGGTTCGAGGACGGACTCGACCGTACGATCGCCTGGTACCGGAACAACCGGGCCTGGTGGGAATCTCCGGCAAGTCACCTGGCTGAGTGAGGGCAGGGCGGCGCGTAGCCTGCCCGGGCGGGTCCAGGCAGGTACGGGAAGCCGTCCGCCGCGGCTGCTGGGGGGTGCCGGTCAGGTGGCCGTCGGCCAGGAACGCAGCAGGGCCGCGATTCCCGCGGTGGTGCAGGTGGGGTCGCGGAGGAGGTCACGCAGGGCGATCGCGTCCTCTCGGCTGGGTTTGAGGGGAATGCCGGACGCCTCGAGGTACAGGACGCCGGTTGCGGCCGCGACGGCCATGCTGGAGCGCTCCAACCAGCGGCGGACGTCGATGCGCAGGTCCATTACGCGGCGTGGGTCCTAGGTGGTCCGCTCTGCGTCCTCCGCCTCATCGAAGAGTGCCCGGTGTTCGTCGAGGAAGCGCGGGGCGGCGTCCAGGCCGCGTACGCGCAGGCCGTCGGCGTCTTCCCGGACGAGCCGGGCGATGCAGTCGCCCACGTTCAGTCCACGGTCCCTGGCTCGGGCCCCGGCGAGTTCCGCGACCTCGTCTTCGACTCGCGCACCCGACTGTGTCTTTGCCGTACGAGCACGGCAACAGCTGTTACCACCCGGCGGCCACCGTTGTGCGGGATGCCGGCCACGCTCTCCTCGCGTACGCCGCCGAGGCCCGGCTCGCGAAGCCGGTGGCGGAGCGGACGAGCCGGCTTCGACGGTGCGTCAGGCGGCGGCGTGCCGGATCGGGCCGCACGGTGGCACGGTGTCGCAGTCGGCCGCCAGGTGGGTGGACTTTCGCAGGAACGCGTCGGCGGCGGAGGATTCACCGATCACGTCCAGCGTGTGGGCGAAGTCCGCGAGGACGCGGGCGAGTTCGGGACGGTCCTCGCAGCGACGCAGTTCGGTCGCGGCACGGGCGAGGGTCCGGGTACGCAGCGCGGGCTCTTCCGTGGCGGCGAGCAGGCGCAGGGCGATGCCGTGGTACCGGGGGCCGATGGTGGGGGCCGCCGCGAGCTCCTCGACGAGCAGTGCGCGGGCCTGGTCGACGCGGCCGAGCCGGAGCAGTGTCTCGGCGACGTCGCTGCGCCAGGGCAGATGGGGCAGCCGGCCGGTGTCGTACCGGCGGGCCAGGCGGGCGATGGCCCCAAAGGCGGCGAGGGCCTCCTGGTGGCGGTGTGCGGCGAGGTGGAGACGGCCGCGGGCGCGCAGCCAGGGCAGGCTCTGCCAGGTGGGCTCGGGGCTGGACTGCTCGAGATGCGCGGCGGCTTCTTCGTACCGTCCCTGGGCCATGAGGGCTTTCGCGCGCAGCGCTGTGGGCCACAGACACAGGGGCGTGTGCTGTGAGCCGGTGGCGTTCTGTGCTGCGGCTGCTTCGTGCTCGGCGGCGGTGAGGTCGCCGAGTTGGAGCAGTGCTTCGGAGCCCAGGGCACGGAACGCGGCCGTCCAGGCGGGTGCCTGGACGGCCGGGTGGAGTTTCGCGCACCAGGCTGCCGTCCGACGGGGCCTGCCGGTGTGCAGCAGGACGCGGGCCGCGTGGAACAGGCGTGGGTACGCAGCGGGAGCCGGTGCGGTGGAGCGCAGGAGCCGTTCGGCTGTGCGGGGGTCGCGGGGGCGGGTGGCGGAGGGCGCCGCGTACCAGTGGGGTGCCGCGTACCAGTGGGGCACCGTGCCCTGCGGCCTGGTCCGGTCGCAGCGCGCGGGGTGGGTGTCGCGGGTGCCGGTTCCCGGGCTGCCGGACCGTCGTGGCGTGGTGGCCGGTTGGGCTGTCGGTGTGAGCGCCATCGTGTCAGTTAACCGGAGGCCGGAAGGATGGACCAAGGCTCTCCAACCGGTCTTGAGCGGTCCTCAGGTCGCCTGAGTGGCCGGGCCTCCGGCCGGTGCGCCGCCGCGGATCTCCGGCCGACGTCCCGTGCCCGGCACGGTCCGACAGGCCGTGCCGGGCACCGCGGACCGTCAGCCCACCACCGGGGAGCTGCCGAGGTTGACGACCGCCTGGTAGTACACCCAGGCGGTCGCGTTGCAGGAGGTCAGCTTCACACCGCTGTAGGCCGCGCAGACTCTCTTGAGGTCGGCGTGGAAGGCGTTGTCGATGCGTGCCTTGTTGGCGGGGAAGGCTCCTGCCTCCTTGTAGTTGCGGTAGCCGAAATCGTGCCGGGCGCACGACTTGTCGAACGGGAAGCCCAAGGGGTTGTCGGGGGACTTGGAGCAGAGATCGGTGGTCCAGTTGAAGGCGTAGGCGCTCCATGCGCCCTGGTTGGCGTGGGCCGCGGCCCACGCGTTGTAGCTGCTCGCGCTGGTCTGCGTCCAGGCGGCGAGCACCTGGTTCTTGTCGGCCGGGACGGCCGCCGCCGGTGTGGCGGCCAGCGCGCACAGGGCGAGGGCTGCGGACGTCACGGCGGTGGTGAACAGTCGACGGCGCACGGGTTCCTCCGGTGTGTCGTTCCTGTGGGAGACCTCAGCCTCGCGTCGGGACGGAGACACGGAGGTCGTTGCAGCGCGGCTCTGGGGCCGCTCGCTCGGGATTAGGGGGCTTCTGGGGCCACCGAGCAACCGGTGCGCGGTCGTTCGTGTCGCCCCACGGCCCTCAGGCAGGGCGGTGGCCATGGCGCGGGTACGGGTTGGTCATCGATGGCAGGCGGGGGCGAGGCCGGCGGACGGATGCCCATGGACGACGGCGGGCTGCTCCAGGACCGAGGCATGGGCTCGCACTCCGCCCTCCCTCGTACGTGCGCTGCCGGCTCCGTCCCGGGAGACAGGCTGAGCGGCCCGACCCCTGGGCCCTGCCGAGCTCGTCGTGCGTTCGCCTGTGGCCGCCCCTTCGGCAGCACACTGAGCCTGTTGTCGGCCCGGGCCGCGCCGTCCCCCGTCGCGGCCCGGGCACTTCTGCCCCGACATCGAGCGTGACTCAGGAGGAGACGGCTGCGCTGCATGGCGAGTTGGAGGCGTCCGCGGCGGAGGTTTTCGAGCCGTACGCGCGCAACGACCAACGCCGCCGACCCGGGTCACGCACGCCGGCCGGACACCCTTGGTCCACCGCTTCGTCGTGGGCGACCACAGCGAGGTTCGGATCACGCCGTGAGTCCGTGTCAGGGGCGGGCCGAAGTCACCGGCTCGTGCCTGATCCGGCCGACGATGTCCGGCGCCCGTGTTCCACCGCCTGACGGCACAGAGGCCCCCAGCCCCCGTGCGGGAGCTGGGGGCCTCTGTGCGGCCAATCCCCTGTGGGGCCTGGCATTCGTGCGGGTCGGACCGGCAGGAGCTCGCTCCGGCCGACCCGACGATGAGCCGGACCAGCCTCAGAGATTGACCGTGATCGTGCCGGTGATGGGGCCGAGCGGGGTCGGGACCGAGTAGTTGATGGTCGCCTGGGCCCCGGTGAACTTGCCACCGCTCCAGGAGCCGCTCACGCTGCCGAGGACACCCCCCTTGAGGGTGATCGTGCCCGAGCCGGTGCCGTCGGCGGCGATGGTGCCGGTGAAGGTCGCGCTGAGGGTGCCGAAGGGGGTCGAGACGGCGCAGGTACCCGAGACCTTGTTGCCCGAGACCGAGGCCGAACAGCTCGGCGCGGCGGCAGTCGTCTCGGCCACCGGAGCGGCAGCCGGAGCGGCGGCAGCGGCGGGAGCGGTGGCGACGGCGGCAGCGGCGACAGCACCGGCGCCGACCAGCATCACACGCGCAGCGAGTTTCATCAGTAACCCTCCATATTTCGGAATTGAATTCCCTTGACCACGTTGCGCGAATGACTCTCACATCGTTCCGAGTGGACGGCCACCCCTAATATGAATTCCAGCCCCCTATGGAGGGATCGAGGGAGAGCCGAACGCAAACATGAACGGATCGAAATTGGCAAGAATCCGCACGGCGTACAGCTTTCTTTATTCCCCCAGCCGAACAGGGAGTTTCCGCAAAAATCGCAGGATCAACGAGCATGTGGACAGGTTAATCAGCGGGCGGAAATGCGTCGTTCCCGCGTATCGCTGCCGCGCCGAGCCGATGGCCCTCTCGTCGGCGCGGGCAGAAGAGGCGTGCCGTACGCCGGGCTCCGTCCGGGCGATAGGGGTTCTTCCCGGCCCGAAATGTGCGCTGGGCGTCGCCCGTGGTTCGCCAGTGAATCGCGCGCCCGGTGCTTGTCAGCAGCGGTGAACGCCTTCCTGCTCGAGTCGGCCGGCGACCGTACGGAGCCGGCCCGCTCCCTGGCCGACCTGAGCGTGGCCCTCAGCAGCGCGGGCGAGCTCGACGGGGCGCGCGCGGTGTCCCGGCGCTCGGTCCAGGAGTCCACGTTCTGCCGGTCCGGCGTTCGTCCCGCTTACGCCGGGCCCGGCACGACCGGCGGACCCACCGGCGCCGACGAGCCCGGACGTCCGTGCCCCGGATGTCCGCGCCGACGAACAGCTCGGCGACGACATGTCCCTGCTCAGCGACGCGGAAGGACGGGGGGCGTTGCTCGCGGCACGCGGTTTCAGCAACCGTGACATCAGCCAGCAGTTGTTCATCACGGTGAGCACCGTCGAACAGCACCTGACCCGCGTCCACCGCAAGCTCGGTGTGAGCGGCCGACGTGCCCTGCCCGAACTGCTGCCCTCCCCCGGTTGCGGTCCGTCTGGCGGGCGGGCACGAGCGACGTCGACGGCCATCACCGCGTCCGTGCCCGGACGCGCGCTCGGCGGGTCGACTCACGGGGGACTGGCGTCGCCGGTCACCACCTCGTCCCGGCGAGCCGCCTCGTCGGCGCGACGGCGCGACGGCAGCGGTGTCACGGCGGGTCCCGGCCTGGCCGGTGCCGCGCTGTCAGCTGCCCTGTGTCAGGAAGCCAGCCGTTCCACGGCCCCGCTCGACGCCGGGCGGTCCACCGTCACGGTGAACGGCCTCCGGGTCGGCCCCCCGGTACCGGCCGGTCATGGACCTGTACGGCGAGCCGGTGCCGGCCGGCCGGGGGCCCGCCGCCCCGGTCGGGCAGCGGTATGACAACGGCCCCACCGTCGGGGCCGCGCGCGCCCGTCGGTGGGACGAGCCGGTCGTCCCGACGCGGGCTTGGGCGAAGCAGTGGCGCGTCACGGGCCGGCCGCGGGGCATGGCACGGCCTCCTTCTCGGATACACGCACCCCTGCGTACGGGTGCCAGTGGCGTCCGAACTTGGCCGGTCCCCCTGGAGAAACGCTCGACTGCCGCTCAGGCCGCGAACAAGTCGAAGGTGGAGGTTCGCTTGGGTCCCGCAGCCACGTCCAGCAAGGGGTCCACGGTGAGCATGGCCTGGTGCAGGCGCTGGAGCTGGGGCGACGGCTCGACGCCGAGCTCCTCGATCAGACGCAGCCGAAGTCTTCGGTAGGCCTCCAGTGCCGATCCCTGTCTGCCCGAGCGGTACAGCGCCACGATGGCCTGCGAGTGAAGTCCCTCGTGATGCGGGTGACGTGCAGTCAGTTCTGTCAGCTCGGCGAGGAGTTCGCAGTGCCGCCCGAGCCGCAGATCCGCGTCGATCCGCCGCTCCACCGCCACCAACCGGCTCTCCTCCATCCGCATGACCTCGATCTCGAGGATCGAGCCGAGCCGTACGTCCACCAGCGCGGGCCCGTTCCAGAGGTCCAGCGCGCGCCGGTATCGATCGGCCGACACCTCGTTGTCACCCGCCTCGAACGCCGCTCGGCCCTCCGCCACCAGGCATTCGTATGCGTGTACGTCGACGCTCTGCTCAGGTACCTGCAGCAGGTAGCCCCCGTGCCGGGTGGCGAGTACGTCCTTGGCGCCCGCCGGAGCGCTGGGCCCCATCGCCGTGCCGAGCCGCCGCCGCAGCTGGAGTATGTAGGTCTGGAGGGTGGTGAGCGCGCTATGCGGCGGCCGGGTGCCCCAGAGCTCCTCGAGGAGCGTCTGCACCGGCACCACCCGCCCCGGGTACAGCGCCAGCAGCGACAGGATCTGCCGCGGCTTACCCGCTGTCGGAACGATCGAACCCCCGTTGACCTCGGCGCCCAACGGACCCAGAACCTGAATCTTCACGTTCGCCCCCGTACTTCGTCGAGTTCCCCACAATGGTCAAGAACCTGCTCCCCTCGGCACGCTAGTCCGATCCCTCCGAAATGAGGGGTGATCTCAAGCCCGCCTCCAGCGCTCCTCCATGCCGGGTGCAGCCGCTCGGTCCCCCGAGCGCTCAAAGGCCTGTACGGCACCCTGAATCCCCCGACACCTGCGCCAGGTCAGTCCACCGCCACTCGCGCCGTTGGGCCGGCGCCCGTACGCCGTGCCGTGAGACAGCCACTCTGTCCCGCAGGTCCAAGATCGCTGGTCTTGGCACCGCTGCCGGCGTCACGCTCACCGCGAGCACTGGAACCGCCGCCCCGGGAGAAGGCGAGGGCGGCTGCACCACGCGGCCGGTCCGGGGGCCCGCCGTCGTGGAGCCGCCCGGTTCCTTCGGCGGCGCTGACGCCATGTGCCAACGAGCAGCCCCAGACCCGGAAATCATCGGGTCCTGACCTGCGGGGCAGGAGGAGCAGGGGGCAGCCGGACAGGCACGGCCCGGTGGCCGTCGACACGGGCCAGGCACATCACCGCGCCTCAAGCACCACTCCGCCGCCGGGCCGCCTCGTCCAGCAGCCGCGCGAGAGCGCGCACGGCCTCGTCGCTACCGGTGTCCGCCGTGAGCACGACAAGCGGCGGGGGGCCGCCGTCCGCCGCGACGCGGCGGGCCACCTCGTAAGCGCCGGCTCCCCCTCCCGAGAAGGCACCGAGCACCAGCAACCGCCCCTCCTCGGCCACCGGACGCACTACCTCGTACCAGGCCCGAATCCCTTCCGGAGTGGGCCGCAGCAGGATCATCGCCTCCGGTCCCGGGTACAGCCGGGACAGACGGGCGTACCAGGACCGGGGCGCACCGGGAGAGGGCACCAGACAGATCACCCCGCCCGTGCCGGGACGCAGGGTGACGAAGGCGGGTCCGGGTGTCGTGACGGCCGACAACTCGTCGAGGAACTCGGCGACGGGCCTGCACTCGTCGGCCACGTAAGGGAGTTCACGGAGCAGGCAGGCGCAGTGCGCCAACAAGCCGGTGGCGTCCGCCAGACGGGTGCGGTCGTGGTTCACGGTCAGCACCAGGCCACCCGTTTCGTCATGATGCGCGGCGAGCGTGACCGGGAAGGCGGTCGCGGCGCTTGTCGTCTCGGGAAACTCCATTCGGATGCCGTGCGCGGCGAGCGAGGGCTCCAGCCGGTCGAGCGGATTCAGCCCGGCCTCGAACACGATCAGGCTGTCGGCGGTCTCCTCCGCCTCCGCAGGCCCGTCCGGCCCGGTGCCCGTCCAGCCGTGGATCTGCCCGGCCGAGACCCACTCGTACGACGACAGCTCGATGGCCCGGTCACGCAGCGCGGCCAGAAGATCGGGCACGGTCGCGGCCGGGTCGACCTCGACCGATACGGGCAGCGGGTTACGCAGGGCGCCGGGCAGGCGCTCCACCCCGTCGAGCAGGATGCCGCGCCCGGACACCGTGACACTGAACCGCACCGGCGTCGGACCGTCGGCTCCGGCGGCCCGGTGCAGCAGCAGCGCCCAGGCGGCCTGCAGCGCCGTGCTCTCCGTGGCGCCCCACTGCGCGGCCCACGCGCTGAGGCGGGCCGCCTCGGAGGAGGCGAGCCGCACCCGGGCCCGGCCGGTGCCCGGCCCCTCGGCGGCGGGTGACGCCGTGGCATAGGCCGACACGGACGACGCGGCCCCGGGGAGGGGCGCGGCACGCAGCCAGAAGTCCCGTGCGGGAGCCAGGTCCTGGGCCGCGAGCCAGTGGGCGTGGTCGCGCACATCGGGACGCCGGTCGCCGCCCGGCAGTGTGCCGCCCGCCAGGTAGGCGCGGTAGAACTCCTCCAGGAGCAGGCGCACGCTCCAGGTGTCGAGCAGGGCATGGTGGTAGGTGAGCAGCACCCGCGTTGACGGCACGGGCACGTCGTCGTCGTGCAGGCCGTCGAACAGGGTGACCCGCAACGGCCCCGGTGTGCGCGGGTCGAGACCACGCCGCCGGTCGCCCGTCAGGACGTCGGGCCAGTGTGCGCCAGTGTGGGCCATCCGCACCACCTCGGGCACGACCCGGTCGTGGATCACGATCCCGGGCTCGGGCCCGTCGTCGAAGGCGGCCCTCAGTACGGCCTCCCGGTCGAAGACGGACTGCCAGGCCGCTGTGAACCGTGCGACGTCCAGCGGCCCGTGCCAGACCCAGCTGAGCTGCTCGATCTGCCGGCCCGTGCCGGGGTGCGCGTCGGCGTCGGCGAGGAGTTCGCGCTGCAGGGGGCTCGTCATGAGAGGGCGTGCCGTGGTGGACGGTGCGCCGGCGTCCCCCGCCAGGTCCTCCAGGACGTCCCGCAGTCCGGCCAGGAGCCGGGCGACGGACTCCTCGGTGATGCCGTCGCGGGCGGCGGGCAGCCAGTCGAGCCCGACGCTCAGCCGGCCGCCGCGCACCCGTACGTCGATGTCGAGCGCGTACGGGACGGCGCAGGCGGGCCACCGGACTCCGGAGACAGGCCCGGCTTCCCTGTCGGGAGTGAAACGCACCAGGACCGGCACGAGTTCCCGCAGAACGAGCCGGAGCGCCGGGTCGGGCGCGTGCTCGCGGCACGCGCCGAACGAGGCGCGCCCCACGTCGGCGAGGCTTCCGGCGGCCCGGCCGACGAACTCCCGCGCGTCCTCGCCCCACGCACCGTCGAGCAGCACGGGCTCGGTCTCGACGAGCGGCCCGACGGTCCGTGCGAGCGCGGGGCTGCCCTGGCGACCGTCGGTGCACACGTCGAAGGAGGCCCGCCCGGTGCCGCGCCACCGGGCGAGGGCCAGGCCGAGGGCACCGGTGAGCATCTGGGCCGGCGTGAGCCCGAACCTCCGGGGCAGGGCGCCGGTCAGCCGCCCGGTGACCGCTTTGCCCAGTGTGAAGCCGGGGTGGCGCACGGGGGTGACGTCCGGGAGGGGAGCACGAGGGCGGAACTCGGACGCGGCCGCGCGCCCTTCGGCGACGGTGCGCCAGCGGCCGGTCTCGCGGGAATCCGTGGCCACGGCCGGCAGGGAGGCGACCCAGCCCGTGTAGCGCACGGCCTCGGCGGGGAGTTCCTCGTCCGGCCGGGCCAGCGCGGCTACCAGGTCCGCCATGAGGATGCCCAACGAGACCTGGTCGACGACGAGTTCATGGGCCACCACCACGAGCCGGTGCCGCTTGCGCAGCAGCACGGCGCGCAGGGTGTGGCCGGTGGCGGGGTCCAGTCGGCGGCTCACGGCGGCGACGGCCTCGTGTTCACGGGCCCGGGGGGTGTCGTCGGCGGCCGTGCACGCGGTCTCGTATACGAGCGGGTCGGCGTGGATGCCGCCGCGGTCCTCCGTGTCGATTCGGGCGCCGAGCAGCGGGTGGGCTCTGACGAGGGCCCGCAGGACCCCGTCCACCCGCACCGGGTCGAGCGGCTCGGCCACGTCCAGCGCCGTCCAGGGGTGGACGAGGGGTGCGGCCTCGCGTCGCCGCACCAGGGCGAGCTGGGCCGGCCCGAGCGGGACGGCCGGCTTGTCGCGGGCGGTCAGGAGGTCCGCGACAAGCCCGGCGGGAAAGGCGTCGGGAGAGACGTGAACGCTCTCGGGCACGGCCGGAAAGGTCGCGGGGGCCTCCAGGTGCACCAGGTGGTGGCCGGGCCCGAGGCGCTGCAGCCGGTGGCGCCAGGGCCGGCCCCCGGGGGTGCGCGTGGCGGCGTGGTCGAGCGCCGCCGCCACACGGCCGGCGGTCAGGGGGCCGCGCACCTCCAGTACGGGCGGAGTGTCGTAGGGCGGTTGTCCGGGGTCGACGACCACGGTCGTCGCCACGTCGGCGAAGCGGGCATCGGCGTCACGGTCGTCGGTCATCGACTTCTCGGGGCGTGGCCCCTCCCCCTCTCACGTGGCGGTGCGGGCTTCCTGAGGTGCGTCACGACGGCACGTCCGGTCCGACCGCCCCGCGACGGAGCATGTGGCGCGCGCCCGACGCTGGTCGGCGCCGGGAAGTTCACCCATGACGACCTCCTCGCTCTGAAGTCCGTGACCTGCTCAGCACGGTATGGGTACGCGCGCGATGTGCCCGTTTCCTCCAGCGACCCTGGAGCGCTCCCCCAACGGCTCTCAGCCGAGGAGTTCCGCGACGCCCCCCGTGAAGCCCCCGTCGAGCGTGGGGCGCACGGCGGTGCCACGCGAGACGTCCGGTCCCCCATCGTGGCGGGCCACACTCAGCAGATAGCGGCCCAGCACCCGGTGGGTGCTGAAGGCCCACGCGCCTCGCGCGGCCGGTGTGCCGTCGGGGGCGAGCAGTCCCGAACAGTCCGCGCCGAGGTCGGACTCGCTGAATCCGAGCCGCAGCCCCTGACCGAGCGCCTTGCTGTATGCCTCCTTGACGGTCCACAGCTTCAGCAGCTCGGTCTCCCGGGCCCGTTCGGACAGCACGCTCATCGAGTGGAGCTCGGCGGGCGTGGCTATGTGGCCGCTCAGCAGCTCGAAGTCCAGTCTGCGTCCGGCGGGTTCGGCGTCGATGCCGATGCGGCCGTTGCGGCTGACGCCGACCGCGATCAGTTCCTCGGTGTGGGTGAGGCTGACGTCGATCCGGTCGAGTCCGCGCAGATACGGCCGTCCGCCGATCTTGTACGCGAGGTCCAGCTCGGTCGGGTCGGTATCCAGTGCGGCTGCGGCCGTGTACTTCGTGACGAGCCGGGACGCGACGAAGCGATGGCGGACGGCCGGGTCGCTGGTGCGCCGGTAGCGCTGCCAGTCACGGCCGAGCAGGGGACACAGCGCCGGGTCGGTGAGGGCTGCCGACAGCCATTCACCCCAGGTGGTGTGCACGACGGCGTTTCCGGTGCGAGCCATGTCGGCGCGCACCGGGTGCCAGGGTCCGCCGGGTCCGTGGACATGGACGGGCGGCGAGATACGAGCGGCGTCGTTCATGGCTCATCCTTCGAGTTCCAGCCCGTCGGCGTCGTGGAACCGTCCCGTTCGGTGTTGCCGTCGGCTCTTCCAGGACCTGGCCGACGAGCCGTCGGCGGTCGTGGCCTTCCGTGACGGTCAGCTCCCTGGTCCCGAGGTGTACGCCTGTCTCCCGCCCTTACCGACGACCCTCTCCGCGACTGCTCGTGCCCCACTGGGGATCTGCTTGAGGACCGGGTGCCGTTCCATCACCACCGGGCGCGGTGCGGAGCAGGGCGTACGGGCGTGCTCCTGAGAACCCGTCTTTGAGCCTGCCTGTACGCAACGGCGTTTGCTGTGGGTTGCCCTGGGTCTCGTGCGGCAGGAGGCTGCAGGCAGAGGCCGGGACTTGTCGCCGGCGGAGCCGGCATGGTGGCTGCACGCGCGAAGGAATGCCAGGGACTACGAGACCCGGCCCGAGCACTCCGAAGCAGTACTCACACTCGCCGCCATCACCCTCATGTTCCGGCGCCTCTGCCGTGTCCGCGATCAGGCCGTAGGCGACCCCGGCCGGCGCGGCGATCTCCCTCTCGTGCGACGTTCGGTGAACACGCTCACCCGACACCATGACAGAACTCTCCTCCGGTGTGGTTATGCGTGCGCGGGACTCGTCCACCCGGGACGTCTCAGGGGAGCCCGGGTCCGCCGTGGCCGGTGAGCCCTGCGCCTCGGCCGGGCCGCCGTACACGGTGGGCTTGGTGGCGAACGGTCACCATGGTGTCGCTCTCCAGCGGCTCGTCGGTAGGAGAGTCACCGTGAGCCGCCGCCGCTGGAGAAGTGTTGGAGGACGGCTCGACGAGTCCTGCCGGACAGGCCCTACGACACCCGGCGCAGCACCGACGGCGCCTGCGGAATCGTCAGCAGCCGGGGGGCGGACCTCCCCCAAGGAAAGCCGTGGTGCAGTTCGAGTACCAGCTCCTCCCCCTCGTCCGCCATGACGGCGACGGCCGCCAGCACCCCCGGCACCGGCTCCAGCTCCATGAACCTCCACCGCCCGGACAGGTCGTCGTCCGGCGGCCGGAAGCCCAGTACTCCGCGGTCCTCGGCCAGCCTGAAGGAGAACGTGTCGAAGGACAGCCCGAGCCCCAGGCCGCGTGCCTTCGAGTACGCCTCCTTGAGCGTCCACAGCCGCAGCACCCGTACGTCCCTGGCCCGCCCCGGTCTCGCCTGCGCGACCCACTCCCGCTCCGCGGGCGCGAAGGTCTGCACGATGGAGGCGAACCCCTGGTCACCGCGGTCGAGCCGCTCGACGTCCACGCCGATCCGGTTGCGGCGTACGACGCCCAGCAGGTTGTGCCCGCCCGCGTGGGACAGGTTGAAGTCCAGCTCGCGCCCGCCGCGCGGCAGCCCGCCCGCCGGCTTCTGCAGGAAGGGCCGGCCGCGTGAGGAGCGCCAGATGACCGCCTCGCTCTCGGGTATACCGCACTCGAGGGACAGGACACGGCGCACCAGGACGTGCGAGACGAGGTACTGGCGGCGGTCACGCTCGAACAGGAACTGCTCGGCGCTCTCCCTCTCGTGCTCGTCCAACCAGTTCGCGGCGAGAGTGGCGGCGATGCCCGGCGGGAGCTCGTCGTTCGAACAGAACCACAGCTTGACCGCCCAGGTCGCCGCCTTGACGGCAGTGGTCATCCTTCCAACTCCTGCGGTTCCGCCCGCCCCAGCCACAGCGGGCGGCGCAGGAACACCGAGGTCGGCAGCGGTGCCGCGGCGGGCCGGTCGCCGCCCTCGGCCTCCAGCCCGGCCCAGTCGACCGCGACCCCGGACAGCCACAGACGGGTCAACTGCTCGATGCGGCCGCCCCGCCACAGTGCGGCAAGGTAGTCGGCGGTCTCGGGCAGGGCTCCCAGGCCGAGCGGGTCACCACTGGCGTCACGCAGGTCGACGGCCCCCTCGTTCCGCAGGAACGCGCGCAGCTCGGACAGGAGTTGCGGGACGGTGCGCACGACCAGGGCAATGCGGCACGGCTGCGCGGAGCGGCCGACGCGCAGCCCACGGGCCAGCGCGGGCAGGTCCACGGCAGCTCGGTCGGCGTCGTCCAGCCAGGTCACCAGCCGCTGTGCCGCGGCGGCGAGATGGCGGGGGGTGGGCGCGGACAGCAGCACCGCCACGTCCCGCTCCACGCCGTCGGACACGAGGAGATCCTCCTGCGCCGTGCCGGCCGCTCCGGACGTACGGGGGACGAACTCCTCGACCACGATGCGGGCCTGGAGCCCGGCAGCCGAGTCGTCACCGGCGTCCGGGGCGAACTCGACGACCGCGCGGCGCGACTCCCGCCAGGGCTGCGCCTCGGCCCCGTCCCTCGCGGGGGCAAGCACGCTGTGCCGCAGCTGCAGGACGGCCGAGGTCAGGGCGGCGATCCCGGTGGCCGCTCCGGCGTCGCCGATCCGGCGCACGGTGGAGTCCCGCGTCTCGCGCAGGCCGATGGCCTCCGGTCCCCTGCCGGTGGCCGAGGGCGCGTGGGCGCAAGCTCCCGCGGAGGTGGCGCGGATGACGGCGTACACCTGGTCGCCGTCGGCCACCGCGTCCCGCAGCGGCCTGAGCACGACCGCGCCCACTCCCTCGCCCGAGCCCCAGCGCGCACGCGAAGGGTGCAGCAGCAGTTCGACACCGCCCGCGACGGCCGCGGCGCAATCGCCGCGGCGCAGCGCCTGCACGGCGAGGTGGACGGCGACGAGTCCGGAGGACCAGGAGGTGTCCACGGCCTGCGCGGGCCCGCGCAGGGCGAGCAGGCCGGCGAGTCGGCCGGCCAGCCCCCAGTGGCCGCTCCGGGGTGTCTCGCGGCCGCCGCGCGCCCAGGATTCTGCTCCGATCAGGGCGTAGTCGGCGGAGTCTGCGCCCACGAACACACCAACGGCGCGCGGCTGTCCGTCGGCTCCGGTCAGCGCGTCGAGCCGGGCCCCGGTGCGGCCGGCGTTCTCCAGCGCTTCCCAGGCGGTCTCCAGGAAGAGCCGTTCCTGAGGGTCCATCAGACGGCCCTCTTCCTCGGTGAGTCCGAAGAACTCGGGGTCGAACTCGTCGACCGCGTCCAGGAAGTACCCTCGCTGTCCGCTGCTCAGCAGCGGCGCGCCGGGGCGTACCGGCGGCACGTCGGTCGAGGTGTCACGCCCTTCGCGCAGGTTCTGCCAGAAGGCCGTGAGGTCGGCGGCCTGCGGGTAGCGCCCTGCCATGCCGACGACAGCGACCGTGTCCACGTCCGTGTCCGTCGCCGGCGGGTCCCCGGCGGCCACGGGCTGCGGCCCTGCCGCGACCTCCGGTGCGGGCCAGGGGTCGTGCGGCTCCGGTGGCGCCGTGAGAGCCCGGTCCCGTGTCAACGGCCGCTCGCCGACCGTGAACGAGCCGAGCAGCTGCGAAGCGCTTCCCCGGTCCAGGGAGCCCTCTTTGTACCGGACCAGTATCTCCCGCATGTCCATGATTCAGTCGTCGCTTCAGCCGCGTCGTGACAGCAGTGCGAGGGCCTGGTCGACCGTGAGCAGGTCGTCGCGTACGGCGTCCAGCAGGACCTCGACGTCCATCGGCGCGGGGCGCTGGGCCGTGAGCAGAGCGACGTGCGCGGCCAGGGCGGCCGGGTTCGGATGGGCGTAGAGGGTGGCGCTGCGTTCTCTCGTCCCGTAGATCCGGTTGACGGCCGCCACGAACTCGGCGCCGATGATGGAGTCGACGCCCAGTCGGTTGAACGGGGCGTGCACGTCGATGTCCCAGGGGCCGCAGCACAGGAGGCGCGCGAGCTCCTCCCGGAGGACGTCGAGCACCGCGCGATCGGCGCCCCGGGCGGCGGGAGCGACGAGGGCCGGCAGCCCGGGGTGAGCGGAACGGGGTGCGGTCCCCCCCCATCGGCGACGGGCCGGCGGGCGCGGGCCGGCCCGCCCGCAGCTCACGGTTCACATACCGGGCGAAAGCGAGGGGCGTGGGGTGGTCGGACAGCGCGGCGGCCTTGATCCGGGTCCCGCAGCGGGCGTTGACGCTCGCCACGAACTCCACGGCCAGCAGCGAGTCGAGACCGAGGAAGCGGAACGACTGCCGTGGGTCGATGTTGTCGGGCTTGAGCAGGAGCACCTCCCCCAGGACCGCCACGACGTCGGCCACTGGATCGGCCGGGAAGGCGGTGGGCGCCGCTACTGCGGAGGGATGACGATCACTGGACATGCGGATACTCCAAGCTGTCCGTCCCGGGCGACCGGAACAACCAAGTTGTCGTGCGGGTGCGAAGGGCGACTGCCGTCGCCGGCGGCGCCGGTGCGGCCCCTGTGGTCCCCGGGCAGAGGGAGGACGTGGTCATGCGGCGCTGGACGCGGGGCGCGCGAGCGCCGATGCGGACGGCAACCGGGGAGGGCCGGCCAGGTAGCGGGTCTCGTGCCCGGGCGGGACCAGGGCCGGCAGCAGCGTTCCCCACAACGCCCCCGCTCTGCGGCTGAGTTGACCGTGGCGAATGCCGGTCCCGAACAGGCCCTCGATGCTGCGGACAGTGGCTGCCGGCAGCGTCTCGGGGGCCTCCGCGTCCGGCTCCCCGTCCGTACGCGACTCCCCCGTCCCGCGTGCCCGGGCGAGCAGTCGCAGGGCCTCGTGGATCCACGTCCGGTGGATGCCCGTGACGGGCCGGCCGCATGCTGCCGCACTCGGCGGTGATGCGGAAGCCGCCACGGGCCACCGGGTCCTTGTGCGGCGTCCGGGCCGGCCGGTGCGTCGTGTCGATGAGCGTCTGCACGGGTGGCACGCCGCCACGCCGCAGTTCCCCGACGAACTCCTGGAGCATGGCGCGGCCGCGTTCCTGGACGGCTTCGGCGCGTCCTTCCTCGGAGGCGAGAGGGAAGTACAGCGCCCCTTTCGTCGTGCCCGCAGCCCCGGCGGTCTGGCCGAGGGCCACGTTGCCGCAGCCGTTCCGGATGAACATCTCGGCCCCGGCACCCACCAGCCTGCGGCGGGTCCGCTCCGACCTGGCCCGCATCGGCGATCCCTTTCCTTTCCCACGGACGGGTTCAGTGACGAACCGTCAGCCCACCCGGACCGCTCGTTCACCGCCGTGGGCGGACAGGGAAGCGTCCTGCGCGGGCTCAGGGCCGACCATCAGGATGGAGCGCTGCAGCCGCCGCAGCCTCACGGACGGCTCCAGGCCGAGCTCTCGGACCAGGGCGCGGCGCAGGCGCTGGTAGGCCTCCAGGGCCTCGGTGCGCCGCCCGGACCGGTGCAGCGCCAGCATGAACTGGCCGTGCAGGGTCTCGTGCGTGTGGTAGCGGCTGACCAGGACGGACAGCTCCCCCAGCAGTTCTCGGTGGCG
Source organism: Streptomyces akebiae (assembly GCF_019599145.1). Classification (NCBI taxonomy): domain Bacteria; kingdom Bacillati; phylum Actinomycetota; class Actinomycetes; order Kitasatosporales; family Streptomycetaceae; genus Streptomyces; species Streptomyces akebiae. Next base: position 61,873 of record NZ_CP080648.1, on the reverse strand, counting down.
CCCCAGCCGCAGATCGGCCTCGATGCGCTGGTCCAGGGCGCACAGCCGGGTCTCCTCGAGACGCCTCGTCTCCATCGACAGCTGTGCCCCGGTCTGTATGTCGGCGAGCGCGGCGCCGGTCCACAGTGAGAGCGCCTCACCCAGTTGCCGTGCCGCCCCTGGGAAGTCCCCTGCGTCCATGGCCCGGTAGCCGAGGCCCGCCAGCCGCTCGAACTCGCGGACGTCGCTGGCACCGCCCGAGGTGTTCAGCAGATAGCCGCCGGGCACGGTGACGAGCACGTCCTTGGCACAGCGCGGGGCGGCGTCCGCATGATCGCGCTCCAGGGCGGCGCCGATCATCTCCCGCAGCTGCAGCACGTACGTCTGCAGCGTGGCGCGCGCACTGCGCGGGGGCTCCGTGCCCCAGAGCTCCTCGGTCAGCGTCGATACGGAAACGACCTGATCAGCGTGGAGGGCGAGCATCGCCAGCACCTGCCGCGGCTTGGGCGCCGTCGGCGTGATCGAGACTCCGTTTTCCCGGACGGCCAGTCCGCCCAGTACAGAGATGTCCATGGCGTCTCCCCTATGCGTGCATGAGTGGTCGGTCGCCGAGCCCTGACAGGCTGATGACTCTCGGGCACACTCGAGTAAAAAACAGCACAGACGGTTTGTCAATCAGAAACCATCTATGCCGTTTCTAAAGGGGTGAACCACAACTCCACTACAGCATCGACAGGATCCACGGCGCCGGAGGCGCTACAGAACAAGACAAAAGGTGCGCACCTTAAGGTGCGCACCTCAGAAACCGTCCAGGACGGGGAGTAAAAACGGCACATCCGGTCTCTTAGGCCGACGCGGCAGCGCCCGCCTACGGACCGTTCAGGCTTGCCGTCCTCCGGCCCACCTTGCAGCTTCCCCGGTCAGGCCTCACCACCGGCCAGCCGAGGCAGCAGCAGCTCCCAGAAGCGGATGATCTTCTGCTCGGAGAGCCACTCCGGATCCCGGAAGCCGAGCACCTCGAACCCCACGGTGGCGGCCACGATGGCCGGCGCCGCGCTGTCCGGTGACACGCCGTCGGCAAGCAGGCCCTCCTGCTCGGCCCGCCCCAGTATGTTCTCGATCCAGTGCTGCCACTGGCGCCGCAGATCGACGCCGTCGCCCCGTGCCGGGTCACCGCAGAGCTCGAACCCGGCCCGCACGATGTTGTCGTCCGCAAGCCGGCTCATCAGGCCGTGCGTGGCGTCGACAAGCACCTGCAAGGCCCCGTCCGCGGTCTCCGCCCTGTCGGTCATCCGGGTCACGGCGGCCGCCGCCTCCATCTGGACGACGTCCGCCAGCGCCTTCTTGCTCTCGAAGTGGAAATGCAGCGCTCCGTTGCTCACCCCGGCGCGACGGCTGATCATGGAGAGCGAGGCAAGCGCGAACCCCTCCTCGGCGAACACCTCGGCAGCCGCGCGAATCAGTGCCTGCCGGGTACGGGCCGCCCGCTCCTGCTTGACCATCATGTGCCTCCTGGCTGCGGGAAGGGCGGTCAGGACAACACCGTTCGCGGCCGCCGCGCCCGCTGCTCGTTTCTTACTGGGGTGGGTTGCCGTGCTTGCGAGAGGGCAGGTGGGCGTGCTTGGTGCGCAGCATCGCCAGGGACCGTATGAGCACCACGCGGGTGTCGGCGGGGTCGATGACGTCGTCCACCAGCCCGCGCTCGGCCGCGTAGTACGGGTGCATCAGCTCGGCCTTGTACTCCTTGACCATCCGGACCCGCATCGCCTCGGGGTCCTCGGCCTCGGCGATCTGACGCCGGAAGATGACGTTGGCGGCACCTTCGGCGCCCATGACGGCGATCTCGTTGGTCGGCCACGCGTAGGTGAGGTCGGCCCCGATGGACTGGCTGTCCATGACGATGTAGGCACCTCCGTACGCCTTGCGCAGGATCAAGGAGATCCGGGGCACGGTCGCGTTGCAGTACGCGTACAGCAGCTTCGCGCCGTGGCGGATGATTCCACCGTGCTCCTGGTCGACGCCCGGGAGGAACCCGGGAACGTCCAACAGCGTCACGAGAGGGATGTTGAAAGCATCACACATCTGCACGAAGCGCGCGGCTTTCTCACTCGCCTCGATGTCCAATACCCCCGCCAGCGTCTGGGGTTGGTTGGCGACGATGCCGACCACCTGGCCGTCGAGCCGACCCAGGGCGCAGATGATGTTGCGCGCCCAGCGCTCGTGGACCTCCAGGTACTCCCCGTCGTCGACGATCTCCTCGATCACCCTCGCCATGTCGTACGGGCGGCTGCCGTCCGCCGGAACCAGGTCCAGCAGTTTCTCCGAGCGGCGGTTCGCGGGGTCGCCGGTGTTCACGCGCGGCGGTGTCTCCCGGTTGTTCTGCGGGAGCAGCGACAGTAGGTAGCGCACCTCGTGGATGCACGTCTCCTCGTCGTCGTAGGCCAAGTGGCAGACGCCGCTCGTCTCCGCGTGGACGTCCGCGCCGCCGAGGCCGTTCTGGGTGATCTCCTCACCCGTCACCGCCTTGACCACGTCGGGGCCGGTGATGAACATCTGCGAGGTCTCACGGACCATGAACACGAAGTCCGTCAGCGCCGGGGAGTACGCCGCGCCGCCCGCGCACGGGCCCAGCATCACGCTGATCTGCGGGATGACTCCGGAGGCTTTCGTGTTGCGCTGGAAAATACCGCCGTACCCGGCGAGGGCCGACACACCCTCCTGGATACGGGCGCCCGCACCGTCGTTCAGGGACACCAGCGGCGCCCCGGCCGCGATGGCCATGTCCATGATCTTGTGGATCTTCGTGGCGTGGGCCTCACCCAGCGCACCGCCGAAGATGCGGAAGTCGTGGGCGTACACGAAGACCGTACGGCCCTCCACCGTCCCCCAGCCGGTGATCACACCGTCCGTGAACGGCTTCCTGGCCTCCAGACCGAACCCGGTGGCCCGGTGCCGGCGCAACTGCTCGACCTCGTTGAACGACCCCGGATCGAGGAGCAGCTCGATACGTTCACGAGCCGTCAGCTTGCCCTTGGCGCGCTGCGCCGCGGTCGCCTTCTCACTGGGCCCGGCCACGGCCTGCGCACGGATCTCGTGAAGTTCGGCCACACGCCCGCAGGGGTCGGCCGACCCGGCCTCGCTCAGCACGGGGGCAGTCGTCATTGCCATATATGGTCCCTCCCTGGGGCAAGCCGAAGCGGCCCGCCCGGCCATGGAAATAGTAACAAACCGCATGAGCGGTTTAGTAGAGGCCGGAAGACCCCAGGGGGCGCGTCCTCAGCGCCAACTACCGGGCAGCGCATAACCCTCCGGCTGCTTCCACCAGTGGAAGCCGGCGATCGGTGGCTCCTCGCCGCCCTCTTGAGCACTCCCCCGCAGTGCTAGCAACACCGTTGCGAGAGCGGCCAGTTCCTCTTCGCTCGCATGACCGCGTTCCACGCGGAACAGGGCCTCTGCACGCTTCATCCGGCCGGTCCCCCTTCCAGAGTTTGAAGAAAGGGTCAACCAAGACACTCGAGAACGGCTGCAGACCCGCTCGAGACCACACCCGCCCGCACCCCGGGACCGCCGCACGGCCGAAAACGCGCGCCACACAACGGCACAGGCGACCCCGGCACCTCCCACATTCCAGAAAGGCCCCAGGTCAGCCCGTCGCCCTGCGATCAGAGGGGCGGGAGCGCCTCCCATGGGGAACAAGCCCTTCGGCATGCCACATAGCCGGAATGGCTCGTACCGCTAGAAACTAAACCGGGTGGTATGTATCTTCGCAGCCTGAGCGACCACCACATCGACGTCACGCCTATGCGGCTCAGGGGGAATAGCCATGTCTGCGAGCACGTTCCGGGTCCCACACCCGATACCCGGCGCACGCCCTACCGAGGAGGACAGCACGACATCGGCGCGCGTCGTCGTGACGCGTTTTCCGTCCTTGACCACCACCGTTCCCAAGGAACTGGTCCACCGTGCCGGCGTCGCAGAGGTGATGCTCACCGACTGGGAGCGCATGGACAGCACTCACTTCACCGTGGCCGCCCAACTGCCCCGCCGGCATGGTTTCTTCGCCACCATCGACGGCTGCCACGACCCGCTTCTCATAGCGGAAACGATCCGTCAGTCCGGAATCCTGCTGGCGCACGCGGAGTTCGGCGTCCCGCTCGACCACCAGTTCCTGATGTGGGACCTCGAGGTCGGCGTCGCGCCCGAGCACCTGCTCGTCGGGGCCACGCCGGCCTCCCTCGACATCGCGATCGCCTGCATGGACATCAAGCGCCGGGGCTCGAGCCTTTCGGGGTTCCACTACAAGGCCGTGATCCGCCGCGACGGGGAGGTGGCCGCGACCGGAGCCGCCACCTTCACCTGCACTTCCCCGGCCGTCTACCGGCGCCTGCGGGCCGCCCGGATCGGAGACGGTGTCCCCGTTCCGCTTCCGCTGACGAGCCCGACAGCACCGCAGGCCGTCGGCCGGCTCTCTCCCACGGATGTCGTCCTGTCCCCCGCGCCGGAGCCGGACTGCTGGCAGCTGAGGGTGGACACCCGACACCCCGTGCTCTTCGACCATCCCGTCGACCACATGCCGGGCATGGCGCTGTTGGAGGCCGCCCGCCAGGCCACGTCCGCGTTCCTGGGGCGCGCCTGCCTGCCGGTCGGCGTCAACAGCGAGTTCACCCGTTACGCGGAGCTCGACACTCCCTGCCTGATCGAGGTCTGTTCCCTGCCACGGCACACGAACGGCGGAGAACGCGTGCTCGTGACCGGCCGCCAGGACGGCAGCCTTGTCTTCACCTCCGCCGTGACCGCGGCGCCGGTCTCGGCCTGAGCGGGTCGTTCGGGGAGGCACCGACGCCCTGGACCGGACGAGTCCTGGTACTGGAACCCCGAGGGTCACCCGGCGCCCGTGTGCGGCGGGACCCACACGGCGCCGGTGCCGGGACGGGCGGAGGCGCACGCACGGACTGCGACCGGGCGAACGCGAGTCGTCGTGCGGGACGCGGGACGACAGAGGGACCGCGGGTCTCTGTCCGAACCCGAGTCGCTTCAGTCGCTTTCCGCACCGTGCGCTTGCGCGAAGTCCTGACCTGACCTGGGGCTCTGTTCAGCGACCGAGAGCGACCCGGAAGGAGGGAAGGGTCGCTGGGTTGCGCGTCAGACCGCCATGGGTACGGGGGCGCTCATCTCACGGATGAGGCGCTCTCCGCGGTCCGGGGCCACATCCAGGCGCATCAGAACCGCGGGCGAGGCGATGGAGGGCAGCAGGTGCTGCAGGAGAACCGAGACCCGGTGCTCGACGTCCTCCAGGTTGGTCTCCAACTGGGCGTAGAGCTGTACTCCGTTGAACGCGCTGACCACCAGTTCGGCGACCTCGTGCGGCACCACGTGCGACAGGGTCTCGCCGCGCTGGTGGGCTTGGGACACGATCTCCGCCAGCATGCCGACCCACAGCGGCCAGGCGCTTCCGTAGTGCCTGCGGCCGATGGGGTCCGCGGAGAGCCGGGCACCGGCCCGCAGAATGGAGTCGTGCCTCAGCCGGTGGGCCACCGTCATGGCGACGTCCACCATCTCCTGGAGCTTGATCTCCTGTTCGGGCAGCCGCCGGTCCGCCTGAACTTCCAGGACACCCCGGGCCAGCGCTTCCTTCGAGTCGAAGTGGAAGTAGAGCGCGCCCTTGGTCACTCCGGCGGTCTTGAGGATGTCAGCGACCGTCGCCGCCGTGTAGCCGTGTTCCGCGAAGACTGTCGCGGCAGCCTCCAGCACGGCACGGCGGGTCTTGACCGCTCGCTCTTGCTGGGCCACTGGCTCTCCCCTTCCGTCAACCGTACTTCGCTGCCGCGCACAAAGCAGCGAAGAAAAAACCGTCTAGAAGGTACTGTACGCATCAGTCAAGGGCTTCACCAGTGGTTCCGGCGGTACTCTCCCTGTTCCCGTTCCGGGGCCCAGGACGCGCGCACCCTCCCGGTGGCAGCGGAACCGCGCTGGTCAAGCGAGCCGAAGGGGCGCCTGCCGGAGCACGGCGCACGGTCTGCTTTCCGGAGAACCTCGAAGCGCGCGAAAACGTCCGGAGTGCTGGTTTCCGTACCCGGTCGGCAAGCGGTTCCCGCTGTGTCACGCCATCGCGGGGACACGCTCGTCGGCACGTTCGGCACCCGAGGGCCACAGTCGGCCGTCGGCGGCCTCGACGTCGACGGCCCGCAGCAGCCACTCGTCTATCCCGTCGAGAGACCCGACCATGTGCCGTACCCCGGCCTCGTGCATCAACTGCCGCTGGAAGCTGTGGGAGTAGGCGGTCGGATGCCCGATGAAAGCCGCACCCAACGTCTGCGCGACCTCGGCCACACGGGCCACATCGTCGATGAAGAGCGCCTGGTCGCAACGGAGCCCGAAGACGTCCTCGGCGATTTCCCGCACCCCTGGACGGAATCCGTCGGTGCACACGTACCCGGGCCCGTCGAAGTACGCGGCGAACGGCGCCAGATGCCGGTCGAAGTGGGCTCGCCCCAGGCCGCCGTAGCACACCAGGGACGCGCCGGTGTGGCGCAGCCGCTCGAGCAGTCCGCCGACGCCGTCGAGGACCCGCACCGGATGCGCACCGAGGTACTCCTCCCGTTCCTGGAAGTACGCCTCCACGACCTCCTCGGGCGTCGTCCCCGGCACACCCAGTGCCGCGGCGGCCCGAAGCTGCGACTGCGACAGCACAGCCCGCTCCAGTTCGGCGGTGTAGACGCCTCCGCGGCCGACCACGAACCGGTGGATGACCGGACTGAAGGTGTCGTTCAACAGAACACCGTCGATGTTCACCGCGATCAGACGCACATGCCGAAAGGCCACTGGGACCGCCTAGGGTCGAGCCGCACGGACACCGCGTGCGGAGTCTGGTGATGTCGGGTGACGAGCTGCACCGATCACGTCGGTCGCAAAGCATCACCTCACCATTATTAAACCGGTCATGCGGTTTCTTCAATACGCTGCCACAGAGAAAGACGGGGAAGACGATGGGTGCGCTGAACGGCAGAACGGCTCTGGTCACGGGTGCGGGGCGGGGCATCGGCCGGGCCATCGCCTGCCGCCTGGCCGCAGGCGGCGCGCTCGTCGCCGTGCACTACGGAAGCGACGAGACCTCGGCCCGTCGAACCATCGAACAGATCACCGACGGCGGTGGGCGTGCCTTCCCCGTGCACGCCCCGTTCGGAGTGCCCCATGACATCCGCACGCTCTACGAGCGGTTCGACGCCGGTCTTGAGGGACTGGGCGAGCCGATGGCCCTGGACATCCTGGTCAACAACGCTGGTTTCAACATCCGGGGCGGCCTGGACGACGTGACCCCGGAGGACTTCGACCAGCTCATGGCCGTCCACGCCAAGGCACCCCTGTTCCTGGTGCAGCAGGGCCTGCGGCGGCTGCGAGAGGCGGGCCGCATCATCAACATCAGCTCGGCCGCCACCCGTGTGAGCCTCCCCTCCTCCCTCGCGTACTCCATGGCCAAGAGCGCGCTCGAAGCCCTCACCCACATGCTCGCCAAGGAGTTGGGGGCCCGGCAGATCACGGTTAACTCCGTGGCACCGGGCTTCGTCAAGACGGACCTGAACAAGCAGCGCTGGTCCACGCCCGAGAACGAGGCCGCCCACGCCGCGCTCTCCGTGTTCGGCCGCATGGGAAAGCCGGCGGACATCGCGGACATCGTGGCTTTCCTCGCCTCGGACGACTCCCGTTGGGTCACGGGCCAGTGCATTGACGCGTCCGGCGGCACGGGACTGTGAGCCGTTCCCCTCCAACGCCCCGAGACCATCACCGAGCGAAACCGACTAGGCCATGAAGAACACGGCCTGAGCGCCGGGACTTTGGAGGGTCTCGTTCACCAGACGCTCCGGACCACTCGACGGCACGCGGGCGCCGCGCCCCGCGCCGACGGTGTTCCAGGCTCGCGGGCGTCAGCACGATCGGACAAGCCGTCCTTCCGCGTCGGGTCCCCGATCACCCATCGGTGCCCAATCAACTCCAGCGGCCCCAGGTGTTGCGCATGCACCTGGTCACAGGGGCAGCGTAATGCCCAGCTCCCGCATCGCCGTCGACGGCGGCCCGCCCTCGGACCGCTCCGTCTTGCGCCCCTTGATGCCGGGAGCCAGCGTGCGTGGGTCCACGGCCTCCGCGGGTGCCCCGGTCGCGTACAGGCCCTCGGGGTCGGTGTCCCGGTCGTGCGGCAGCAACCAGAAGACCCGGCGGCGGAACGTACCCGAGGAGCGCGACGGCTTGGCGTCGGGAGCCAGCAGCGCGTAGCCGACCATCCGGCCGTCCCTGTGATAGGCGGGCTTGCCCCGCCGGGTCGGCAGCCGGTCGAGGCTCTGGCGTACGTAGTCGAGTCCGTCAATGTCCTCGAGCCAGACGAAGTCGGCCTCGTGGACGATCTCGTCCTCTGCGATGAGGGCACTCATACTGCCTCCTCGTCGGCGACCAGTCCGATGCCCGGGTAGTACTTCCGCTGGTTGGACAGGATCATCTCCTTGGGCGACGCCAGTCCCACCACTTCTCGGACCCGCGCGGCGAAGGCCCGGGACGAGACCGCCGGGGCCCCCTCATTCTGGCACCACACCTTGTAGGCCGCGTAGAGGTGCGCTTGTTCCGTCCTGAGGTCCGGGTCCAGTCGGCAGGACTCGCCGAGGAAACGCCCGGTGTGGTCCTCGGTCTCCGCGTACGCCGTGGTGGCGATCCGGACACGTTCGGGCCCGGTGAGGTCCTTCTCGCCGCTGAGGTAGCGGCGGGCGCCCAGGATCAGCCAGTTGAGGATGCCGGGACCCTCTTCGGTGACGAGGACGTCCGCGAGATTGTCGATCTTGCGGTCGTCGGGGACGACGCGCTCGAACGGGATCAGGCGCATGCGCCGCCAGAACGCGAACCCGCCGGCGCCTACTTCGGGCCGGTGATTGCCCAACAGCCACAGCTTGTGGGTGGGTTCGAAACTGAAGAAGTCCTGACGCATGCGCCGGGCCTTGATGCGGTCGCCGCCGGTCAGCAGCTTGACCCTGGCCTCGTCGAACCGGTCGCCCGGCTTGACCTCGCTGCAGACGATGACGCGGCGGCCGTGCAGTTCGGCCAGGTCGGTGGGGTGACCTTCGTACGGGCGGGCCATCAGGAAACCTGGCGGAGCGGCGTCGGCGTAGTCACCGACGAGTTTCATCAGCACGTCCAGCAGCACCGACTTGCCGTTGCGGCCGGAGCCGAACAGGAACGGCATGACCTGCCCGCCGACGTCCCCGGTGATGGAGTAGCCCAGCAGCAGATGGAGAAAGTCGATCATCTCCGCGCCTTCGGGCCCGTCACCGAAGGTGTCGATGAGGAAACGGTCCCAGCGCGGGGTGGGCATCGGCTGCGGGGCTGCGGTGGTGGAGCGGGAGTGGAAGTCCTTGTTCGGGTCCGGCGTACGGATCAGTCCGGTGCGCAGGTCGACGATGCCGGCCGGGGTGCACAGCGCGTACGGGTCGGCGTCCAGCCGGGCCGCGTTGAGCACCATGCCCGGAGCGGATCTGGCCTGGGTGAGCATCGCGTTCATGCCACTGGTGCTGAGCGCGCGGCGGCGGTGCTGCTGCAGGGCGGCGGGGGTGAACACACCGCGCGGGTCGGTACTCGCGAGGGACTCCGCGAGATCTCCGGCGGCCCACATCACGGTGTCGTCCTCGTCGACCTGCCAGCGGGTGCTGTCCCAGCGGAACCAGCCGAGGCCGGGAACATGCCGGTAGTCGTCGGAGTACAGCTTGACGAACAGTTTGGCGTTGCCGCGGTCGCTGAGCGTGTCGGGCAGCAGGCCGTCGGCGGTCGCCTCCCCATCCCCCCGTGCGGCGGGGACGTCCCCACCCACCCGCCGGGGCCCCGGCACAGTGGGCTGCGCGAGGATCTGCAGGGCGACCGCCTGGGCGTCGAAGAGGGTGCCGTCGTGTTGGGAGGTCATGCCCGGCCTCCCAGGGACAGCGGACGCAGTCGGCCGGCGCCCAGACCGCTGCGGATGATGGCTCCGTAGCGTCGCTCCTGCCCGGGGCGGGCGTGCTCGGCCGCCTTCGTCAGGGCCTGTTGCGCCTCCTCCTCCAAGAGGTGCCCGGCGGCCACGAAGCCCCCGGCGGTGTAGGCGGCGCGGTTCAACTTCTCGGAGAACGCCGCTCCTTCGGGTACGGCGGCGCAGTCGGCCACTTCTGTGAGCACAGTGGCCAGGGCTCGGCTCACGGCCCCGCGGCCGCCTCCTGCGGCAATGACCGCCTGCCGGGCGCGGGGTGGCACCGGAGGCCGGGGCGCGGGCACGTGCGCAGGCGGCAGGTGGCCTGTGCGGGCCAGTTCGTGGGCGAGCCAGTCGGGCAGAGGAGCGGGCTCACGTACGGCACCCAGGGGCTCGTACACCCCGGACTCGGTCCGGGTACCCGGGGCGACGATGTATCCACCGCCCGCTCGTACGTCGACCTGCCAGGCCAGCGCTCGGCTACCGCTCGACCCTGTGGAACTTTGCCACCGATCTCGGTGGGACACCCGGTACCAGACATGCAGGCCCCCGGACGGGGTTCGCACGCGCAGGGTCCTCTCGTCGTCGGCGGGGCTGTTGACGCCCCGCAGGGCAGCCAGCAGACCGATCGTGTGGAACCCGTTGGCAAGTCCGGTCAGATCGATCCCGTCAGGGATGCCGATGCCCGGCAGCAGACGGTTCCGGTCGGGCAGCCTCCTCTCGTGGGCGTCGACGTCGATGACCACCAGTCCTGCGGGGGCGCAGGCGACTCCCACACCGAGGCGGGGGTGAGCGCCCCACCACTGCTCGATCCTGGTTGCGTCCAGCGTGGCGGCGTGGAATCCGTGACACCAACGGCCGGCGGCGGCGCAGCCGCATGCCTCGCGGGTGTGGTCGGCTTCCCGGCAGGGGGCGCAGTTGCCCGCAGGCGTCTTGCGTCCCGGGGCAAGGGGATGAACCGGCCAACCCCGGCCCGCACACCATCGAGCGGTGACCAGTGAACGAGGGACGCCTGATGCCTGGGCATCCGATCCCCCTGAGTCGCTGCATAAAAAAGGCAGCTCAGCAGCCATGCGCATCCCCCATAAGCGACTCAAGCGACTGAACGACTGGAACAGACTAGCGAAACGGAGGTGACGGAAGGAGACACGTGTAGGAACTGAGCCAGAAGACGTCGGCAAGGATGCGAGCGACTCAAGGGGCGGCCCAGCGACCGGGGTTGCTTGCGTCGCTTCCCCAACCACACTGCGTTGAAGCAGGTCACAGGCCTTGAGAGGATCCGATCAGCGACCGAAGCGACTCACGTTCCCTCTATGTCACCCCCACGCGCATACGGGCTGGTCCCACTCCCCATATATGCACAGCTCGGGTCGCTTCGGTCGCTGATCAGTGCTCGATATCGACCTGACCTGCTGCTTTACGTCACAGGCAAGAGCTACCGACGGCGCGTCCTGTCGCTGTTCTCCAGTAGCTGCCGGAGTCATGCGATCCGTGGCGGCCCACCACCTGAGCGCGCCGACGGCTCAAGCGACTCTCGAGCGAACCTTCCTGGCCGGACCTGAGCGCCAGTGAGGGCGTCGCGGAGCGGGTGCACGGAATCGCCGCCCCGGGCACTGCGCCCTGGCCAGGTGGGCATTCGGAACCGTCGGCGGTCCCGTTTGGCCGGATCGGGTCGCTGTTCGCGGGGAGCTACAGGTCGAAGTCGAGGTGGTCGATGTCGGTGAAGCGGACCTCCTCCAGCTGGCCGGCGCGGCGGCCGCCGTCCTGGAAGTACACCTCCTTGAGCCCTTCGGCGGTGATCTCCCTGAGCTGCTGGTCGGTGGCCCCGGCGGCCTGGGCGTCGAAGAGGCGGGCCGCGTACTGCGGCGGCAGGGCGACCGTCAGGTGACGGAGCCGGTCCTCGTCGGTGGAACCGATGGGCGCGGTGTAGCCGATACGGGCGCGGGTGTCGATGATGATGCCGCCGGTGGTCGCCGCCCGTTGGCGGGCCCTGGCCCGGACCTGGGGCTGCCACCGCTTCTTCACCTCCCGCTCCAGGCGGGCGGCGAGGTCGGGGCGCGGCTTTTTGATCTGGTCCTTCACGTACCGTTCGACGGTGCGTTGGGAGACCCGCAGGAGCTGGGCGACCGCCCGGGTGCCCTTGAGCTGCTTGACCAGGTACCGCATCTGCGCGGGCGCGCTCTTGGGTGCCGGGCGGGTGAACGCCTTCTGCATCGCGGCTTCCAGGCCGTCCCCGAACAGGCTCATCGTCGCCCTCTCCTACTCTCCGTTGTCGATGTCGGTGACGGTGCCGTCCTTGATGTAGCGGGCGAGGTTGAGTTCGGGGGCGTCGAACTGTTCGCGCACTCCCTCGCCCCACAGCACGCTCTGGGTGCCCTCCCACTTGACCAGGCCGGGGTTCACTCCGAGCTTGAAGCCGCCGGGCAGCGGCTTGCCGTCCCGGTAGGGCAGGAAGTCCAGCGGGGATGTGCCGTCGGTGGCGTACACGACGCAGTCGGAGAGGACCGCGATCGGGTACTGGCCGGTGAAGGCCGCGTGCTTGACGATCTTGCGGTGGAGGTTGATCCGGGTGCGGGAGATGACGGCCGCGCGGATGTCCGGCCGCCAGGTCGGGCGGGACAGGGCCCGCCACGGCTCGCCGGGCCGCCACCCTTCGCCGCGGGGCCGCTCGCGCAGCTTGCCGAGGCCGCCCTTGACCGTGGCCTTGACCGCGGAGACCACCAGCGCCAGCTGTGGGTCACGGTCGCGGTAGCCGTCCATCGCCGTCAGGAACTCCTCCGGCGCCAGGTCCGCGGTGACGCCGAGGTCGGCCATCGTGGCGAGGTAGGCGTCGCGCAGCCGCTGGTACCAGCTGTCGAGGTAGCGGCCGTTGTCGGGGCGCACCCACGCCTCGACCGGGTGCACGTCGTAGCCGAGTTCCACTGCGTATGCCACGGTCGGGGTCGCGTACCAGGCAGGGCCCTCGGGGCGTTCGCCCTTCGGTGTGAACGGGCTCGGCAGCAGGTCGCCGTCCAGCTCCACCCACTTGTCCTTGGCCACCTTCACCCGCGACAGGTCGACGTGGCTGAGGTCGACCAGCCAACTCCCCGGGAGTTTCGGGTCGAACCGCGGCCGCTCGACATGTGTCGGCGCGCCGAGTCCGACGATCAGCCCGTTGGCGCCGGCGGCGAAGGCCATGTTCACGTCGATGCCGACGAGGTTGCGGCGCATGCACTCGTCGTCGGTGAGCGGACGCGCCCAGTCGCACGCCTCCTCGAACAGCTTCTCGCCGGGGCCGCGGACGTGGAAGCGCGGCAGGTCCTTCAGCAGGGGGTGCCCGTCGGGGGCCTCGCACGGTGCGCAGTCCACCGGGTCCCTGCCGAGCGAGCCGGGGTTGTGCTCGGAGTGCCGCTTGCCGTCCTTGTCCGGCGCGGAGGCCCGGGTCGGTGGGTGGAAGGCGGTCATGAGTTCCAGGCCGGTCACGGCGGTGGAGCCGCGCGGTGTCATCACCCTGGTCGCGTAGAGGCCCAGGACCTGGGCGAGGGCGGCCGCGGGAAGCTGGGCGGCCTGGCCCCAGTGGCGGGAGTCGAGGGCGTGCCAGGACGGGATGCACAGCTGGACGCAGGCCCGCTCCGCCCCCTGGGCGGGGCGATAGATCCGCGCCCACGGTCCGAACCCGCGCTTGGTCAGCTTCCACTCCGAGCGGGCCAAATGCCTGACGACCTTGTGGTTCTCCGGGATCCGCCCGGCGCGCCGCTCCTCGTCGGTGAGAGCGACTGGCAGGCCGTAGCGCTTGAGCGCGGCCTCGGTCAGCACCAGCAGCGGGTCGGCGTCCTTGCCCGGCCCGGACAGCTTCGGCTGCCCCAGCCGGGCCTCCCGAAGCGTCCAATCGACCAAGGCCGGGATCGACTTGGCGGGCACGTCCAGGACCAGTCCGCCGACGCAGTATGCGTACACCTGGCCGTCCTGGACGTCGACGACGGCGAGCGGACCGTTCTCGAAGCGAGAGTCGTCACCGTCTGCCGTGGTGCCGGCGGGGGCGGCCTTTTGTACGGCCGGGCGCCGCGACGAGGGCGTCCCCGCCGCCGTGCCCGTCGATGTCTGTTCGGTGGTGCTGGGTGGTCGTGAGCGGGCGGGCGGCGAGGCGGTCCTGGAAGGGTGGCCGGTGTTCTGTTCGCTCGTCGCCCGCGAGGTGTGCTCCGGTGAGGGATCCGGTGCGGGCTCCGGTGAGGGAGTCCGTGTCTCCGTGGCTGTGACCGTGGCAGGCACCGGCGTCTCGGGGGTGGCCTCATCCTGCACGCGGGCGGAGGCGGGGGTGCGGACGTCGGCACCGGCTTCGGCGGGATAGAGCTCCGCGAGCTTGGCGAGCAGGCGCGCGTACGCGTCCCGTTCTGGCGGCCGCGGCTCGGTCCTGCCCGATTCCCAGCCGCCGACGGTCGCCCGCCGCACCTGCAGGGCCTGCGCGACCTCGTCCAGCGTGAAACCGTGCGCCTGACGCAGCCTCTTGCGTTCCGACGGCGGGGGTAGCGTTGCCCGGGACGCGATCAGGGCGTCGACCCGGTCGAACAACTCGGACATGTGCACCTCCTGTTTCAGACTCTAGCGTGATGCGTACGGTTCGCGTACGCATCACGTACGGATGGCGTACGACGACCTGCGGTGCGCGTGACCGCCCAAGCCGCGGCCGGGAAGACGCGACCCTCACCGTCACCATGGCCCGAGCCCCGGACCGCTGGGCCTGCTGTACACCTTGCTGTACGGTCGGAGTATGTCGAAGTCAGTGACGATCCGGGTCTCCGAGGAACTTCACGCCCAGTTGCAGGAGCGCGCCGCGGCCGAGGACACCACGGTGACCGCGCTCATCACCGAGGCCGCGCGCGACGCGCTCCGCGACCCCCGGCTGGAGAGCGCCACCGAGGTCTTCCGCGCGTTCGTCGCCGACAACGCGGGTGCGTTCGACGCGGCCTTCCCGGAGGACTCCCCCGCGCGGCTGGACGCCTCCGGTCAGGCTGCCGCCTGACCATGGAGCTCCACGTCGACATCCGCTGGCTGCTGGAGCGGCAGGCGGACGTGCTGCCCAAGCACCCGTCGGTCCATGACTTCTCCAACCTCGTGGCCGCCGTCGCACGCCACCGGGTGAACACGCCCCAGGTAGGTGTCGCTGTCGACAACGCCTGGCGCGCGGCGGCCCTCATGCACGCCGTCATCCGGCTGCGCCCCCTGCCGGCCCGTAACGCCCTCTACGGCGCGGCGCTCGTCACGGCGTACATGGACGCCGCCGGTGAGGCTGTCGACCCGCCGTACGGCGCGTTGATCAACCTGGCCCGCGACATCGACGCCGGCCTCGCCGACGGATACGACGCGGCGGACCGCATCCGTTCCTGGCGGATCTGACCGAACGAATGGGCGGGGCCCGGGTCTTGGCCGGGCCGGCTGGTCAGGAGCGCAGGCCGGTTATGGCACCGGGTCCGCTCTGCGAGCGGGGGGTCTTCTCTCCGACCTTCTTCACGTCGATGGTGCGCGGGTCCACGGCTTCGCCGGGAGCGCCCTCGCGGTACAGGCCGCCGGGGAGGCTGTCGCGGTCGTGCGGGAGGAGGAAGAAGACACGGCGTTTGTACAGGCCGCTGTCCGGGTCGGGTTCCGCCTGGTCGTCGAGGAGGGCGTAGCCGACCATGCGGCCGTCGCGCGCGTAGGGGGGTTTGGTGTTCCGGCGCCGGGTCTTGTCGAGGGCCTGGCGGACGTAGTCGAGGTTCTCGGGGTCTTCCAGCCACACGACGTGCTCCTCGTGGGTGAGATCGCCCTCGGTCAGTAGCGAGCTCATGGCTGCTGCCCCTCCTTCGTCTGCCGGGCCGGGCGGTGGTTCGCCTCGTCGTGTGGTGTGCCGCCCGCTGCCGGACGCGGTCCCGCAGTCTCATGGTAAGCCCGGCGCGCGCGGGCGGGTGAAGAACGTCGGGTGTCATGCCGGGTGTGCTGATGACCGGTGCAGAGGAGGGTCAGCTCGCCGGTCCGGCGCGGGAGTTGGCTCATGAGGGATGGTCCAGGAGCGCGAGGCCCGGGTAGTACTTGCGGCCGTTGGATTTGATCATGTCGGAGGGTGAGGCGAGGCCGACTTCCTGTCGTACGCGGGTGGCGAAGGCGCGGGTGCCCGCAGGGCGGATGCCTTCGCCGGTGCTGCACCAGGAGGCGTAGGCGGTGTAGAGCAGGCCCTGTTCGACGCGCAGGTCGGGGTGGGCCTCGAGATCGCGGGTGCAGCATTCGGTGAGGAAGCGGCCGATGTGGTCCTCGGTGTTGGCGTACGCGGTGGTGGCGATGCGTACACGGTCGGGTCCTTCGAGGTTGTCACGGGTGGACAGGTAGCGGCGGGCGCCCTCGATGAGCCACTGCAGGATGCCGGGGCCCTCGTCACGGACGAGTTCGAAGGCCAGGTTGTCGATCTTGCGGTGGTCGGGGACGGTGCGTTCGAAGGGCAGCAGGCGGATACGGCGCCAGAACGCGAAGCCGCCGGTGGATACTTCGGGGCGGTGGTTGCCGAGGAGCCAGAGGTGGTGCGTGGGAGTGAAGGAGAAGTAGTCCTGCCTCATCCGGCGCGCCTTGATCTTGTCCCCGCCGGTCAGGAGCCGGACGCGGGCTTCGTCGAACTTGTCGTTGGGCTTGAGTTCGCTGCAGACGATGAGGCGGCGCCCGTGGAGTTCGGTGAGTTCGGTGGAGTGCTCGGAGAACGAGCCGCGGTCCATGAGGAAGCCGGGCGGAGCCGCGTCGGCGTAGTCGCCCAGGATCTGGATCATGGTGTCGAGGAGGACGCTCTTGCCGTTCTTGCCGTGTCCGTGCAGGAAGGGCAGCACCTGGGCGCCGACGTCGCCGGTGATGGAGTAGCCGAGCAGCAGGTGCAGGAAGCCGATCATCTCCTGGCCTTCGGCGTCGTCGCCGAAGGTGTCGTGCAGGAAGCGGTGCCAGCGGGGGGTGGGGGTCTGTTGCGGGGCGACGCTCGTGGCGCGGGAGTGGAAGTCGCGCGTGGGGTCGGGCTTGCGCAGCAGGCCGGTGTGCAGGTCCACGACACCGGCGGGGGTGCACAGCGAGTAGGGGTCCCCGTCAAGGGTGTCGGGGTCGACGGACAGGTCCGGGGATGCCTTGGCCTGGGTGAGGAGTGCCTTCATCCCCGTGGTGGACAGGGTGCGCTTCTTGTGATGGTGGAGTTCACGGTCGCTGAACAGCCCGCGCGGGTCGCTGTCCGGCATGTCCTCGGCCATCTCGCCCGCAGCCCACAGGGCGGCCTTCTCACCCCCGCCGCGCTTCCAGCGGTAGCCGTCCCAGGAGAACCAGCCCAGGCCTTCGACGTGGCGGAACTGGTCGCGGTAGAGCTTGACGAACAGCTTGGCGTTGCCCCGGTCGGTGAGTGTGCCGGGGAGGGGGGCCGACTGCGCCCAGGAAGGAGGCGACTGCGAGGTGTTGGTCTGGGCGGGCAGGGCTGCGGGCGGGGAGGACGCCTGCTCGAGGTCCAGCATCTGCTGAGCAGCGGCACTGGCGTCGAAGCGCGGGGTTCCGGCGCTGCTCATGAACGTCCTTCGAGGTGAAGCGGGCGGGCTGCCCCGGCGGCAAGGGCGTCGTTGATGATGCGTTCGTTGCGGGCGCTCTGCCAGGGCCGCGCGGCCTCGGCGGCTTGGAGCAGGAGAGACCGGGCGGTCTGCTCATCGAGATGTCCGGCTGCCGTGAGGCCTCCGGCGGTGTAGGCGGCCTTGTTGAGCTTCTCGGTGAAGGCAGCGCCCTCACGCGTGGCCGCACACTCGGCGACCGCGTGGAGCAAGGGGTCAAGGACTCCTTGTCCGCGGGCGCCGGCCCGGGAACGTCGGGCCCGGGAGACCGCGGGCCGGGGGCGGACCTTGGGGGGCTGGATCACGTGGCCGGTCCTCACCAACTCTTCACCGAGCCATTCGGGCAGCGGCGCGGGCAACCGGGTCGCCCCTTCACGCACGTACGTGCCCTGCGGGGTACGGGTGGTGGGGGCGACGATGTAGCCGCCGTCCGCCCGTACGTCGACCTGCCAGGCCAGGGCGACCTTGGAACTCGACCCGGTCGAGCAACGGAACCGGGTGGCCGGGTGGGGATTGCGATACCAGACGTGCAGGCCCCCCGACGGGGTCCGCACTCGCAGGGTGCTGTCGTCGTCGGCGGGGCTGGGCTGTCCGCGAAGGGCCGCCAGGAGCGCGAGGGTGTCGAAGCCTGAGGCCAGCCCCCGCAGATTGACGGAGTCATGGATGGCGATGCCGGGAAGCAGGCGGTCGCGGTCGGGGACCGGCGCGGAGTGGGCGTCGACATCGATGACGATCAGGTCCGCTCCCCCACAGGCGACGCCGACGCCCCAGGACGGCGTACGGGACCACCAGGCGTCGATGCGCGTGGTGTCGGTCGTGGCGGCATGGAAACCATGGCACGGACGGCCTGCGGGGAGACAAGCACAGTTTGCTGGCTGGTGGTTCTGCCCCCTGCAGGCCGCGCAGTTGCCCGCAGGCGTCTTGCGCCCGGCCGCGAGGGGGTGCACGGGCCAGCCTTGCTCCGCGCACCACCGCGCGACGGCGTGCGGTGTGGCAGGCATGGCATGGCCTGCTGGCACTCTCGTCACGCTACGGCCGGCCACGGGTCTGTCCTTCTTCGTGGGTTCCCGTCCCTCGGCCCCTGACAGGCCAGCTGGTGCAGTGCTGGAGCGAGAGACCCAAGGGACTGGAGGGACTGTGTTTCGAAAGAGAGTCTAGGACCCAGGCGCGGCGGTGGATGGCAGCTCCCCCGCGTGGCGGCATATCAGCTGCCCGGTCCCTACAGTCCCTTGAGCCACTCCTAGGCGCAACCCATGGGAAAAATGCCCCACTCACGCCAGGGACTGAACCCGAGGGCGGGGGAGGGTCCGGGAGTAGCCGGGCACCCCACGAAGGGACGGAGGGACGGAGGGACTTACCGGACCCTTTGGTCCCTGTTGTTCAGTCCCTGGAGAAAGTGCAGGTCAGGACGGCTGTGGGCCTCCCGGAAGGGACTGAAGGGACTGAAACTCGCAATTATCAGCTAACTATGTACATGGGGAAAGATACGCGCGCGCTCGCGCATACA
This sequence comes from Streptomyces akebiae, assembly GCF_019599145.1. Classification (NCBI taxonomy): domain Bacteria; kingdom Bacillati; phylum Actinomycetota; class Actinomycetes; order Kitasatosporales; family Streptomycetaceae; genus Streptomyces; species Streptomyces akebiae. Next base: position 42,846 of record NZ_CP080648.1, on the reverse strand, counting down.
CGCATGCGGGAATGGCTCATAATAGAGAGATTCAGTCCCTTCAGTCCCTTTCTAGGGCCTCGTAACCGTCTGAACTGCGCTTTCTCCAGGGACTGAACAACAGGGACCAAAGAAGTCTCAGTCCCGCAGCCCCTGCGTCCCTGGCTCTGCTCGCAGTTGACCGCAGACGGCTCGCCATGGACTTGAAGGTGCTCAGCGCAGATGACTACGAGTCGGTGCGCCGGGCCGCAGGAGCATCGCCGACGGCGTCGGCACGACCGGGCGGGAACTGATCCGAACCGCAGTCCTTGGTGTCGTCAAGGGAGCCGCCACCGCCGCAGGGTCCACACTGGTCCCGCTCGTCCTGTGGTGGGTTCAGCACAGCTAACACGGCCGTTGTCCGGGGACTGTTGCCCCGGGACAACGCATGTCCGCCAGATCGGCAACCGCCGCTGGCACGTCAGCCCAGAGCAGTCATGGCACCACGACGAACCCGAATACCCAGCCGCTCGACGGTGCCTCAGCAAGGCAAGCGCAGCGCTAGGCCCGCCGTGAGCCCACCGTCATCAGCGAGCAGCTGCTGCGCGCCGCCCGCGACATGCTGTCCAACCCCTGGAGAACAACCGCGACTTCACAGAACGCCTTGCTGCTGCCCAGGCCCTTCTTGCACTCCTCGAACGTCATCGTCCGCGTCGGTTCCAGCGCCGTCGCCGCCATCGGGGCGGACGACGGCTCCTCCCCCGCTTCCGCCGCCATCCCGAAGGCGCGGCGCGACAGCGGCACGTACGAGACCGCCGGCCCCACCGTCTCCGCAGTCAGTCCCACCCCCGGCTCGCTCTGCCCAGCCAGCTCCCGCGGCCGCTCCAGCCCCTGACTGCTTCGCAACTCCTCCAGGGAGCATTGATGGCGAACTTCCAGACTGGCGAGATCCCCCCCCGGCTTCGCGTTTCACCGAGAGCGGCGGGCTCATCCACTACAAGTACGGCATCGTCCTGGCCGTCCCGACCAGCCAACCAGGAAAAGGGTGACTGGGGCATCCGGTTGCTCTCGTCAGCCCGCCGCCCGGGCCGTCATGTACGTGAGGTCAATGAGAACCGACCCCGGGATCGGTTCTCATTGACCTCACGTACATGAGTTCTGGTTCTTGAAACCGTTCAGGTTGCGCGGCGCAGAGGAACGACAACGTCCTCGCCGGTGCTCTTCTCGCTGAGCCGGTAGTAGCTGATGTGTGCGAGGCGCTCGGATTCCTCGAGCCATCCGGCCTCCACGACCTGGCGCCGGGTGCGGGAGAAGACGGTCGGGGACATGCCGACGAGCTTGGCGAGGTTGGCGCCGGTCTCGATGACGGCGCCGGCGCGGTCGGTGGGATGTACCGCGTAGAGCATGACGACCAGGCGCTGGTTGGCGGTCATGCCGGCGGTGCGGTGGAGGACGTCCAGGAGCTTTCGCTTGTCGTCGTTGTTCACTGGGCCTCCTGCCACGAAGGGGACGTGTTGTCGAAGCCGGGGATGTCCGGCGGGTTGCACGTCTTGATCGCTTCCCGTTGCTCGATCCCGGTCCCGTGAAAGGCAATGTACGGGCTGATCCGGTAGAGCCTGTAGTTGCCGATCCGACCGCGCTCGATCAGGATGCGGCGCTTGAGCAGTTTCCGGTTGATCTTGCCAACGGCGTCGGCGGTCATCCCGACCTTCTTGGCGATGTCCGCGCCGGTCGCCCTCAACGGTGCCATGCCCTGCGGAGAGACCCCGATCCACCACAGCACCAGATACTTCTGGCTCGGGGTGAATTCCTTGCTCTCAGTGATCGCTGCGACTCTCGCCTTGTCGACCTGGATATGTTCGCCGGAGAAGGCATAGGGCGCATATGGGATGGCCTCGCCCGTGTCCGCATCGACGAGTCTGCGTGCTGCTCCCAACGGGCCCTCCGTAGCTGGGCATTGCGTCGACGTGCATGAGCCGCGGCCCTCAGGCCGACCAGATGAACTTAACGTACATGAGCACGGAGTCCATGAACCCTGCCCCCAGGGCGTGTCGCTCAACCTGACGCCGATCCCTCACTCATCCTCCCGGCCTGGACCGGACACCTGCTGATGGACCTGACGTCAATCTGGTCGGATCCTTCAACCGTGGTCCGAGTTCTCAAGACATGGGCACTCAGGCTCATCAAACTGTCTGCCCTGCCCTCAGAAACCGGATGCACGATGGTGTGGACTGGGTGCCAGATCACCAGGTCTGGATGGACATGGGTGTTCCTGCAGGTCAGGGTGCTCTCGATGCCTGCGCTCTCTTTAGCAGTAGCACCGGCTGTCACCTGCAGCAGTCCTCGCACACACCGTGCCCTGAAAAGCAGTCGCGCACGGCATTGCTAAACGCCTCCCTACGGGGCGCTCACATCCGTACCCACTCCCACCGGTCGGCACAATGCCTCGTCCCCTCCCCCATCCTCAGCCCACGAAAGCACGCCACGACGCGACCGCAGCCGACGAACCACCCGCCACGTGTGCCTCCGTCAGCCCCCACCGGCCCCAGCCACGTTGCCCCTTGACAACACCCAGCAAGCCGCAGCCGCCCGATCACCTCCGGCCCCGTCGGTGCATCGGAGGCCCCCCAAGGGCCGAGGATGTGCCGCCCCTTAGAACTCCTAACGAAATGATCTTCGAGGTGGTTGGATCGCTCGGAGATCGTTGATCCGGGGGTGTGAAGTGGCTCGGCCGAAGCCGTGGCATGTCGAGAACGAACTGTGGGCGGCGATTGAACCGCTGCTGCCCAAAGTCGAACGTCGCACTCGTCATCCCGGGCGAAAGCGTCATCGGGACCGACTGGTGTTCCAGGGCATCCTGTTCGTCCTGCATACCGGGATCGCTTGGAAACACCTGCCGCAGGAACTCGGCTTGGGTTCGGGCATGACGTGCTGGCGTCGCCTGGCCGAGTGGACCGAGGCCGGCGTGTGGCGCCGGCTCCACGTAGCGCTCTTGGCCAAGCTCCGCAACGCAGACGCCCTGGACTTCTCCCGGGCGGCGGTCGACGGCTCCCACATCCGGGCGCTAAAAGGGGCCCCAAGACGGGACGAAGTCCTGTTGACCGGGGCAGAAGCGGCAGCAAGCACCACCTGATCACCGACCATCCGCGCGCTCGGCACGAAGCCACTGATCGCGCGACGAGGCACCGAACACGGCTCCGGACTCGGAACCCAGCGCCGGGTTGTGGAGCGCGCCTTCGCTCATCTGCACTGGTTCCGCCGCCTGCGGATCCGCTGGGAGATCCGCGACGACATCCACGAAGCCTTCCTCACTCCGGGATGCGCACTCATCTGCTGGCGACGCCTGTCACAGCTCTCCATCGTGCACCTGCCGGAAGGCCGCCGAACGACTGCTCGGTAATGTCCGAGGCCGAGCCCGCCGTAGCCCTGAGGGCAGCCACGAGGAGGAGCAGTTATGCCGTTCGGTGACTTCGATGCATGGCGGCAAGAGCTGCTTGCCACGGGCGACCTTGTCCAGGACGGCGACACCTCCGTCTCCGACGACGAGGCCGGACGCCGCTACGACCGATACATTGCGCTTGCGGACATGGCCGACGGCACCGAGGGTCCCCACACTGTTTGCGCCCTGATCGCTTCGCTCCGTGCGGAGGAGGACTACGGCGCCCACCAAGCCGTTTACGGCGCCTTGCAGCGCTTCCCCAGCCGGGATCTTGTCAGCGGCACGGTCCTGGCAGCCGCCGATCTCCTGAGCATCCCGCGTGACCACAGTGGCCAGGTTCTCCAGCTTTTGACCCTGCTGGCCAGCGCCGACGACCTGCGGACGTTCACAGCCGCCTGCGATCACCTGGAACCTGAGCTGCGGGCAGGACTGCGTGGCCTCATCGTCGACCATGAGGCCGATGAGTGGCTCGCCGATGAACGCTCTCTCGGACGACTCCGGCTTGCGCAGGATTGACTTCTCGCACTGGCACACAGCGCCTGTCGACTTGTTGCAGAGAAGCTCGAAGTCCATCGCCCCATGCTTCCGACAGCACCTCACTACGAGGAGCCGACCTCAAAGCGTCATTCCGCTAAAAGTTCTAAGAACCGCCGCCCAGCCACCCGGCACGAGGTGGGACGTGTCCTCACCACCGGCGAGGCATACAGCCGCCCCGCACACCACAAGAAGGGAACCAAGCCCCGCCGAACCCAATGGGCGAGCACCAACCGCCCATACGCTGCCACGATGCATCCCATGGACGTCGAGAACCTCAGCGGGCTTCAAGTGGACCGCGCGGATCCATCGGACTGGGCCGCGTTAGCCAAGATCGATTCCGTCGCGGCAGCAGGCGACCACACACGCCGGGACAACATCCGGCACTGGTGCGAACAGGGCGCGGTCCTCATGGCCCGAGACTCATCCGAACCCTTGGGTTACAGCGTGCTGGAGTACACCTTCTTCGAGCAGGGCTTCGTCACCATGCTGATGGTCGCCCCCAGCGCCCGCCGACGAGGTGTGGGCGCACGTCTCCTCACGGCCGTCGAGACCGTATGCACCACCACCAAGCTGTTCACCTCAACCAACGTCTCCAACCACCCCATGCAGCAACTACTACAACGCGCCAGCTGGCTCCCGGTCGGTCTGCTCCATGGTCTGGATGAGGGAGATCCCGAACTCTTCTACCTCTGCCCGAGCACTCGACTCCGCGACGCCACAGGCACCGGAGGTTAAACAACAAGCTCAGGGGCTGCCCGACTGGGTAACACTCTGCGCGAGTTGGCCAACGACATCGAAGACGGTCTGACCGAACGCAGTCGGGGCGATCAGCACGCCGAAGACCAACACGATCACGACGGTCAGCTTCTCGTCGTTCCGGCTCCGGGCCTCCGTACGCCGCCGCAGCCGCACGACGATGATGACCGCCAGCAGAACAGCAACATTGATCGACAGAACCACCGGCCAGCCCTCCCCGTCACCGCGAAACTTCCCAGCCCACAGGTAGCTCGAACCACTCCACGCGGTGGGTTGATTACTGATCGTTGGCGGCAAAACGCTTCTGCCCGGCTGGAATCCTGGGCTTGACCGGCCCGCACAGCCTCCGCCGCCCTTATAGGTGTGGGCCACAAGCATGCTGCGTCGCCGCCACCCATTCAGCTTTCGCGTTCGCCGGAGACCGGTAGCGCCACTTCGAAGCAGACGATCTTTCCGCTGGAGAGCCGTGTCGCCCCCCATCGTTTGGCCAGGCGATTGACGATGAACAGTCCGCGTCCGTCCTCGTCCAATTCGTCGGCTCTCCGGATCCGTGGCAGTTGCGGTACGTCGTCAAAGACCTCGCATCTCAGTACCTCCGTACGCAGCAAGCGCAAGGTCACCGGTCGAGTCGCATACCGCACCGCGTTGGTCACGACCTCACTGATCAGCAGCTCAAACGCATCCGTCATCTCCTCCAGATCCCAGCCGAGCAGCGCACTTCGGGCCAGGTGCCGGGCTCGGCTCGGCGCCTGCTCCTCCGGCTCCAAGTACCAGTACACGACATCGCCGGGTGCGATCCCATCGAAGCGGGCCGCGAGCATCGCGATGTCATCGTCCCGCTCCCCCGGGGTGAGCAGATCGAGTGCCTCGTCACACAACATTTCCAGCGTCAGCGGTTGGTCCGGCCCGATCAGGTGCGCGGTCGCGGCGAGCCTCTCCCGCAGCTGGCTCTATGCCTGTCCACACGTCCCGCAGCCGGGACTCGACAAGCCCGTCCGTGTACAGCAGCAGCGTCGCCCCCGCCGGCGCGTCCAACACCACTGCCTCGAAGTCCACCCAACCGACACCTATAGGCGCGCCGGGCGGCACGCGCAGTACCTCGGCCCCCCCGCCGGGGTGTAGCAGTACGGGCGGTGGGTGACCGGCGCTCGCGATGGTGATCTGATGAGCCACAGGGTCATACACGGCGAACAGGCAGGTCGCCAGGCGGTCCGGCCCGAGCCGCTGCGCCTGCTCATCCAGGTGGTGCAGCACCTCCTGCGGAGGCAGGTCCAGACCCGCGAGGGTCTGCGCGGTGGTGCGCAGCTGTCCCATGATCGCGGCGGAGGTCATCGAGTGCCCCATGACGTCGCCCACGACGAGGGCGACGCGGGCGCCCGGCAACGGAATGGCCAGTCTGTCTGGTGGGGGTCGCCTGGGGCCGTATGGGCTCAGGCGCCAGTTGGTGTGGCGTCGATGGTCGCCGAGTCGAAGCCCGCTTCGACCAGGACGTCGGCGGCGACTCCGCGGCCCACCTGGGCGAGACCAACGAGCAGGTCGTCGCAGTCGATACGGTCGGATCCGTTCCGCTCGGCTCTGGCCTCAGCGATCGCGATCGCCTTACGGGAGTAGGGCGTCCAGGCGATCCGTTCGGCTGCCTGGGAGGCCCCCATGCTCAGCCGGGTGGCGACTGACCGGCGGACGGTTTCCGGCGGTACGTTCGCGGTCTGCAGGAGCCGGGTGGCGCTGTTGTCCTCCACGGTCAGTCCCCAAAGCAGGTGCTCGGTGCCGATGTAGTTGTTGCGGTGGTGCACCGCTGCCTGCTTGACGTGGACCATCGCCTGGCGGAGATCGTCGGTCATTGTCTCGGGGCTGTAGCGCTTGTGGGGTGCGTGGAAGCGCTGCTGGACCGCCTGTCGGGTCACGCCCAGGGCGGCGCCGATGTCGGTCCATGAGGAGCCGTGCATCCGACAGTGCTCGACGTAGTCCTCGACCAGGTCGTCCGCCAGTGCCTGAATCTGGCCTGCGAGTTGGGCGGCGACGGTCAGCAGAGCCAGCCAATCGGGCTGTTCCTGACCGCCGGGGCGGTGCGCGGTGTCGCATCGCCGGTCGACTTCCGCAATGAGATCGTCCAGATCCGGAAGAGTCATGGAGGCAAGTACGCCTTGACAATTTGGAATTGTCAAGGCGTACTTGCCTCCATGGGCAGGGCGGTTCGCATCAGCTCAGTGACGGTCACTGACTCGCCATGGTGCGAAGCGCGTTCTCCGGGACATGCCTGTCAGCTCTCTGGCCTAGGTGTACTTGGTCATGACGTTGGTGACAGTCGGCTGATCGGGGGCCGGCCGCCGAGCGCGGTGTGTCGGCGGCCGGTGTTGTAGAAGTCGAGCCAGGGTGCGAGTGCTCGGGTGCGTTGGACGTTGCTGGTGAAGACCTTTCGGTAGGCCCATTCGGTCTGCAGGGTGCGGTTGAACCGTTCGACCCTTCCGTTGGTCCACGGGCAGTGTGGGCGGGTGAACTTCTGCCGTGCGCCGAGCGCTTGGCAAGCGGCCTGGAAGTCGTGCGAGATCCGATAGTTCTTGGCGTTGTCGGTCATGACCCGCTCGATGCGGGTGATGCCGTGGGCGTGGAAGAACTGGGCCGCGCGGGTGAGGAAGCCCGCGCAGGTCGCGCCCTTCTCGTCGGGAAGGATCTCGGCGTAGGCGAGGCGCGAGGTGTCGTCGACGGCCGCGTGGACGTAGCCGTATCCCAGCCCCCGGAGCGATCCGGGCCGTTCACCGCGGCCGTGAGCGCGATGGCCGCCGCCGGCGGGGATCTTGCCGAGCTTCTTGACGTCCACGTGGATCATGTCGCCGGGCTGGGCGTGTTCGTAGCGTTGGCCGCTGGCTCTGGTCCGGATGACCTGACCGGTCAGCGGGGCGCAGGCGGCCAGTGGTGGCATCTGGTGGCGGCGGAGGATCCGGCTGACCGTCCGGGCGGCGACGCCGGTGTGCTCGGCCAGGGCGTCCGGTCCGCGTCGCAGTGTGCGGCGGGCCTTGAGCACGCGGCGCTCGACGGCTGCGGGCGTGCGGGTGGGACGGCGGTGCGGGCTGCTGCTGCGGTCCTGCAAGCCCGGACCAGCCCTCGGCGCGGTAGCGGTTCACCCAGCGGTGAGCGCACTGGCGGGATACGCCGAGTTCCTTCGCGACGTGAGCGACCGGACGCCCGTCCAGTACGACACGGCGCACCAGCAGGCATCTGCCGTGAAAGGTCAGCCGGGCATTAGCGTGAGCCACCAGGACCTCCGAGGTGAGTGAAGACGGCTGTCTCCACTACGCCCGGAGGTCCCCCCTGATCAACTACCGACGGCCATGTGCCACCAACGTGACGGCCGAGTACACCTAGGGTCGCCCGCATGGTTGAGCCTTCTTTTCTGACCGCCGTGCGCGAGTCGTACGACACGATCGCAGCTGATTACGTCGAACGCGTTCCACCTCCCGCCGAGATGGACCCGCTGTCACGCGCAATGCTGGCGGGGTTTGCCGAGCTCGTGCAGTCGGCTGGTCTGCGGCCGGTCGCGGACATGGGGTGTGGCCCCGGCCGTGTGACGGTGCACCTGGCCGGACTGGGGGTGCCCGCCTTCGGCGTCGATCTGTCACCGAAGATGATTGGGCTGGCTCGTCAGGCCTATCCGAACCTGCGGTTCACCGAGGGTTCGATGAACGCCATGGAGATGAGGGAGGACGAGCTCGGCGGCATCCTGGCCTGGTACTCCACTCACCACACACCCCCGCGGTGGCTGCCAGCGGTGTTCGCCGAGTTCCACCGCACGCTCGCGCCCGGCGGCTACCTGCTCTGGGGAGACTATGTCGGCGATGCACGGCTGCAGCCGACGCAGGCTTATGGCCGTCCCGTCTCCTACGAGTCGTACCTCCTGCCACTGGACCACATGGTCGGCCTGCTGGCGCAGGCCGGACTCGTGGTCACCGCGAGGCTGGAGCAAGAGCCCGGCGGACGGGTGAACAGGCCGCACGCCTGCCTGCTGGCTCGCAAGCCTGATAGAACCTGACAGGGCTTGTTCCCGCGGCGAGGCCGCCCGTGCCAGATCGCCGAGGTCACGGGCGCGGCGCTCATACCGCAGGGTTGAGAGGGGCGACCGCCCCAGCGGGGCCCTACTCACTACTCACTAACGAGGTGGCAGGCCCGGGAAGGGCCTGCCACCAGCTACTCAACCGGCGGTGGGGGTCTTGCTGTCCCTGTGCTTGATGAGAAGGTCGAGCATCATGTCGAACTCGTTCGGCGGCATCTTGTGGATCAGGTACAGGGCTGCCGACTGGCCGTCGTCATACGGGAATCGCTTCAGCTGTCTCCCAGCCGTCTGATCAGTTCCGGAGGGCGCCTCATTGTGAGGACGCGGTTCCGGGAGGGACTGCCGGCTCGCCTGCTCCTGGTTGCTCTGCGCGTCCTGCCCAGTCGCGGGCTCCTCACGGCGAGCTCCCCTACTGCCTGACTCCTCGGCAGAAGGTTCGGTCTGGACTCCGGCGGACGAGCCGTTCGCGACGGGCTCGTCTATTACGCCGTAATAGCCCTCGGTCGTCTTGGTGTCGTGCGCGTCAGGCTTCGCGGCTGGCTCTCGCTTCTTGGAGCGGTCTCGCTTGGCCTCCTCCTTGCGGGCCCGTTGCTGCTTCAGCTCTGCGAGTGCGGCTTCCTGCTCCGTGGCCGGCTTGTTGCCTACGGCGCGCAGCAGGTCGATGGGCTCTGTGCCGATGCGTGTCTGGAGTTCAGGGGTGAGGTTGAGGAGGGCCAGGCGTTGTGAGACCCAGCCCTGGGAGCGGTGGAGCCGCTTGGCGAGGGCGGTCTGGCTGCCGTGGATGGCGAGGAGGCGCTGAAGGGCTCGGGCTTCGTCGAGTTCTTCGAGGTCTTGGCGGTGGATGTTGGCGACGAGGGCGGATTCGAGGATTTCCTCGGAGGTGGTGCCCTGGTCGTCGCTGACCATGATCTTGATGGCCGTGAGTTGTGCTTCGCGGGCAGCCGCGAGGCGGCTGCTGCCGTCGATGACGACGTGGGTGGTGTCGGGTTCGAGGTCGGCTTCGCGTTCGGGGTTGGCCTTGATGTAGGTGTCGCGGTTCATGACCGTGATCGCCTGCTTTTGGCCGTGTGTCTTCAGGCTGCCTGCGAGGTCGGTGAGATCGCCGAGAGTGGAGCGGGGGTTGTCGGGGTTGAGGCTGATGCGGTGCGGGGGGAGTTCGGTGGGGGCGGCGGCTCCGTCGGTGGGAACTCCGGTGGCGGCGGCGACTGCCTGCCGGCGGGCGCTGATGGGTCGTACTCCCCCGCCGAATCGGCCGGCGCCGAGCTGGTCGGCCTTGCTCATGCGATCTCCCTGGCCAGTGCGCGCATGCCGATCGCCTGCTGTGACTTGGGGGCGTATGACAGCAGGGGTTGCTTCATCCGGACTGCTTCCTTCTGTTCCTTGAGGTCGCCGATGAGGCCGACGACCCGTGGATCCTTTATGTCGACCCACCCCTGCAGTGAGGAGGTGGCGATGAACCCGCGGCGGGAGTCGTAGAGGTTGACGACGATGCCGAGGTAGTCGATGTCGACCTGCAGGTCGCCGCGCAGGTCGTCGATCTGGGTGGTGAGCAGTTCGTAGGCGTCGGCGGAGCTGTCCTCTGCTTGCACGACGATCAGGGCGCCGGACTGTCCTGGCCTTTCGCCGTCGCGGCGGCGGCCGTAGTAGGCGGCGGCGTCCATGCTGAGGCCGAGGCTGGGTGGGCAGTCCACGAGGATGACGTCGTAGTCGGCTTCGAGCGGGGCGAGTGCGCGTTCCAGGGCGGCTTCGCGGGCCCGGACAGCGGACAGGCGCACGTCGAGGAGGAAGGCGTCGTTGCAGGCGGGCAGTAGGTGGAGGCGGCCGCCGAAGGGGGTGTCGCCGATGGAGACGATGAGGTCCCGGAGGTCGCCCTTGGGGTCTCCGGCCATGTGGTTGGTGAGGCTGTCGCCGTTCATCGGCAGCGGTGTGGCGCCGAGTTGGTTGGTGAGGTGGCACTGAGGGTCGAAGTCGACGAGTAGGACGCGCAGGCCGAGGCCTGGCAGGTTCTCGATGTCGAGTGGGTCGTTCGTGGGTGCGTCATCGGGGTGGGCGTCGCTGGCGCGCAGGGCCTTGGCGAGTGCCTTGGCGACGCGTACGGCGTGCAGGGCGTTGGGGTCTTCGGCGAGCGCCTCGCCGAGGCCGGCGGTGATCGCTGTCTTGCCGACGCCACCCTTCTGGTTGCACACGATGATGCGGCGGGTGACCTCGGGGCGTGCGACGTCGGGTGCGGGGTTGGCGTCGAGCCACAGCTGGACGGACTGGGCCAGGCCTTGGATGAGGGAGATACCGCGGTCTGTGACGACTTGGCGGAACTCCTCCCACTGGCCGGGTGGGAGGAAGGTGGAGAAGGAGTCGGCGCCCGCGGTGTCGACGGTTGCCGTCGCGGAGGCGAGGCTGCACCAGTCGCGGATGCCCTGTTCGACGGCGGCCTGAATCTCGATGCCGTGTTGGGCAGCTCTGATCTTGAGGTTCTGCCGGAGCCATCCCGGCAGTTTGGAGACGACCTTCTCGCGGTCGCTGGAGGTGGCTGGCGAACTCATGCAGGTCACCTTACTAACGTCGATGATCCTTTGCTGCACCGACACGTTAGTTTCCATCATCTGGTAGGGCGTCAGAGCTATTACGCCGTAATAGGCCAGCGGCTGTCGGTGCCACATGGTGGTGCTGGCTGCCGTGTAAGTGCTGGAGGCCTGGGGCGGGGCCACATCCGAGCGAGTGCACCATGTGATGCCACAGCCAGGACACGGTCGCCCGAAAAGGCATGAACGCAGGCAGGCCCGTGTCCTCCGCCCGTTTCACGGGGGAACACGGGTCTGGTGTGGTTCGCAGCCGTGTTGATGAGTCAGGGCGCCCTGGTCGCGAGCGCCGCCGTGTCATCGAGGCTGGGGATGCCAGCGGCTCCCCCACGGGGCGGAATGTCGCATGGCTGCCATCGGAACAGCAACCGGGCGGCACGCGCTGGCCCTGGACACGTACTACGCGGGGCCTCGATGCTGTCGGCCAAGAGCGCGGTTACGTCGCACTCGTACGGATCGCGGTAGGAGGCGTGGTCGCTGACGTGGAAGGGCGAGACCTTCGCGGTCACGGCGAATCCGGGGAGAACCGTGGCCGCCCGGCCGTCCTCCAGTTCGGTGTTGAGGCGGTCGGCGTCGCGGGAGGCAAGCTGGATCTGGGTGTAAGGGCCGAGGCAGAGCAGCGTGTAGCCGGTGTTGTCGCTGCGGCGGGCTTCGACGTGGACGCCGTAGTGGGCGGGGGCCATCCCGACGTCGTCGGGGAGCGGCAGGTTCACTGCGGCGTGGGTGAGGATCGCGTAGGCCAGGCCAGAGGCCGAGGATCGCTGCCGTCTCGCAGCGGAGCCAGCCCTTGCGGGTGTAGCCGAGCTTGTGGCCGTGGAGACAGGCCCCGGCGTGCGGGGTGTCGGGATGGATGAGGGAGATGGCGATCAGGTCGGGGCCGTGGTCGTCGCCGGGGCGGGGCTGGGCGCGGCCGATGAACGTGCCGACCCGGACGGCGACGTCCCGGTCGCAGCCCGGCGTCCAGGGCTGCAGATTCTTGCGGGCGTCGAGCAGTGCTCGGAAGGCGTCGAAGGCGGCCTGGTGCTCGGGGGAGAGGGCGCCGGGGGCGTTGCCGCAGCGGCGGAAGAGGCGGCGCTTCATCGGGTGGGCTCCACTCCTGCTCGGGGTTGGTGGTGGGGGTGGTGAGAACGTGTGACAGGTGGCGATGAAGGTGCTCGGCGTCGACCCTGCGGCCGCAGTCGCGCAGTGCGTGAGCAAGGAGTTCGGTGAGGCCGCATGCGCGGTGCTTGCCGCCGGCGCACCCGATGGCGATGTGGCGGGGGCCAGCGGGGAGGTCGGCGTAGTCGGCGAGATTGGCGATGAGTTCGACGGCGCCGGGGGTGCGGACGACATCCTGGACGCGGGGGTCGAGGCCGTCGACATCGAGGACTTCGCGGCCGGTTCGCGGAGCCGGTCGCGGACGTCCTCTATGCGGTCGGCTTGCGGCGGGACGGGGCGGCCTTCGGTGACGTGGGGCGAGCGGAGGTAGCCGAGCGAGGTCAGCTTGATGACGAGCTTGGGCATGTGGAGGTTCGTTTCAACGGGCCGGATTGGGGCGCCGGGGCGGCCGGACGGGAAGCCGACGGCCGCCCCGGGCGTCAGGCGGTGACGGGGGTGCTGGTGTCGGCGGCCGAGGTCTGGACGGCGCTGGCTTCGCGTTCGGTGTGACACGCTGGAAATGGTCGATACCGGTGCGGTTGGTCAGGGCCGTGGTGATCAGATCTCGCTGGTACTCAATGCCGACGAAGGCACCCGCGTGGCAGTGGTGCTGGTGCTGGGCTTCGATGAGGCGAGGCAGCCTTCCCGGGACTCGTCGTATCTCGCGATCTGCAACCCCAGCCACTACAGGCCCGGCCGACGGGGGAGTCGAGGCTCCGTGTGAACAGGTCGTCCTGCCAGGTGGGTGGCGGTTCACTGAGATAGTCGGCAAGGCAGCCGCGTCGGCTGGTAGTACTCGAACCGTGACGCCCGGAGCCTGCGCGCTCGGTGTTCGGGCGAACCCCAGGGAAAGCTCATGGGCCTCACGGGCGTAGGCGTTCCGTCTCGCGGTGCTCCATCCAGTGGCGGGTGTCGGTGCCGGCTTCTGTGGCCACGTCCAGGAGCTGGGTGGCGTGGAGGAACTCGGCGCCGAGGCTCAGCCTTCCGACGGTCATGGACTCGTGGACGAGGCCGTTCGCGTCGAGGATGCGCAGGCGGCCGCCGGGCCTCAAGCCTCAGGCCAGTTGCCTACCGCGGAGGAGGCTGAGGCAGGGAGCCGTCCAGCCCGGCTTGTGCTTCGACTTTGGAGATGACACCGCGAGGGGCTCCGGAGAGATGTCGGGGCCTGAGCGGAGGACGAGCGTTTGAACAGATCGTCACCTGCCTGATGAGGTACCTGTACGCGAGGGAATCCGCGTCGACGGCGTAGTTGGCCGGTCACCCAGCCGGCCGAAGTGAACGACAATGGCGGTGATGTCAGCAGCTATGTGGGATCAGGTCGGGGTAGGCCGGTGGGCCAGGCGGCTGGCCAACACGACGAGGGCCTATGCCCGGCAGCCGCACGGTGGCACCATGGTTGACGGTGCGTCCCCGGTAGGCCGCCCCTGCGTCAGGCCAGTTACTTCGGGCCGAAAGCCGAGGTCACGGCTGTCAGGGGAACAAATCCACTGCTGCTGCGTACGCGAGGCGGGCACCAGCGTTGGTCGTGGCGGGCTTTTCTGTGCGCTTCTCCACACGCTTCAGCTCTCGGACGGCAGCCCCCAGGTAGATGCTGAGGGCAACTTTCTGCGTGGGGGTCTCGCAGTGGGGGAGTACCTCTGCGATTTCGTCCAGCCAGTAGGTGACCTCATCGTCGTCGCTCAGGCCTGCACGGTGGTCGAGGAGGCGTTGGGCTACGGGGGCGAGCAGGCTATGTCGACGGGTGGCTTCATGCTGCGTCTGACGTTCGGCAGCAGCACGGGCAGCAAGCTTCCGCTCAGCTTCGGCGACAGCTTCCGGAGTTCGTCGCACCGGTAGCTCGCCGAGAGAGGCGTCGGTGAGAGAAGCGGCTTTCAGTCGCGATGCCTTGTTGTATGCCGCGCTGGAGGTGTTGACCGCGAGAGCGGGCGCCAGCTCCCTCCATTGGACGTCGGCCGCCCGAGCGTCAGCGATGGCCCGCGACTGATGTAGGTCAACCTGTTCCCGGAGGTACTCCCATAGCCGCACGCGTTCGATCGCCGCGGCCTTCCGGGCCGTGGTGTCCTTGAGGGCACCTGTATGCGACTCGAGATAGAGCAAAGCCCGAAACAGTTCGTCATCGTCCGGCATCCGCTCAACGTCTTTGTCCTCGGCATCTTCGTGCAGTTGGCGCAGTCGGCCGACCAGTGCCGCAGCATCGAGGTGACCGATCCGATTCGGTGTTCTGACCAGCGGTTTCGTTGGGTTGGGGGTTCTTCGGGTGGGACGTGGCATGGGGATCATCCTGTCCCGCCGGTGGGCGATTCACATAATGTGAATCGATCCGTTCGCCAGCGCGGGCCCGGCCGCCGCCGACATGTGCTCTCCGCGCGAGCGGAGGTGATCCGCACCTGCTGCGCAGCTCGGGACGGTCGAGGAGTTCTCTCCGCGGGAGCGAAGGCCGCACCTGGGGCCGCCGGGGCCACACCCGTGGTCGTGTCCCTTCTTGTGGTGTAGCCGATCATTCGGCGGTCGTGTTGGTGGTGTTGGGTAGCGCGGGGGCGCTTTCGGGGCGCTCGGAGGGGTAGAGCTGGTCCATGCTTCCCTCGGGCAGGTAGCGGCGGGGGAAGGCGATCCATTCGTCGTGCAGTTCGAAGAGCACGGTGGTGACCAGCCGCAGGAGCGCGTATTCGTCGGGGAAGACCTGGACGACGTCGGTGCTGCGCTTGACCTCGCGGTTGATTCGCTCCAGCGGGTTGGTGGACTGCATCTTCTTCCAATGTCGCTCCGGGAAGGCGGCGAAGGCGGTCAGGTCGTCCCTGTTGGACGGTCGGCGCCCGAGCCTCGTCAGCGAAATTTTCCTGAGGCCCGGCCCTCTTGCGTGAGCGCGGGCGCCCGGCGCATGGTGAGATCACGATGACGCTGAAGAAAGCCCTGGTGGTCCGCGGCGGTTGGGAAGGGCACCAGCCGGTCGAGGCGACAGAACTGTTCCTGCCCTTCCTGCGGAGCAACGGATACGCCGTCCGGGTTGAGGAGTCGACCGACGTCTACGCCGACACCGCCGAGATGGCTGGCACCGACCTGATCGTGCAGTGCGTCACGATGTCGGAGATCACGGGCGAGCAGCTCGCGGGGCTGACCTCCGCGGTCGTGGCCGGCACCGGGTTCACCGGCTGGCACGGCGGCATCGCCGACTCGTTCCGCGCCTCCTCCGACTATCTCCACCTGGTGGGTGGGCAGTTCGCCACGCACCCGGGCAGAAAACCGTGCGAGCGCCGGGGCGGGCCGGAGGACAACTTCCTGCCGCATACCATCGCCGTCACCGAAGCCGGCCGCGAGCACCCCGTCACCGCGGGCATCGAGGACTTCGAGCTGCACACCGAGCAGTACTGGGTGCTCCACGACGATCTCATCGATGTCCTGGCCACCACCACGCATCCCACCCGGCCGTGGGAGCCCTGGCACCGGCCGGTGACCTCACCGGCGGTCTGGACCCGTCGATGGGGGGCCGGGCGGATCGTGGTGACGACGCCGGGGCACAGCCTCGACGTGCTGGAGAACCCCGACGTCCGCACCATCATCGAGAGGGGCATGCTGTGGGCGACGCGCACCGCGTCGGCGTCGTAGGGCTCGGCGTCATCTCCCGCGCGTACCTTGACACGCTGACCGGTCATCCCGCCGTGCGCGTGACCGCGGTCGCCGACCTTGACCCCTCCCGGTCGGCAGCGGTCGCCGCCGGACTGCCCGGCGTCCGGGCGCTGACCGTCGAGGAGCTGCTGAGCAGCCCGAACGTGGACACGGTGCTGAACCTCACCACCCCCGGGGCGCACGCCGAAATCGCCCTCGGGGCCATCGGTCACGGCAAGAACGTCTACGGGGAGAAGCCGCTCGCCGCCACGCTCGCCGACGCCCACACCGTCATGGCGGCCGCCGCGCGGGCGGGAGTCGGAGTGGGGTGCGCGCCGGACACCGTGCTGGGCACCGGAGTGCAGACGGCGCGGGCGGCCCTGGCCGCCGGGAGCATCGGACTCCCGCTGTTCGCCTCGGCCGTGATGGTCACCCCGGGCCACGAACTCTGGCACCCGCACCCCGACTTCTACTACACCGAGGGCGGCGGCCCCCTGCTGGACATGGGGCCGTACTACCTCGCCTCCCTTGTCCATCTGCTGGGCCCGGTGCGGGCCGTCACGGGGGCGTCCAGCCGGCTGCGCGCCGAGCGGGTCATCGGTTCCGGCCCGCGCACGGGAGAGCGGATACCGGTGAAGGTGGACAGTCATGTCTCCGGTGTGCTGGAGCACGTGGCCGGAACGCTGACGACGATCACGACGAGCTTCGACGGGGTGGCCACCACGGCCTCCCCGATCGAGGTCCACGGCGAGGTGGGAACCCTCGCCGTCCCCGATCCGAACCGCTTCGACGGCGACGTTCGGCTCTTCGGACTCGGCGACACGCAGTGGCGCACGCTCCCTCCGTCCGCGGGCTACGTCGACGGCGCACGGGGAGTGGGGCTGCTCGACTTCATCGCCGCCGACGGGCAGCGGACACCGCGCGCGAGCGGCGAACTCGCCCTGCACGTACTGGAGACGATGACCGCGCTGCTGCGTTCGTCGGCCGAGGGACGGCGCATCGAGCTGACGACGTCGGTGCAGCCGCCCGCCTCCGTACCGCTGACGGCCGCCGAGGACTGGGGTGTCAGGTCAGAGGCCACTTGATGCGCATGATTCGGAAGGTGCCGTTCCTGAGCAGAAGGAGCACTTCCGGGAGCTGGTCGACCACCTCGACGGCATCCAGGGGCCGTCGACGGCTGGGGCGGTGCGCTGCCGGTCGACCCTGGCCACCCGGAGCGCCGTCAGACGGCGGACACCCGGTCTTCGCACAGCCCGCGTTCGGTGACCGCCACGCTTGTCAGAGCCTCGCCGAGCATGGACTTCACCGGGTACCGGCGTAACGCCGTCACAATTCCCATGGATCAATCATGGGCGCTGTGGGCGTGGTGAGGCCCGCCGGAGCGCGGGCAGCCGCAGACCTCGCGTGGAGAGCCGGGAGGCGCGGCGGTTCCTGCCGTCGGCGACGGCAGGAACCGGCAGAGGGGACACCTCACCCGGAGGTGGCTCGGTACCCGCCCTCACACCATGCACCCAAATCAGCCACAGCAACAGAACGCGGCTGGAAAGCGCCAACACCCGTGTCCGGGACGGCCGGAGCGGGCCCCGGCGGCCGGCTCCTGGCAGCGACAGCCCGCGGCGCGATGTGCCGTCGTGCCGCCGGCCAGTCGCGTGCCCCGGGAGCCCGGCGAGCATGGCGGGCGACGATGTCTTTGCGACGCCGCCCCTCGCCAGACCACAACACGATCCGTGCAGGCAGCGCCACATCGGCCGGAACATCCCGTGACCCCGTCAACTCTCGCAGTGCCGGCCTCTGTTCAGAAGAGAGATCCATGCTGAACTCGAGGAGCCAACCAGCGGTGTTCGTGCTGGCGGCGGGCGAGCGTGCTGAGGAGTTCGACCAGAGCGTCGGCGGCCGTGCCCAGGCCCGTCTCGGTGCCGGTGTCGGTGTCGGGCGGGGCCAGGGGTTCCCAGATGAAGTCGCTGATGTACGTCCAGGCGGCGGTGGTGAGCCAGCCCAAGTAGAGGCGGTGGTCTCGGGCCAGGCGCAGGCCTTGGCGCAGGCAGGCGATCAGCAGCAGCCGGTCCGGGCTGGTTCTGGTACTGCTCGCCCAGGGTGGCGAGGGTCGGCAACATCGGCAACCTCCTCGACCGGCTGGAGCGCGACGAGTTCGGTCTCGTCGCCGTCGGCCAGGCACTACTCCAGGACCCGCGGTGGGCGGCGAAGGTGCTGGCGGGCCGCTTCGACGAGCTGAAGCCGTACGACGCGGCTGCGGTGCGGAGCTGAGCTGAGCGACCCTCACAGCCGTTCCCTCAGGGCCGGGGCGTGGACGCGGATGTGTTCCTGGATCAGCCGGTGCGGGAAGCGGAAGCCGCTGCCGCTGCGGCGCATCAGGATGCGACGCTCGGCGTCGCCCAGGAAGTGGCCGTAGCGGTAGGGGACGGCGCGGTCCCGGGCCAGGACGAAGCGAACCGTCCAGTAGTACACGCAGGCGGCGCCGCCGAGCCGGGCCTCGATCTCGGCCACGGTGATCACGCTCAGGAAGCGGTTGGGGCGGGCGGTTGACCGGGACCAGGCCAGGACGCGCGGATCGGGCTTCGCCCGGGTCGTAGGCTCGGCAACGACCGTCGGCGTTGGCGTCATGTTCGCGAGCCCTGATCTCCGACCCGCCGTTGCGGCGGATCGGCCCCCGGCGCCGTTGGGGTTCAGTCTTCGTCGGGGCGGGCCTGGGGCGGGCCGAAGGGTTCGATCTTCGGGTTCGCGTATGGCCCCTGGGCACCGGGCATACCGTGGACGCGCTCGGCGACGGCCTCGGTGACGAGCAGGGCGTAGGTGCCGTTGTGCAGGTCGACGAGTCCGTAGTCGGTGTCGACCGCCTCGCGGCCGATGCCGAGCTTCCGCAGGGCGTCCTCGAGCGTGGCTCCCGACGGGAGCGTTACCGTGACGAGGCTGGTTGGCTTGTCGGGAGCCATCGGTCTCTCCTCCGATGTGAAGGGCTACCTGCGGGTGCCGTGCCCGTTCTTGCTGCGGCGGCGCAGTGCATCCATGATCGACGGTACGTTGATGATGCCGAACCCGTAGTCGAAGTCGAAGCCCGCGGCGCCGCGGTCGTCGGCCGTCCGCTGGAGCAGGGTGCGAAGCTCGGCCGGCTTGAGGACGTTGGTCGACCACTGCGTGCGGATGGCGGCGACCACGCCCGCGGCCACCGGGCAGGCAGCCGAGGTCCCGGAGTCCGGTGCGTCGGCCCCGAAGGCGTGCGAGCCCTCGAAGTGGGTGTACGCGCAGATGTCGGGCTTGTTGGCATCGAGCCGGCCGGGACCCTGCGAGGAGTAGCCGACCCGGTGGCCCCGGGTGTCGACACCGCCAATGGACAGCGCACGCGGGTGCGAGTTGGCGCCGACGATGGGCCGGTCGGGGAACTCGCAGCGGTTGTCAGGGCAGTCCAGGCCGCAGTTGCCCGCCGCGAACAGGACGTCGGCGCCCGCACTCTCGAGCGCGGTCACCATCAGGTTGAAGGGGTGGCCGGGGTTGTCCGAGTAGTTCCCAGGGTGGCTGGGCGCGAAGTCCCACCGAGGCGAGAAGGAACCCCAGCTGTTGCTGACGACCAGGGCCCGCTTGTCGTCGGGCATCGTCTCCAGCACGCTCCACAGGTGGGCGTAGGCCGCCACGGCGTCCGAGAGCAGCCCGCTCATGACCGTCGGGCCCTGCGCCTGCGAAAGCAGGACCGGCACGTCGATCAGCGTCGCCTTCGGTGCGGCGAGCAGGGCGTCGAAGGCGCACATGGTGCCGTGGTCGACCGGGAACTGGCCCGGCCTGCCGGGCACTCCGGGCGGGTTCCAGCTCCGTGCCGCGTCGACCGTCACGGGGTGGCCCAGTTCGTTGATCAGGTGCTGGGTGTTGATGCCGGTGTCGGTGATCGCCACCGCGACGCCGTTGCCGTCCAGGTCGTCCGCGCCGAGCTCGGCGAAGAAGTTCTTCACGTCCTGCGAGGTCCCGACCGGTCCGTCCCCGGGGCACGTGGGCGACGTCTGGATGACTGGGTCGGCGGAGATGCCGACGATCTCCGGGCGGCTGAGGGCCAGCATGGAGAGCCGGCTGGCGGCGTCGTAGTCGTGGATCTCCCCACGGACCATGACGGTGGCGTCTTCCGGCCGCATGGAGAACCGGAGCGACTGGGTCAGGGACAGCGGGTCCCCGCCACCCGTGGACGGCAACGGCCGGGGCAGCGCCACCGGTGTGAACGACTGGTCCATCTCGACGCCGGGCATCGACCCGGCGACATCCTGAGTGGTCGCGGTGAGCTGCGGGTTGGCGACGGCCTCGACGACGTCGCGTTCGGGCTTCATCTGGATGAGGACACGCATGGTTCTCCTCGATGTGGGGCGGAATCCAGCGCGGAGAGTGCGGCTGGGTGGGGAGCGCCGTCGAGAGGCGATGGGTGGCCTCTCCTGCTATCTGCCCCCGACCGGCGGATCGGCCGAGGCCGAGCATGCGGGGGCGGGGCGGATGCGGATCAGGCGCCGTTGTCCATACTCACCGCGCATGTGCGACACCGCATGTCGATGCCCCTCGAATGGCCTACAGGCGACCCGTCCCTCCACCTTTCAACTGCTGACCGGCAAGGCGCTTTCGGCGTAGGGGCGTTGATGTCGCAAAAAAAGTGCCGAGACCTGCGGAGGCCCGATCGTCCGGATTGCCATCGAGGAGGGTCGCCCCGACGTAGCCGCCCAGGCGGAGGAAGCCCGCGCCCTCAGCTGAAGTCTGGCCAGACGCCTACGGTCGCTAGTGCCGTGACCGCATTGGTTCGGAGGGGTCTTGGGTCTGGCGTTGTCAGGGGCCGGGGTGGACGCTCGCAGGATGGGACGGCGTGTTGATCCACGGGAGACAGTGCGGCGTGAGGGTAGCGATCTGTTCGCGTTCTTGATCTCGGATGGGGGTTTCGTGGGGCCCGAGGTGCTTGAGTCCGGCTTGGTTTACCAGCACCGTTCGGGGCTCCAGATCGCGATCTCTTACCTGGGACCGCGTGAACCGGAGGTGACCACAAGGATTCGTGTGTCGAGGGACGGCGGCGCCACGCGCTCAGCGTCACTTGACTGCCTCTGGGTGGCCTTCGAGTGCGGGACGCTTCATGATGTGCCCACGTCAGCTGTCAACGGCAAGACAGCGGCGAAGCGGTTGCGGCAGCAGGCGGAGGCTCTGCGTCGGCTGCTGCCGACGCTGTTGACCTCGGAGGTTG
Source organism: Streptomyces akebiae (assembly GCF_019599145.1). Lineage (NCBI taxonomy): Bacteria > Bacillati > Actinomycetota > Actinomycetes > Kitasatosporales > Streptomycetaceae > Streptomyces > Streptomyces akebiae. The sequence goes on along the minus strand of NZ_CP080648.1, from coordinate 21,577 downwards.
ATGATGCGGTTCGTCGCTGTCAAGGGCGGTTGCTGCCCGAGGAATGAGGTGCGGTTCAGGCTGCCTGAGTGATGGGGCGGCCTCCCCATCGGATGCCTCTCTCACTGCGGACGCGGGCGCGTTCGCGGCGTTGGGCGGCGAGTACGTCGGGGTGGCGGGCGTTGGCGTTGCGCCAGCGCAGGTAGCGGTGCAGCGCGTGGGTCTGTGCAGGGTGACTGCGGTGGTGGGAGTTGGCGAGGGTGAACTGCCGCAGTGGGCCGAAGTGGGTCTCTATCGGGTTGGCCCAGGGCGTAGGTCGGGGTGAAGCACAGCTCGACCTTGTTCTTCTTGGCCCAGCGGCGGATGTCCTCGCCGGTGTGGGCGGAGAGGTTTCCAAGATGATGTAGAGCGGGGCGCCGTCAGGGCGGGCGGCGCGAATCGACTTCAGAGCGGCCAGGCTGTTGGCCGTGCCTTTGCGGCGGTGGTTGACGCCCCACAGGGTGTCGTCGCCGACGGAGCAGCAGCCGTGGAAGTAGGTGACGCCGTGGGTGCGGTGGTAGGTCGCCGGCAGGCGGTTGGGCTTGTGTCGGCGTACTCGCGAAAGTGCTCAAGTAAGTACGGATAAACGTGCTCAGCCGGATGTTCGCCTGTGGGCTTGTCAGAAGTAGCGTGCGACGATCGTGGGGTGGAGCGTCCTGATCCTTCGTTCCGTCGGCGCGTGCTGATGGAAGCGTTGACCGTGTTGGCGGCTGATGCCCAGACCCAGGTGACCTGGCTGGTCAGGCATGCGGTGATGACGGATGAGATCGCCCTGGACTTCGATCACTCCTTCCGTATGGCCGAAACCCTGGTGGCCGAGGGACAACTTGCCCGCGGAGTCATGGCTGACCTGCAGGAGATCGATGTGATCCTCAGCGGGATGAGCGGTGGCGAGAACACTGATCGGTGGACACGGGGTGCACTGTCCACCGATGAGGGATGGGCTCTGGCCCGGCGGCTGGCCCGCCAGGTTCTCGTCGCGGAACTGGGTGATTGGCAGCAGCCGCTGCCGGAGATTTCGGTTATCCGGTGACGGCTCCGTTGTTCTCGCTGGTCAGGCCACCTGGATGTCCCGCTCGATGGCGGCGAGCCGGTTCTTGAGCCGGTAGCTGGGGCCGTTGATCGAGATCACGTCGCAGTGGTGGAGAAGCCGGTCGAGGATCGCGGTGGCCAGCACTTCGTCGCCGAAACCCTGGCCCCATTCACTGAAGGTCTTGTGCGAGGTCAGGATGATCGAGCCCTTTTCGTAGCGCTTGGAGATCACCTGAAAGACGAGGTTCGCTTCCGCTCGTTCCAGGGGCTGGTAGCCGACCTCGTCCACCACCAGGACACTCGGGCGAAGGTAGGTGCCGAGCTTGCTGGTCAGACGGCCCGCGGCTTCGGCGGCTGTGAGGTTGCGGACCATGTCGTCGAGGCTGGTGAAGTAGATCGAGTAGCCGGCCCGGCAGGCAGCGACGGCGAGGGCAACGGCGATGTGGGTCTTGCCGACTCCAGGCGGGCCGAGCAGGGCGGCGTTCGCCTTGGTCTCGACGAACGACAAGGTGGCCAGGTCCTTCACCTTGCGAGGGTCGAGGTCGGGCTGGAAGGAAAAGTCGTAGTCCTCAAGTGTCTTGTGATGCGGGAGATTCGACAGTCGCAGGACCTGACGGAAGCGGCGGTCGTCGCGGACGGCCAGTTCCTCGGACAGCACCAGGTCGAGGAAGTCGAGATAGCCCATCTTGGCCTCGTCAGCCCGCTGAGCGTACTGGTTCAGGGCCTCGGCCAGGTGGGGCAGGCCGAGCTTGCCGGCCGTGGTGCGGATGCGGGTGGAGACCAGCTCGCTCAAGACGATTCCTTCTTCATGGGGGCGGTGGTGAACGGGCGGGTGCCGGTCAGCTCGTCATAGACCGACAGCGGACGGCGGCCGACCTTGATGCTGGCGGCTGCGGCCCGGGTCAGCAGGGCCTGCAGCGGCCCGGCTTCCTCGCCCAGAGGCGCCTCATGACGAGGCGAGGGCACGAGGTCGCCGGTGGTGACACGCCGGTTCCTGCCGTCGGGCAGACCGTCCCAGTGCTCTTGGTCGACGACCCGAACGCCTTTGCCGACCGCTCGCGGGTGAGCGGCCAGCAACGTCGAGCCGTCGGCATCGGCGATGGTGGAGTGCAGCATGACCTGGGACTTCGTGGCCCGGACCTCGATCAGCTGGCGGGAGCGAACCTTGTGGGCCGGCACCGAATAGAGGTTTCCGGCGAAGGCGACGAGGCAGTCCTTGCCGACCGGCCGCAGATGCCTCTGGGCGACCACATAGGGCGTCTGGGGCAGTGGCCGCAAGGCCATGTGGTCCCGCACGGCCCGCAGGCCGATGACCTCGCCGTGGGTGCGGTGGGTCCGGGCCCGCCGCAAGGGAACCCAGGCCATGAACGCAGAGTCCATCTTCTCGATGGAGGCAAAGGCCCGGCCGGCCTCGGCGTGGTCCCGGCCGCCGATCTTGCCCTGCCGCTCGAGGGGGACGAGCTGGTCGCGTACGGGCCGCTGCTGTCCGACGACGGCGACACCTGGCTGGGTACGGCGGTGCTGCTCAGGGCACCGGATCCGCAGACGGCACGAGCCGTCCTGACCGCGGACCTGTACGCGGACATCGAGGTCCACGACTGGGAGTTCGGCGGGCGTCGATGAGCCGCGACAGCACCAGGTCGATGTCATCTCCGGACCACATCGACCTGGGACAGGAGCGGTGACGGTGGCGACGCTGCGGGAGGTTCCGCTGGTGGGCGGGCCGGTGGAGTTACGGGGTGCGCTGGACCTGGAGACCACACAGGCAGGGGTGATGCCGCGCCGGTTGCCCGCCTGGACCAAGGCGCAGTATCAGGACCCGTCGGTCTACGGGGTGACCGTGATGCCTTCGGGGGTGCGGCTGGTGTTCCGCACCGATGCACACACATTGGAGTTCGAGGTACTCACCTCCACCGGCCAGCTCGACTCCGATCCCCACCCTCGCCCGACCGGGATGCTGGAGTTGGTGGTCGACGGCGCCTTGGCCGGGCGTCAGCAGGCGCCGGTGGGCAACGTGCTGCGGATGGCGGGCCCCGGGGCCGTACAGCGACTCATCCCGGGCGAACCAGGGACCGTACGGTTCGCCGGGCTTCCGGCCGGCATGAAGGACGTCGAGTTGTGGCTGCCACAGCAGACCCCGACGGAACTGGTGGCACTGCGCGCTGACGGCGACGTACTGGCACCGCTGCCGGACGGGCGGCGCCGCTGGGTGCATCACGGCAGTTCCATCAGCCACTGCATCCAGGCCGACGGCCCGACCGGGACCTGGCCGGTGGTGGCAGCTTCGCTCGGAGGGGTGGAGGTGATCAACCTCAGCCAGGCGGGCAACGCGCTGCTGGATCCCTATGTCGCCCGGACGATCCGCGATACGCCCGCCGACCTGATCAGTCTCAAGGTAGGCATCAACATCGTGAGCCTGTCCGCCTTCCGGCTGCGGACGTTCGGCCCGGCGGTCCACGGGTTCCTCGACACGATCCGGGACGGGCACCCGGACACCCCGCTGCTGTTGATTTCTCCGGTGAGCTGTCCGGCCCTGGAGGAAGCCCCCGGCCCGACCGCGACCGGCCCGGACGGGAGGCTCGCTGCCCTGGGCGACCCGGCCGATGTGGCTGGCGGGGCATTGTCGCTGGCGGTGGTCCGTGCCGAGCTGGCCCGGATCGCTGCGACACGACAGGCGTCCGATCCCCACCTGCATTATCTCGACGGACGCGAACTGCTCGGCCCGAACGAGGCAGATGACCTGGCCGACGGCCTTCACCCCACCGCCTCCGCATACCGCCGAATGGGCAAGCGCTTTGCAGCCCACGCCTTCGCGACCGACGGTCCCTTCCGCTGAGTGAGCTGGGCTCCACACCCTGCACCCCAGGTGTGGAGCTTCCGCGCTCCGGGCAGGGCAGGTTCCCCGCCCGGCTGAGGTAACCCCGAGAGCCATGAGCCAGTAGGCGGGCGGGAGAGGGAAACCAAGCGCCCGCCGCCCCCCAACGCCATCCGTACGTACTTGGCACGCACAATGAACGCTCCACGATACGGTCGGCACACACACTGCAGCAGGTCCGAGCTAGCGGCGGGGGCGGCCGGTCCTGCTCACGGTCATGTCCAGCGCATGCCGATGGCAGAGAGCTGTTCTGTCCGGGAGCGGTGTTTCTGATCAGGAGCTGGTGGTCTTAGAAGCCGTATTCCTATCGATCATGGGGGCGGTTCTGATCGAACGGGATCCCTGGCCGGGTGATCTTGGCCGGGTGGGGGCATGAAAGCAGGACCTCCGGTGCAGCACGAGGGTTGCGAAGCCAACTCGAGTGCAGGGAGGCCCTGTTGTTCCAGTCTTGCGTGATGTACCCGGTCGCGTCCAACTCCCGCGTGTCGTCGTGTGATTGTCTCGCGCACAGGTTCGGGAACGCGGCCGACCGGCCGGAGCGGGTGCGGCGGTATCCGTCGGACATGACGGACGTGCAGTGGGCCGTGGTGCGCGAGGCGATGCCGGTTCCGGCCTGGCTGGAGGGCCGGGGCGGTCAGCCGGAGGGCTATTGCCACCGCGTGATGCTGGATGCTGTCTTCTACGTCACCGACAACGGGATCAAGTGGCGCTCCATGCCGGTGGATTTTCCCGCCTGGGACCGCGTGTACGCGTTCTTCCGCAGATGGTGCGCGAACGGCCTGGTCAAGGAGCTGCACGACCGGCTGCGTGGCAAGGTCCGCGTCGCCGAGGGCCGCAAGGTGGAGCCGACCGCGGCCATCATCGACTCGCAGTCCGTCAAGGGCGCCGCCTCGGTGCCCGCCGTCTCACGCGGTTACGACGGCGGGAAGAAGATCAACGGGAGGCGCCGGCACGTCATCACGGACAGTCTCGGCCTGCTGCTGATGGTGCTGGTGACAGCCGGGAACATCACCGACCGGCAGGCCGCCCGCGGCATGCTGCCCTTGCTGCGGACCCGGTTCCCGAAGGTCGGCCTGGTGTGGGCCGACGGCGGCTACGCGGGCCGCGTGGTCACCTGGACGAAGGAGAAACTGCAGCTCACCGTGCAGATCGTCAAACGCAGCGACGACATGACCGGGTTCGTGGTACTTCCGAGACGGTGGGTAGTAGAGCGCACGCTGGGGTGGCTGATGCATTCGCGTCGTCTGGTGCGGGACTTCGAGACGCTGCCCGCGTCCAGCGAGGCGTTCATCTACTTCTCGCAGGTCATGCTCCTCAGCCGCCGCCTCGCCCGCCCGGCTCGTCACCCGGACCGGGAACGGCCAGGGTGGGCTGCCGCGGCGTGAACCGTCCCGAGGGCAACACGGTCAGCCAGCCCCGCCCGGCCAGACGCCTCGCCCGAGAGCGCACTCCCTCGATCTTCGCCGGCACCAGCGGCAGTTCCAGCCTGCCCGCGAGTTCCTTCGCCGAGATCCCTTCACCGTCGCCCGGCATGGATTCCACCAGCTCCACGATCCGCCGGTAGTCCGCAGAGAGCGCCTCCACCGTCACTCCCCGGTGCCACCGCGGCACGATCGAACCCGCGACCGGAACCTTGTCCTTCGCCACCGCCTCCTCGCGCGGGCCGGGAACGGGCACCTCGGCTGGTCCGTCCGGAGCGGCCAGGGCCTCGGCCAGCTCCGCCAGCGCAATCACCCGGCGTTCCAACACCACCTGCGCATCGCCGAGTTCGGCAAGAACCCGCTCCGCCTCCGCCTGAAGCCCCTCCACCCGCACCCGGGCAGCCGCCTCCCGCTCCTCCAAAAGCCCCATCACCGACGTCACCGGTCACCTCCGCATCGCCGAGCACGAACTGAACGCCCGAACTCTCCCGCAACGACATCGAAACCATGCCTGAACAGCGGAAACTCAACGATCACACCCGGAAAGACAACGGCTTCTTACCTGGGCTTATCGGTTTGGTGTGCTGGTCTGGTCAGGCGGTGCGGGTACTTCGGCAGGGGCCCGGGTGTGGGTGGCGGTCTTGATGTGTGCGGTCTGATCTGCGGGTTTGTCAGATAGCGGACTGGGCGATCAGCTTGTGTCTCTTATGGTGACCGGAGATCAGGTTCAGTGATCGCTGGTATGGGGCGGCCTCTTCTACGGGTGGTGGGGGCGATGTTGCAAGTGGGCAGGCCATTGGGCTGCGGGGGCCGTAGTGGTGGAGGGGTGCGGCGCACGGGTCCGATCTCCCAGAGTGGGTACCTCGACTGTGCGGCGATGGTGAGGCGTTCGCTTGGGGGCAGGCGCAGTTGGATGGGTCGGCTGGGCTGGCGCAGGTGTTCTTCGTCGACTCTGGTGACGATGAGTTCGTCCAGCGGCACTGCCCAGGTTATTGCTCGCTTGGGCGGAGGCGCTCACTGTCGAGGACCCGCAGTTCGATGCTGGCGGTCTCGCACAACGCACGGGCAAAGTCCTGAGTGGCTTGGGGAACGGTGTCGACTGCGGCCAGAAGGTGAACGTCTGCGCCGAGGCGTGCACTGAGCCGGACGTTAGAAGTACCTGTGGCGGGCCGTCGACCAGGACGGCAACGTCCTGGACATCCTCGTGCAGAACCGGCGGGACAAGGCCGCGGCCAGGCGCTTCTTCCGCAGGCTGATGAAGAAGACCGGTGCGATGCCGCGGGTGATCGTCACCGACAAGCTCCGCTCCTACGGCGCCGCCCACCGCGAGGTCATGCCCTCCGTCGAGCACCGGCAGTCGAAGTACTTCAACAACCGAGCCGAGAACAGCCACCAGCCAACGAGGCAACGCGAACGAGCGATGGAGGGCTTCCGCTCCGTGGGCGGGGCCCAGCGGTTCCTGTCCGCGTTCAGCGGTATCTCGCCCCCCTTCCGGCCCCGGCGACACCTGATGACCGCTGCCGCCCACCGAGCCGAGATGAGCATCCGCTTCGCAATCTGGGAGCAGATCACCGGCGTCGCCGGCCTCGCCAACGCTGCCTGAGCACAGCCCGGAACCGAGCTGCACCACGCCGCGACGCCATCAGACACCTACCCACCCAACAACGTGACAGCGCCGTCCCAGCACGTTCCCGTCCTGGTCGACGGCCCGCCACAGGTAGCGGCTCTGCCCGTTGATCTTGAGGAAGACTTCGTCCAGGTGCCACTTGTCACCGGGCCGGGGCTGTCGGCGGCGCAGCGCGCCTGCGTAGGCCTGGTCGAACTTCACACACCAGCGGCGGACCGTCTCATAGGAGACGACGATCCCGCGCTCGAGCATCAGCTCCTCGACCTCGCGGAAGCTGAGGGGGAAGCGGTGGTACAGCCACACGCAGTGGGAGATGACCTCGACCGGGTAAAGGTGCCCCTTGTACGACGGCGACACGGCCTCTACGAACAGCCCCCTCCAACACGATCAACCAGAAGATCATCCCATCCAGCCAAGCAACGTGACAGCGCCCTGCTTCGGCTTTCACAGTTCGAACCCAGGGCGACATCCGCCCTGGAAGCGGGATGCCAGCGCTCACAGCAGCCCTGGCATCCCGCTTCTGTTCATCGCAGGAGTGCGGCCCAGCCCACCCAGCTCACCAGTGTGAGAAGGCCGGCTATGACATCCCCGTACCAGAACGCCAGGCCACGGAGGAGGCCCCTGCTCGCTGTTCCGTTGCGCAGAACGCGACGCACGAGGGCGTGGCAGATCTGCCGGGATACGAACAGCGCGCTGGGCACGGCCGGCAGCAGGGCTGCCGATACCCGGATCCATGGTGGCGAGGTGACCGGTATGAGCAGCACGAGCGCGACTCCGAATACGGCGGTCAGCAGAAACCAGCCGAACGAGAGCATCCCCATCAAGTACAGAGCAGGGGACCAGTTCTCGTTCTCCTGTTTCCTGCGGACGCTCCCAGGACGGTCGGTCAGTACGGCGTCGATGGAACGAACACCCGTAGCCGTCTCGGCCTCGGCCTCACTCCGGTCGCCACGAGCCACGGCGAGGGATATGAGGAACAGCAGCCACCGGTCCAGAGATCCTGCGAAACCTCGTCGCCCGCTCGTCACCACAGCCACCTCCTCCAGCCACTCTGCCGATAGGTGCGATATTCACCGCAGGCACCGTAAGCAAGGGAGCCACCCTCGTACCACCTGTCGACGCGGTCGGCTCGCCGGGTGTACGGCGCCCTCGACGCCCAGCACGTCTTCGAGGACCTCGACAGGCGCCGGCCCGCCTTCCTGGCCGTCCACGACACCGTCGACGACGGCACCGCCTACCGGGCGGAGTTGTCGGCCCTCGTCGACCAGCCGGCCCTGTCCGACGACCCGGTCCTCCAGCTGCCGGACTCCTGGTGGGAGGACCTCGCCGGGACTCTGGAGAAGGTGGCGGCCGCCGACACCGACCGCGTCGCCGTACGACAGCAGTACATGGACCGGGCGATCCCCGAATTCGTGGGCATCCCGGCCCCGGCCGTGATCCGCTGGACCGCCGCCCACTCCGACCTGCACTGGGCCAACGTCACCGCGCCGCTGAGGATTCTCGACTGGGAGGGCTGGGGGGCGAGCTCCGGAAGGGTTCGACGCCGCCACGCTCTACGCCTACACGCTGCTCCAGGAGAACGTCGCCGCCCGCGTCCGCGCCGCCTTCCCCGTCCTGGGCAGCCCGGCCTGCCTCGCCGCCGAAGCGACCGTGTGCGCCCAACTGCTACAGACCGTGAGCCGCGGCGACACCTCACCCTCGTTGAGCAGGGTGGGCCCGACTCTGCCGTCGGGCCCACCTTCGACTACGTCCACTCCACGCCCAGTTTCCGCAGCGCGTCGAGCTGATCGGCCGTGAGTTTGTCGCGCCGGGTCTTGGTGTTGGAGACCCATACGCCCAGCTTGATGACTACAGGCTCCGGCTCGCCGTCGACTGCGATCTCTTCAGCGTGGCCTCGCGTGCGATCTCTCGGGTTGGTGTCGGTGTTGGTGAGAGTCGGTCGCGCTGGTCCAGGGGTGGGTGTTACGGGGCTGGTCAGCGGCTGTTTACGGGTGGGCAGGCCGCTGTCATGAGGTGAGAGATTAATGGGTGGGATCGCTGTCATGGGGCTTTATCGCATGGCAGCTGATGTTGTCTCAGGTTCGATAGTTCTTATGTGCTGAGGTTGGCCCGGTCGGTGTGATCGTGGGGTGGACCAAGAGGTAGGGGCCGGTCGTGGGCCCGTGCTGCCCAGGGGGTTGGTGGTGCGTCGTCTGCTGGAGCGGCAGCAGGCGGGGGAACTGGCCACGCGGCATGTGCGTGCGGTCGCGGAGACGGTGGGTGTCTCGGAGCGTACGGTGTGGCGCTGGCTGGAGCAGGCCAAGACGACCGGGCAGGTGGAGGCGCCGGTCCGGCAGGGGTATGCGGTGTCGGACGAGGTGTGGACGCTGCTGGGCGAGGTGGCAGGGAATGTCGCTGAGCTGAGACGCCGGCTGGCCGCGGCTGGCGGGGCGTCGGTTCCGTCGGCGTCGACACTGCACCGGGTAATCCGCAGGGACCGCCGGGCGGGCCGGGCGTTGATGGTCGAGCGGGAGCACGTGGTGGCCGGGCCACGCAGGCCCGATCCGCTCAGCGAGCTCGGCCTGAACGTCGTGGCCGGCCAAGGCACAGGCGGGCAGGTGATCCTGCGGGAGCAGAAGCATCTGGCGCAGGTTCCGGTCCTGGTGCCGGGCGCGCAGGTGGTGCACACGTCCGCTGTGCGGTCGGTGCTGCGGACGGTCGCGCACGCGGCCGCGGTGGGGGCGGTGGTGTGTCTGTACGGCGACGCCGGCCAGGGCAAGACCGTCGCGCTGCAGTACGCCCTGTCCCAGCTGCCGCACCCGGCCCGGGTCCGCCGGGTCCATGTCGGTGTGCATCCGACGGTGCCGGAACTGCGCCGGGTGCTCGCGGACGCCCTCGAGCTGGGCAGGCGGCTGCCGCGCGGGGCGGTGGAGGCCGACCTGACGCTGGTGAACGCGCTACGGCAGCCCCGCGTGCTGGTGCTGGACGAGGCACAGCGTCTTCCGGGGCCGGCGCTGGAGTTTCTGCGCGGTCTGTGGGACCACCCGGACACGGACACGGCACTCGTGCTGGCGGGCGCGGGCAGCGAACGGGCGCTGCGCCGGGTGCCCGCGCTGGCCTCTCGGGTGCTGACCTGGGAGTTGGTGCCTCGTCTTCGCCCGGGCGAGGTGGCCGCAGTGATGGCGGCCTTCCACCCGCTGTGGGAGGACGTGAGCGAGGACGATGTCGCGTGGGTGGACGAGCATGTGGGCCACGGCAATTTCCGGACCTGGGCGAAGCTCACCTCGCACCTGACCGCCGAGATCTACGGCAAGAGCCGTGCGGTAGTGGACCGCCGGATGCTGGAGCGGGCCTGCGCACGGCTCATGGGGCCGCTGTGACCGGCGCCTCCGGGATGGGAGAGGCTGGCAGCCACGAGGACGGGCACGCGCGGGGAGGTCTGCCTTCTTCCTCCCTGTCGGCGCTGCGCGGCCCTGCCGTGCGCCGGCTGCTCGCCCTGCGGCAGGACCAGAAACTGACGTCCCGCCATGTACGGCTGATGGCGGAGTCGTTGGAGGTGACCGAGCGCACGGTGTGGCGGTGGCTTGCCGCTGCCGAGCGTGACGAGTCCGCGGCTGCGGAGCCCGGGGCGCGGGCCCAGAGCAAGGGCGCTTCTCCGTCACTCCGGAGGTGCGCCGCCTGCTGGCCTTGTGGAAGGGCAACGTCGCGGCGGTCCATCGTGAGCTGACCGCTCGCGCGGCCAAGGGCGAGGGGGAGCCTCCTCCGTCGATCCCGACGCTGCACCGGGCGATCCAGCGGGATCTGACGCCGGGGGAGCGGGCGGGGCTTGCGGGAGGGGAACGTGCGGCACGCAAGCACGATGTGTTCCTGGCCCGGGCGCGCGGCTGGCGCAACCAGGTGTGGGAGACCGACCACGTCCAAGCGGCGGTGCTGGTCGACGTCGAGGGCAAGGCCCGCAGGCCGTGGATCACCTGGTTCACCGACTGCGCGACGAACGCGATCACCGGTGTCGCGGTCACGCCGGGGGATCCGTCGCGGGAGTCGGTACTGGCCGCGCTGCGCTCCGCGGTCCTGCGCGAGGACCCCTACGGCCCGATCGGCGGCCTGCCCGAGAAGGTACGGGTGGACCGCGGTAAGGACTTCCTGTCCCGGACGGTGACCGCCGCGTTCGATCTCCTCGACGTGACGGTGGAGGACCTGCCCGCCTACACCCCCACCTCAAGGGCACCGTGGAGGGCCTGAACCGGGCGGTGGAGAGTATGTTCCTGGCCGCGCTGCCCGGCTATGCCCGCCAGCCGCGCCCCGGCAAACGGGCTTCCCGCCCGAAGGACGAAGTGCTGCTCGGCTTCGAGGACTTCACCGCCCGGCTGCTGGCCTGGACGCTCTGGTGGAACACCGAGCACCGCCCGGCGCCGTTGCGGGGAAAGACTCCGCTTGAGGCGTGGCAGGGGGATCCCACTCCGCTGCGGGACGTGCCCGCGACGGATCTGTGGACGTTCACCCTGGAGGACGCCGGCACCCGCACGCTGACCACCCGCGGCATCCGCTTCAGGAAACGCGACTACGTGGGGCCGTGGATGACCGGCCAGACCGGGATCCAGGTCCGCATCCGCTTCATGCCCCACCACGACCACCGCATCGAGGTGTACCACGCGGCCACTGGCCGCTATCTGGGTCCCGCGGACCTGGCCGACCAGGCCACCGAGGAACAGGTCAGCGCCGTACGGCGAGCACGGGCCGCCCGTGCGCGCCGTCTGAAGAAGGACCTGGAGGCTTCCCAGCGCGAGCGCTACGCCGCCGCCATCCAGCCCGAGGCACCTCAGCGGCTCGGCGCGCTGACCACCGCGCAGGCCGAGGCCGAACTCGCCCAGACTGCCGGGACCGACCTCGCGCAGCTCGCAATGCCGGACCTCATCCCGCCCGCCGCGCCCCCGGCCGACTGGCGTACCCCGCCTTCCCTCGCCACCCGGACCACGCCCTGCCTGCCTGCTCCCGTCCCGTCCGAACCTGCCTCCGACGGCCCACTCGAACCCAATGCACAGACTGCTGAAGACGGAGACGCCTCGTGACCGCGGCCACCTACCAGTACGTCGACCTGCCCGATGCGTCCGTGGTCACCACCCGTGCCCTGCTCACCGCCCGGGAGAACATCTCCGACACCGTCGCCGCCCGCGCCATGATGTGCATCCACGGCGGCGCCGGCTTCGGCAAGACCCTCGCCGTCAACATCTGCCTGCGGGGACTCGAGCCTCACGAGGACGTCCGCAAGATCACTTTCCGGGCCCGTCCCACCGCCCGTGCGGTGCGCTACGAGCTGTTCACCGCGCTCGACCTGGCCGGTGAACCGCCGCGTCATCCCAGTGAGTTCGACCGCCTGCTGAAGACGGCCCTGGCTGAACGTCCCCGCACCTTCCTCGTGGACGAGGCCCAGTGGCTCAACGGGGAGGCATTCGAGTACTTCCGCTATCTGTGGGACGAACCCTCAACCCAGCTCGCGATCATCTTCGTCGGCGGGGAGGGCTGCCACACCGTGCTGCGCCGTGAACCGATGCTGTCCTCCCGCATCTTCATCTGGCAGCACTTCACCCGCCTCACCCCCAGCGAGGTCCTGGAGGCCATCCCGCTGTTTCATCCGGTCTGGGTCGACGCCGACCCCGATGACATCACGTTCGCCGACCAGCACGCCGCGCACGGCAATTTCCGCGCCTGGGCCCAGTTGACTGCCCACACCCGCACTGCCCTGGCCCGCACCGGCCGCCCCGGGTGGATCAGGAGCTGCTGCGCTGGGCCTTCAGCCGCCTCGCCTGACCACCACGTCACCATGCCGCCAGCCGTGCCACCGTCCGTCGCCGTGGTCCTCGACCCGGGCGACGACGCGGTCCACACGCACACCGCCCTGGCCGCCCACCATCCGCCGTCCGGCCGGATCACCCTGCACCCCGGCCCGGGCACCACCAGCGAAACCGGCCTCGCCCACGACCTTCTGGCCGCTCTGGGCAAACCGCCCCTGCTCCCGGGCCGTTTCCCCGCCGGCCGTCAGCCCGCCTGGGAAGCCGCCACCGCCTGGATCAACGCCCTGCCCGTGAACCGGCTGACCGTCCTGCGCGCCCACCGCCTCACCGCCCGCCGCACGATGCGCCTCCTGGAGCTGCGCGCCCTGACCGGCATTCACCTGACCCTGGTCTGCCACCGCCCTCACCTGCCCGCCGCCCTGCACCAGGCCCTGCAGACGGCCGACTTCGCCATCACCGCCGACTTCCAGGCCGCCCGCCGCCACTACTACGGCACAACCGCTCCCGTACCCCGGCCTGCGGAGGAGCCCGCCCGGCCGGCCAACCGGTGGCTCACCCTGCCCGCACTGGACCGCCTGGTCTCCTACGACAGCCCTGCCCCCTGTACCGCCCCGTGCGTACCGCCGCCGATCACCTTCCGGCACCGCCCGCCACCGACACCCCTCACCGAGCAGGCAGTACAGGAAGTCGCCCGACGCCTCTCCACCGTGACCGCCCACCCCCGCCTGGCCGCCGCCCTCGCCGCCGCCCTCTTTACCGGCGCATCCATCCAGCAGCTCGCCACCGCCCGCCCCGGCGACTACGACGCCGCCGCGGCCACCCTGGCCCTGCACGACCGGACCCGCTACACCGACGGCTGCGCCTCGCACCGGGTGCCGCCGTGGGCACGCGTCTCCCTGAAGGCCGCCGTGTCCTTCGCTCAGCTCGCGCCCGGCCAGGACCAGCATCTGCTGGCCGGCCCCCACGACCGCGTCCACCTGCTGCGCATGGCGGAGGCGGCCAGGCTCCGCCCGCCGCAGCCGCCTGTCGGTCAGCGCACCGGCCCTGTCGGCCGCATCCAGTGGGACTGGCGCGAACGAAAGGAAGCACAGTGCTACGACACGATGCTGACACGGCACCAGATGCCGCCCTCGCTCTGAGCTCGAACCCGCGTGCACGTCAGTCGATGGAGAAAACGGCGAACTCCACGTCGGTGAAGGCGATTCCGAGCCCATGGGCACGCAGGCCTCCGTCCCGGAAGTAGGCATGCCCCAAAGCACGGGCGAGGATCACCATCTGCTGCTGCTCACCCCCGCCGGCGTCCCGGGCGGCGAACAGCTCGCGGGCCACTTCTCCCGACAGGTACTGGGTGATCAGCCGTACCCGCGGATCGTCCGACGAGCCTGCCGGAGCGGCGAAACCGAACCGCGCCCTGGTGTGGAAGACAAACCCGTCGGCCTCGGCCCGGGCCCGTCGGCGGGCGCGCACCAGGGGCTGCCACCGTGCCCTGACGGCCTCATCGATCAACCCCGCATGCACAGCACTTGGACGGCGACGCATTCCCGGCCGGGTCGTGACCCACCTTTGTACCGTGCGCTGGGAGATCCCCAGGAGGACAGCCATGTTCTTCGTGGAGCCCTTCTGCGCCCTGAGCAGGAAACGCACAGCGGCGTCACCAGTAGGCACCGGACGGCTCAGCAGCGCTCGCTCAAGCCCTTTGACGATCTCTCCCATGTCCTCCCCCCGAGCCGTTCTGCCGCCGCACAGCGGCCGTCTGCTCCCTCAGGTCTTTCACACTGGCCCGTTGCCTTTGGCCAGTTCCGGCGTACGCGAGACATCCCTGCGGGTCCTCGGCTACTGACTCTGCTGTCCTATCTCGAGCCTGAGCTCGTCTCACTGAACCTGATCGCCGCTCCGTAGGGTTCGCGCGGCACCCAGCTGGTCGAGCAGCGTCCGTCTTTAAGAAAAGCTAGCTAACTTCTACTAGGTTTCTATAGTCTTCTCCTCGTGAACTCCTACAGCGAGGACCTCGCCAGCGTCGAGCGTGAACTCCGTGAAGCCGAACTCGAGCGTGACCGACTCGGAGCTCATATCGAGGGGCTCAAGGCCAAGCGGGACGCCTTCAAGAAGCTGAGTGCAGCGGTGTCCGAGCCGGGGTCGGCGGTCCAAGACCTCACCAAGGCGGATGCCATCGTCAAGATCCTCAGGGCGTCGCCTCAGCCCATGTCTCTCGGTGATATTGCGGATGCTTTGACCGCCGGGGGCAAGCAAGCCAACCGCAACGGCGTCTCCGTCTACATAGACGGTCTGCTTAAGGCCGGCCGCGTCGTCCGTGTTGCCCGGAACCAGTACCGCGACGCCTGACAACTTCACTGAGGTGCGCCCATAGTTCGGTGAGCGACACCCGGCACTGGGCCGACGCCGCCCAGCTGCCGCCGGCAGACCTCGCGCGGATGCTGGGCACCTATGCGGCCCGGGTGATGACGCCGCGCGGCTCCACCGCCGTCACGGGCCTGGAGCTGATGACCGCGCTGCATCGGCCGACCCGCGCCTCCGAGCCGGACGCGACGGGTAGGCGGCATTCCGAGCACAACCCCGGTTCGCTGGGCAAGGACCCGGTGGACTGCGCGCCGTGCGAGGCCCCCGACGGGCACCCACAGCTGAAGGATCTGCCGCGCTTCCACCGCCGCACCCGGCCGAGGTCCTGGTGGAGGAGGCGTACGACTGGGCACGGCCGCTCACCGACGCCGAATGCACCCTTCGGCACCTGGTGGGCGTCGACGTGAACATGGCCTTCGCCGCCGGCGCCAACGGCCTCACTGGTCGGCCTCGGTGCGCCGTCGTACATCAAAGCGCCGGTGTTCGACGCGAAGTTGCCCGGTGCGTGGCTGGTCGACCTTTCCCACGTCGACCTGTTGAGGGTGAAGGTCGCCAAGGACAAGTGGGCGGACCTGGACGCTGACCTGCTGCCTAGCCCGTTCACGCCGAAGGGTGAGCGCCCGACGGTGGTGGCCTGGTACGCCACGCCGGCCGTGGCGTACGCGGTGGAGCTCGGCTACGACGTCACGCCGATCGAGGCGTGGGTGCGCTACGACAACGGCCGTTACCTGGACGGCTGGTACAACCGGCTGCGCGACGCCTACCTCGCCACGATGGCCGACATCGGCGTGCACGCGGACATGCCGCCGGCCGACTTCCTCGCGGCGATGGACGGCTACCGGCAGCGTGACCCGCAGCTGGCGATCGTGGTGTCGGCGATCAAGGCGACCGTGAAGGACGGTATCGGCAAGCTGCGCGAGCGCCCTCGCGGGGAGGGCTGGAAGCCCGGGCAGCCGTGGCGGGCCCTTGCCCGGCCCACCTGGCGCCCGGACATCCGCGTCTCAGGTGCGGGAGCGGCAGCTGGACTTCGGGGACGTTGAGGTACTTGGCCATCCTCGTGGCGGTGCCCCGGGCTGCCACCGGAGCCCGGGGCACTGACCGTTACCTGCCTCGGATTGAGGTGATGAGGTTGATGAGGGCGGCCATCAAGGACGTGGTGCCGCTGATGATCGCGGCGATCTCGCTGGTGTTCATGGGGGCCTTTCGGGTGCCGGGGCCCGGCCCGGCCCGGAGCCGGGCGGGCGGTCGGCTCGGCCCATAACCAGCAGTCGCTGCCCGGCTCCATGATGCACGTCCCTTCATGAAGCCGCCTATCGCCCAGGAGGGTTATCGGCGCAGGGCCCAGGTCATGACGCGGGCGAGGCCCCAGGCGGCGCCGGCGGCGGGGAACAGCGGGAGGGCCGCGGCGAGGTTGCCGAGCAGGATCAACACGACGGCGATGCCGAAAACGATCGTGCCGATCACGGTGAAGACGTAGAAGGCGATGCGCGGCGCGACCCGGGCGGCCTTCTCCCGCAGCTGGCGGCGGCGGTGGGCGCGGCGCAGGTGGGCGACTTGGCGTACGCGTCCCCGTGCGGCCCGCACGTCGTTCTTCTTGACGTCGAGGTCGGCCTCCATCGCGGAGAGCAGCGCGGAGAACGCCTCCGTCACGTCGTGGGCGTCGAGGCCGGTGTCCACCGTGGCGAGGAGCGCGGCAATGGCGTCGGTGACCTCGTCGTCCTCCTTGGTGTCGACGGCCGTCTTCAGCGCGGCGAGCCGCATGTCGAAGCCGGTCTCGATGACCTCGATCCGGTGGGCGGGGGAGGCGCTCATGATGGTGCTCCTGTGCTCGGTTTCGTCCTACGCCCGATACGACGAAGGGCCGGGACCCGACTGTGAAGTCGCAGGTCCCGGCCCGTACGGCGATCGTCTAACGGAAGCGTCCTACCATGCGCGCTCCTCTCGACGTGGCATCAGGTCGCATGCTGCTAAGCCCTCTTGGGCTCCGACGTAACGGGTGTACGGGCGGGCTGTGACCTGCGCGGGGTAAGCCCCGCCGACTGCGGAGCCTTGAGGGTCGGGTCGTCCCACACTGCTACGGGAGTGCGGGCGGCCCGAATGCGCCTGACGATGCTGGCGATGAACGACGTCACGGCAGTGACGACGATCGAGACGATGAACAAGATGCGGTTGAGCACGGGGTTGGTCTCCTTCTCGATGGGCTTGTAATCCGTGGTCACGTTCTTGGTCGTGCTTCTGTCCTTCTTGGTCGTGGGGTTCAGGGCGATCGGCGATAGCCCCACTCGGGCCAGCCGATGAACGCGGAGGGGATCGGACCGATCCGCGCCATCCGTTGGCCCGCGAAGGGATACCCCCAGGCCCTAGTCCTGCAGGTGCTCACGCAGGCGCTGACGCACCTTTTCGTCCTTGAGGGCGGCCTGCGCCAGGGACAGGTCCTTGCGTACCGAGGTGACCTTGATGCCCAGCATCTCGGCGATCTCGGCGTTCTCGAACTTGCCGACGTGACGCAGCACGTAGGCCTCGTGCTGCCGCTCGGGCAGCACCTCACTCAGGACGGCCCGGACGCGGAGGTACCCCTCCGTCGCCTCGACGACATCCGGGTCCGTCCACTTCTCCGGCACGGCGCCGTGCTTCTCCAGCGCACGCGCCTCCGCATGAATACGGCGCAGTTCGTCCACGGCCCGCCTGGAGAGAATGGTGGCGATGAACCCGCTGGGGTTCGTGATGACCTTCGGGTACGTGGGGAGGGTTTTGACGATCTGCTCGATGCCGATCTGCAGGACGTCCTCGCCGTGGTGGTACGACACGATGCGCCTGGTGAGCGCGAGCCAGTGCGACCTGTGCGTGACGAGGAGCTCCATGACCGCCTCCTTCGCCTCCTCTGCGGTCATGGCGCGTTTCTTGGCACGGTTCTGGAACAGCTCGGGGATCACTCGCGCCCGCTTACGCGGTCGCCCTGACCCTGCGACTGACTCGGTCACGTTGTTCTTCTCCATCGATCTTCTGGTGACGCCGCCACACCGACCGAGCGCCACCGGGCCGCTACTGCCCCTACCAACCACGACGTCGTGGCTGCGGCACGAAGTGTGAACTGGCAGGTCACAGCGGGAGCTTCCGGGCACGCTGCGCACCAGCTCATGCGCCTGGACGGCCGGATACGCGTCGGCGGGCCGGGACGAAGGCCACTGGCCCGCCGCCCCCGTGTCTCACGTCAGGGCCGGGACCAGGACGGCCAGCAGCGCGATGAAGAGCGTCATGACACTGAAGAACACGAAGCTGCCGCGGCCGATGGCCGTGGAGACCGGTGCTCCTCCCTCGCGGGCGACGTTGTATCCGATCAGGCCTGCGATGGCGGAGACCGCGGCGAGGGTGACCAGTGCCAGAAGCAGGGTCAGGAGGTTCTGCGTGCTCACGCCGCACCCCGCTGGTTCTGCCGACGGGTGACGGCCTTGGTGTGCAGCTGTTCCGGGATCCAGATCCGCTTCTCCCGGGCCGCCTGGTACAGGACCGTCCGGAAGCGCGACCTGCGCTGGCGGGCGGCGGCGGGGGAGAGCTTCAACCGCTCGGCGATCTCAGCGTCGGGAAAGCCCATGACCGTCAGACGTACGACCGCCTGCGTGTGCGGCGCCTGCTCATCGAGGATGTCCTCGAAGTCCGTACTGAACACCTCCGAGTCGATCTCGTAGCTGGCGGCCTCGAGCAGTCCGCCGATGCCGGCTTCGTTCGCGGCGTCCTCGGTGAAGTCGTACACGGCATGCAGATGGGCCCAGTGGACCCGCTGCCTGGCCCATCTCACGTACGCGCGCCGGAACACCCACACGCACTGGCCGATGAAGTACGACATCAGGCTGCAGGCGCCGCGGGGTCCGTGGTGGTCGGCCTTCCAGCCCTGTCCACGCTGCAGGTCGCGATGGAACTTACGTGTCGCTTCGGTGAGGACGTCGACCATGATGATGTCCCGCTCGAGAGGGCTGCTGCGCAGCAGGCTCATGTCGTCCTCGTGGACGAAGAACTTCCAGCCCCGCTTCTTGCACTGCCTCACGGCAAGCCGGGCAAGCGTGCCCTCGCGGAGCATGCCGAGCAGGCGCGGCTCGGCCTCCCGGATCAGCTCGATCTCGAACACCTCGTAGGCCAGCCCTTCGAAGCCGCAGCTGGCCAGCTCCTCGATCCGCGCGGCGTCCTGCCCGATCCGGGCCGTGTGCTCCCCGCCCAGCACCGCGTCGATGGTCTCGAAGATCTCTACATCTACGCTCACGGCATAAACCCCCTCGTCCTGGCCTGCTTCAGACCTCCACCGGTTGCTTTAAATGCGCGCGATGAAGCTGCGAAGCAGATCGCTTGTTGTACGGGGTTGTGTGCAGGCGAAGTTGGTGAACGTGACACACCAGCTGAAAATCTTTTTTCGCGAGGCTCAAATACGAGCTTGCGGGCCCGTTATTGCTGCACGGACCCGCAACCGAAACCCACTATCCGGCCATGGGCCGGGCGCCCCTGTGTCCCCATCCTGAGGGGCCAGAGCCGCGCCTCACCTGCAGGCGGGCTCGCTCACGCCCACTGGATGCCCAGCTTGCGCAGCGCGTCCAGCTGCTCCTCCGTGAGCTTCTCCCGCCTGGCCCGGGTGTTGGAGACCCATACGCCCAGCTTCACGGTCACCGGCTCCGCCTCGCCGGCGACCGCGATCTCTTCGCTGTGGCCGCGGGGCACCGGCTTCTGGCCCTCCCGTTTGATCCACTGCGCGAGGGCTGCCATGCCTCGCTGGAACGCCTGTTGCGCCTTGCTCGGGCCCTTCGCCGCCGTACGGCCGGCCGCTGCTGCGGGGGCGGCAGTCGGTGCCACGAGCGGTGCGATGCCCAGTGTGGTGAGCCGTTCCTGTTGGTTGGTGGGTAGCTGGGCCCAGGTGCCCGGCTGCTTCTGCTGCTGGAGCCACTTGCCGATGTCGTCGCCGTCCATCAGCACGCCGGGTGCGATGTCGGGGAGTTGGCCGTCGGCGTCGACGAGGTCGGCGAGGACGCGGTAGTGGCGTTGCCAGTCCAGTGGCCACGGGCAGTCCCAGTCCGGGTCGATCTCGGTCAGCTGCGCCGCGCGCCGGGCGGCCCGCTCCGGGTCCTTGCCCAGGCCGTTCTTCGCGCCCTTGCGCCGGAGGTTGGCCATGTGCTGCCCGACGGGCACCATCGCCTCGCCTTCGCCCCACAACTGATCCTGGCGCGGGGCGAGGTGTCCGGTGGCCCGCCGGTAGGACCGGAGCGCGGCGAGCTTGTTCTCCCACGCCTCCTCGCCCGGCTCCCAGACCATCCCGGCCTCTGGCGCGTTCAGGAGGACCTTGCGCCGCTCCTCCAGCTCACCGGCCCGCAAGGCCTTGCGCTGCTGGTGCACCCACCGCCCAAGCGGAAACGCCTTCGTCGCGCCGACTTCGACCTCGACGTCGTAGGGCACGGCGTAGAGGCCGGTGATCTGATTCTCCGCCCGCCAGCGGATCAGGGCCTGGTAGCCCTCGAGCCATACCAGGGATTCGGGCCGGTAGACCCGGGTGCGCAGGAACGCCGCGATGGTCGCGGCGTCGCGCGGGCTGGAGAAGTGCAGCAGGGCCGATTCTGCCGCGGCGTCGGTTTCGTTCTGCTCTTGGTCCTCGCCGTCGCTCGCGCCGCCGGCCCCGATGATCCGCCCGTCCTCGTCGCGCTGGAGGTGGACCTGGCGCTTGCCGCTGGTGAGGGCGCGGGAGGCGAGCTGCTCGACCAGGCGTTCATCGTGGCTGCGCAGGCCCTGGAGCACGGCCACGAGCGGCTTGAAGCTGGCGGAGGCGACCATGTTGGTGGGGTCTTCGCCGGGCTCGAGGAACACCGGCACGATGATCCTGGCGACCTTGGTGCTGCCGTCTTTGTTGAGCCGGAGGGCGCGGCCGATGTTCTGCACGATCTCGACCTGGGAGCCGCGGGTGTCGGCGAAGCAGACGGCTTCGACGCCCCGTTCGCCGGTGATGTCGACGCCTTCTCCGAGCACGCGAACGCTGGCGAGGAAGGCGCGGTGGACTCGGCGCCCGGCTGCGTCGATGCCGCCTGCGAACTGCCTGATGACCTCGCGCCGCTCGGTCACGAGGTGGTCCCCGCACAGCCACGCCGACCACACCCGGTCCGGCGGCACGTGGCGGCCGGCCTCGAGTTCGTAGAACTCCGCGTTGATGGAGGACTTCGGCAGCTTGTCGGCGGCGGCCAGGTCGTCGTCGGTGGCGTCGTTCATGTACAGCTCGGCAGCCGTCGCCGGGAGCTTCTCCGCGAACGCGGCGGCCTCTTCCACCTTCTGGTGGAACGTCATGACGGTCTTGAGGTTCCACTTCGCCGCGTGTTCCAGGAGCGCGGTCTGCAGGAGCGCCAGACGCCGGCCGCGCCGGGCTTCCTCGGACTCCCCGACGACGGGGGAGGGTCGCGGATCTCCAGGACGTCGATCTCGAACCCGGCGAGGATCTCCCGCTCGATCGCCT